>NZ_JALGCN010000008.1:0-359646 GCF_038085055.1 Bradyrhizobium sp. ISRA442
GGACAGCAAAGAGGACAACCCCGTCAACCTCGACCCCCGCATGGCCAAGCTCGCCGGCGGCGTCCATCGCCTCGACGGACAGCTCATGGTCGTCCTCGACGTCGATCGCGTTCTCGAGCTGGCGCCGGACATGATGGCGGCCTGATACGGCGGCGAGCCGCCGACGGACTTGCAATTGGAAGTGCCCCCCAAGGGGATAGAAGTAGAGGTTCACATGCGAACGTGTCTCGTCGTTGATGATTCCAGCGTCATCCGCAAGGTTGCGCGCCGGATCCTGGAGGGCCTCGACTTCCAGATTCTCGAAGCCGAGGACGGTGAGAAGGCGCTCGAGGCCTGCAAGCGCGGGCTGCCGGACGCGGTGCTGCTCGACTGGAACATGCCGGTGATGGACGGCTACGAGTTCCTCGGCCATCTCAGGCGCATGCCCGGCGGCGACCAGCCCAAGGTGGTGTTCTGCACCACCGAGAACGATGTCGCGCACATCGCGCGCGCGCTGCACGCCGGTGCCAATGAGTACATCATGAAGCCGTTCGACAAGGACATCGTGACGGCGAAGTTCCAGGAAGTCGGCCTGATCTGAATGATCGACCGGAGGCTGAGCGGATCCTTCGGCGTTTGTTGTTAACTGAACCGTTTCAGTCTGAGTTGGTGAGTAATGAGTGTTGCGTTCGCCGGTAATTCGACCACGAGCCCATCGCGAGAAGCGGGGCCGCTGCGGGTGATGATCGTCGACGACTCCGTCGTCATTCGCGGTCTGATCTCGCGCTGGATCGGTGCCGAGCACGACATGGAAGTCGCGGCCTCATTGCGTACCGGACTTGAGGCAGTCAACCAGATCGAACGCATCAAACCCGACGTCGCCGTGCTCGACATCGAAATGCCGGAGCTCGACGGCCTCTCGGCGCTGCCGAAGTTGCTCGCCAAGAAGCGCGACCTCGTCATCATCATGGCCTCGACGCTGACCCGCCGCAACGCGGAGATCAGCTTCAAGGCGCTGTCCCTGGGTGCGGCCGACTACATTCCGAAGCCGGAATCGACGCGCGAAGCCTCGGCCGCCGATACTTTCCACCACGACCTGATCCAGAAGATCCGCCATCTCGGCGCGCGGCTCCGCAGGAAGCCCGCGGTTGCGAGCCCGCCGCTGGCACCCGCGGCCCATGCCCCGCTGGTGCCAGCGCGGCCTGCCGCGCCGGCGCCTGTCGTGCATGCCCCATCAGCCCCGCTGGCGACACGCCCGTTCTCGGCCCAGGCGCCGAAGGTGCTCATGATCGGCTCTTCGACCGGCGGCCCGCAGGCACTGATGACACTGGTGACCGAGCTCGGTCCGGTGATCGACCGCTTCCCGGTGCTGATCACCCAGCACATGCCGCCGACCTTCACCACCATTCTCGCCGAGCACCTGGCGCGCACGAGCCGCCGGCCCGCGCATGAAGCGGTCGACGGCGAGCCGGTGAAAGCGGGGCGGATCTATCTCGCGCCCGGCGGCAAGCACATGCGCGTCGTGCGCAACGGCACGGATGTCGCGATCGCGCTCGACGACGGCCCCGCCGTCAATTTCTGCAAGCCTGCGGTCGATCCGCTCTTCACCTCGGCGATCGAGATCTGGCACGGCAGCATCCTCGCCGTGATCCTGACCGGCATGGGCTCGGACGGCATGCGCGGCGGCAAAGACATCGTCGCCGCCGGCGGCAGCGTGATCGCGCAGGACGAAGCCTCGAGCGTGGTGTGGGGCATGCCGGGCGCAGCCGCCAATGCCGGCATCTGCGCGGCGATCCTGCCGCTCAACCAGATCGGTGCGAAGGTCAATCGCCTGTTTGCGGGAGACCGCTCGTGACTCCCACCGACTATGAGTACCTGCGCAAGTTCCTGAAAGAGCGATCCGGCCTCGATCTCTCCGCCGACAAGCAATATCTGGTCGAGAGCCGGCTGCTGCCGCTCGCCCGCAGGGCGAGCCTGTCCGGCATTCCCGACCTCGTGCTGAAGATCAGGGGCGGCGACGGCCGGCTTGCCACCGATGTGGTCGAGGCCATGACCACCAACGAGACTTTTTTCTTTCGCGACAAGGTGCCGTTCGATCATCTGCGCGACACCATTCTGCCCAGCCTGATCCAGGCGCGCGCGGCGTGCAAATCGCTGCGCATCTGGTCGGCGGCGTCGTCGACTGGGCAGGAGCCCTATTCGATCGCGATGTGCCTGAAGGAGATGGGCGCGGCGTTCGCCGGCTGGCGTATCGAGATCGTCGCCACCGATCTGTCGCAGGAGGTGCTGGAGAAATCCAAGGCCGGCGTCTATAGCCAGTTCGAGGTGCAGCGCGGCCTGCCGATCCAGCTTCTGGTGAAGTATTTCACGCAGTCCGGCGATATCTGGCAGCTCAATGCCGACGTCCGTTCCATGGTCCAGTTCCGTCAGCTCAATCTGCTGCAGGACTTTTCCCATCTCGGCGCGTTCGACGTGATCTTCTGCCGCAACGTGCTGATCTATTTCGATCAGGACACCAAGGCGGTGATCTTCGAGCGCATGGCCAGGAGCCTTGAGGCCGACGGCACGCTGCTGCTCGGTGCCGCCGAATCGGTCGTCGGCATCACCGATGCCTTCCGTTCCGTTACCGAGCGCCGCGGCCTCTACCAGCTCAACCCGGCGCGCTCCGGTCGCCCGATGGGTGGATTGATGCCGCAGCCGCTGAAGATCGCCGCAGCGAGGTGATTGTGCACCTCGCCCCGCTTGCGGGGAGAGGTCGAATTCGAGCGCAGCTCGAATTCAGGTGAGGGGGACTCTCCGCGAGTCCATGTGTCACCACTTTTTGTGGAAGGAGCCTCTCACCCCAACCCTCTCCCCGTAAGAACGGGGAGAGAGAGAAGAGCTCACAAGATCGCATGCGGGAGAAACCGCGAGCTGTTGCCGGTGATGGGGCTCTCGTCCTCGCGGATCGACAGGCCGCACGGCTCGTGATTCACCAGCCAGCTTCCCACCACCGGGTAGAAGCCTGAAAAATTCGGCAGCGGCGACAGCGCCTGGCGCACGAAGCCTTCGGCGCCGTAGGGGCCTTCGTGCTCGTCGAGCGGCACGCCGCCCGAGACCAGCGTGACATTCGCGCCCTCGCGCGACAGCAGCGGCTTGCGGACATAGGACGTGCCGAGCTCGGCGGCGCGCGGATCGCCCTCGAAGAAGGCCGGCAGCAAATTGGGGTGGTTCGGAAACATCTCCCAGAGCAGCGGCAGGATACCCTTGTTGGAGAGCACCGCCTTCCAGGGCGGCTCGATCCAGCGCGTCGGCGCATCCGCAAGCTTTGCGCCGAAGTCGTCGTGGAACATCCATTCCCAAGGGTACAGCTTGAAGGCGAGCGCGATGTCGCGGTCGTCGAGATCGACGAAGCCGCCGCCTGCGTCGCGCCAGCCGATCTCCTCGATGTCGACCAGCGTGGTCGCAAGCCCGGCCTGGCGCGCGGTGTCCTCGAGGTAGGCGAGCGTGCCGGCGTCCTCGTCGTTGGCGGTGCTGCCGGTGAGATGCAGATGACGGCCCGCACCGATCGTCTTCCAGGCGTCGATCAGCCGCTCATGGATGGAGTTGAACTGGTCGGCGCGTGCAGGGATGATGCGCCGCTCGATCGCCTGCTCGAGCCAGGTCCATTGAAACACCGCGGCCTCGAAGATCGAGGTCGGCGTATCCGCGTTGTACTCGAGCAGCTTCGCCGGCGTCTCGCCGTCGAACTTCAGGTCGAGCCGGCCGTAGAGGCTGCGGTCGTCGCGCTCCCAGCTCGTTGCGATCAGATCCCAGAACGCCTCCGGAATCTGCAATCGCCGCAGGTGGCGCTCGTCGCCGATGACGCGGCCGGCGAGCTCCAGGCACATCGCGTCGATCTCGCCGGTCGGGGCCTCGACGGCGCGCTCGATCTCGTCGAGCGTGAAGGCGTAGTAGGCGCGCTCGTCCCAATAGCGTTCACTGTCGATTGTGTGGAAGTCGAAGCCGCATTGTTCGGCGGTCTGCCGCCAGTCGTCGCGTTCGGGACAGATGATGCGTTGCATGCGTCAGCCGCCACCCGAGAAGAACGAATGCGCAAAGGAGCCGAAGCCACCGCGGGTGACGCCGCTGGAGCCGGAGTCGGACGAGGTCCCCGACGACGAATGGCTGATGGAATCGCTGCTGAAGAAGCTCGAGCGCGACGACCATCGCGAGCCGCCGCTGCCGGAGGAGCCGCGGCTGCTGCTGGCGCAGGCGGTGGTCGTCTGCGTCGGTGCCGCACCGCCCGGAGGCGGCGGATCGCAATTCTGGCGTGGCATCAGCGTGTAGGCGGTCGTGCCGACCGCGATCGTGCCCATCACCAGCAGGGCGACATGGCCGGAGCGCTTCACCGGCTCACGTGCGGGCGGTGGCACGGGTGCCGGCCGGCGCCTGCCAAAGTCCTTGGTGGGAGGCTTCGCGGTCATGTCTAGGTGATCAGTAGATCATGCAGGCCGCATTCAGCAGGCCTGCCGCAAGTGAGGAAAGACCGAGCCAGATCGCCGGCGCGAGTTCGCCGGCGGCGATCCGGCCAGACAGGTTCGGCACCGGTACCCTCACGAGGTAGAAGACGATGACCTGGACCACCAGTGCGATGGCCGCCCAGATCAGGCAGTCCAGCACATTGGCCGAATGCGCGATCGCGCTGACCAGCGGCGCGACGAAGCCGAGCAGGCTAAGCCCGAGTGCAATCGCCGCGGCGGGATCGTTGTCGCGAATGAGCTGGAATTCGTTGTGCGGGGTGATGCGGGTATAGACCAACAGATACGCCACGATCGCGATCAGCCCGGTGCAGAAATAGACCAGGAAGGCAGGCAGACCGGCGAGCGATTGCAGAATCATTGTGTGGGATCCGACTGTTATCGCGCGAATTCTGGCACGATCGTTTGGTCGCCGCAGCGACCGGATCAGTTCGATCCCCAAAAAACGAATTCGTCCGGAATGGCGGGCGTGCTGCACAAACTTTTCGGGCTATGTGAGAGCTGCTTCACAAATGCGTCTTGAAGTTGTGTGTGATAGTCTGGCTCAGTGATGTTGCCGTTGTCCTCGAGGTGTCCATGAATTGGGCCCTCGATGAGATTTTGCTCTCCGGCGCATGAACGATCAGACCAGCATGATCTGACCGCTTGCGATGTTTGTCGCCAAGCTCGCGCTGCCGTGGCGAAGTGACCATCCAAATTCGAGGCATTCTTCGTTCAGATAAGAAGTCTTGTTTGAGTGAGGTTCAAAATGCCCGTTGCCGAATACGAAGACTTCGAGCTCGAGATCGGCTCCTACCTGCCGGCGGGCGGGGGCCCTCAGCAATATTACGGCCGGGTGGTCAAATCGCCGGGTGGCGAGGCGCCGAAGAGCCAGGTGAAGTTCTGGTTCAGTGCGCCCGGCGAATTGGCAAAGCTACGCGGTGAGCTGGAAAGCGCCGTTCTGGAGATCGACGAGAAAAATCTCCAAGGCCCGAAGACGCGGGGCGAACAGGTGCTGCGGGATTTCGGACGGGGCGTCTTCCGCAGCGTCTTCACCGAGGTGCCGTTGATCCAGCAAGTCTACGACCGCAGCAAGGGCGCGTCGCAGGACTTGAGAATCAAGCTGCGGATCGAGGCGGCCGAGCTGGCCGGGCTGCCGTGGGAATATCTCTTCGACGAGAGCGACGTGCAAGGCTTCGTCAGCTTGACACGCCCTGTCGTGCGGCATCTCGATACAGCGGGCGGCGTTGGCCGGATGGGCGTCAAGGGACCACTGCGTATCCTCGGCATGATCGCGGATCCCTCGACCAGCGAATGGCCCAAGCTCGATGTCGTCAGGGAGCGCGACCGCATCAACAAAGGCATCGACGCGCTCCAGCACGATGGGCGGGTCGATTTCCAGTGGGTCCCCGGCGGGACCGGAAAAGACCTGATGAAGAAGTTGCTCGAAGGAGAGTGGCACATCTTCCATTTCATCGGTCACGGCGGCGTCGATGAGGCTTCGCCAGGCCTTGAGACCGACGGCTTCGATGAACGCGGTTTCGTCGTGATGGTCGATGAGGACGGCAAGCCGGTGAAGAAGTTCGCCTCGGACCTCGCGACGATGCTGACGGAGGCGCGCAGGAGCCTTCGCCTGATCGTTCTCAATTGCTGCGAGAGCGCCAGGATCAATGTCGGCGATCGCTTTGGGAATCCGGCGATCGGACTGATGAAGACGGGGTGGTTACCGGCAGTGGTGGCGATGCAGTTCCCCATCACCGACAACGCGGCGATCTCGATGTCGGAAGGATTCTATGCTGCGCTGGCCGGCAACCGTCCCATCGACGATGCGGTGACCCTCGCCCGCAAATTCATCCAGCAGAAGTCACGCGTCGAATGGGGAATTCCCGTTCTCTACATGCGTTCGTCCGACGGCAGGATCTTCGATGTCCAAACGCCGCCAAGGCCGGCGGGCCCGGCCGACGGAGGGCGCCCGTCGAAGGAGGCGCTGCTGTGGCGGCGCGACCAATTCATGGAGGCACTCGCCGTCGCGCCGGCAACGATCGAGGCGCTGGAGGATCTAACGCGGCGGGGACAGGAGTTGCACAGCCTGCTGGCTGGCGACAACGAGCTCTCGGTCCAGCTTGCCAAGGTGTATTACGATCTGGGGACGCTTCAGCACAAGCAGAAGCAAATCCCGAGGGCTGCCGCCAGCTTCGCCTACATGCTCAAGCTCGATCCGGCAAAGCCCGAATATTTCGTGCGCAGGGCCAATTTCAACGTGACGGTCGGCCTCTACGAGAACGCGCTGAATGACATCACCGAAGCGATCAAGCTCAAGCCGGCGGACGCTGAGTTCTACTGGATCAAGGGCATCGTCAGCATGACGGCGGCGGGCACCGACGACAAGCGCGGCTATCTCGAGCAGGCGATCAAGGCTTTCGGCAAAGCCGTCGAGCTGAACCAGAACGAGCCGAAATACTTCGTGTCGCGGGCCAACGCCTATACGCAGATCAAGGACGTTACGAAGGCCCGGGACGACATGGACAGCGCAATTGCGCTTGCGCCCGACAACATCGACCTTGTGATCCAGAAGGCCAAGATCGTGGCGCAGGCCGCATGACATTTCATCAGGGACTGCCGGATGCCGTGGCGTCCGGCGTGTTTCCACCAGCGAACCCTAGCGATAGGAGTTCATCGTGACGCTCGACAATTTCGTTGTGGCCCTGAATTCGATCTTCGGCTCCTTCGGCGGGCCGCTTGTCGTCGTTCTGTTCTACTGGTTCAGGTTTCACACGCTCAAGGGTACCCGCTCCTTTACGACGAGGCCTCTGTTCGCGTTCGGCGTCGCCGTCTTCATCACGCCGTTCCTGGCCGCCTATGCGCTGCTCCCGCACAAGCTGTCGCCGCTTGCCACGATCTGGCTACTGATCTTCATCTGGATCATTCCCATCGTTCCCAAATGGTGGCGAGGCTTCTGCCACGAACTGGCCGGCATTCCCGTCAGCGCGCTCGCACTGCGTGATACGCTGGCCGCATCGCCATTCCAGGTCCCTGCCAGCGACATGCCGATCCTGCAGCGCAAGCTGTCCAGGATCGGCTACCAAATCGATGATTTCCGCGCTGTCCAATCGACCGCCATCCAGTCGCGCTTCCTCAAGATCTCGGCGCTGATGCTCCATCTCGAGCGCTGCGCCGGACAGCGCGAGGGCTTCATGGAGCGTAACGCCGATCTCCACGCGGAACTGCTGGCGGTCTACGACACCTTGTGCTTCCGCACCGTCCGCGTGCTCAAGAGCAGCGGCGAGATCTACGGCGCGATCATGGAGGACAGCGAGGTCGAGCCGAACGACTGGCAGGCCCTGGACTCCCTCTCGACCCGCCACAGCACCGTGAGCCAGCTCCAGCTTGCGGCCCAGACGGCGGCGGGATGCATGCTGGAAGACTTGCGCAAGGACATGGATTCCCTGCTCAACAACCTCCTCCTCTTCGCCACACGCGCAGCTCTGGCCGGCGAATGGACGCTCGCGGACAGCAAGCGAAGATTGGGCGCGATCGGGTTCACACTGGATCCGTCCTCGCCGGGCATCCTGAAGTTCGTGGCGATCGTTGCGGCCTTCACGTCCGGCTGGTGCCTCCTGTGGCTGCTCGGATCTGGAAAGATCGTTCATCTTCCCGGAGATCAAACCGTCGGCATGCTGCGGACGTTGCTCACGACTCCTCTCCAGTTCATCGTGAACTTCTCGCTAGTGTACCATTTCAAGCGGCACTACGCGTTCGCGAATGAGAGCATCTTCGGCCGGCTCCCGGTCGGGTTCATTCTGTCGATAGGCGTCGTCAGCGCGCTGATCGTTTTCCCGGTGCAGGCGACGTTCGACCTCTACCAGTTTCCGGAGCGGTCCTTCGGCGACGTGGTGCTGCATGAACTACCGCTGTTGATCTTCCCCTGGGGCATCGGCGCGATGACGGCCCTCCTGGTGCAGGATTCGACCTGGGGCAGGCGGTCGAGGCAGACGAGGCGGATCAGAGACGGCCTCGTCTTCGGGGCTGGCATGACCGTGATGTTATGGATGCTGCTTACCATTCACCAGTTCGTCCACATGCCGGTGATGGAGATCGTCGATAGCGTCGCCGGATGGAGGTTCATGGCCTCCTTCGTGCTTCCGACCTTCGCATTCGGATTCATCGTCGGTTACGCGATGATCGGACGCCTTCGCGAGGCGGCCGCGCGGTGCCCGGTCAAGCGCCCGGTGCTGGCCGCACCCGTGCTTGCCGGTGCCTAAGGTCGGTTCAGAAACGTGCCTGTCCGGCCACGTTCGCGAGTCCCAAAAAACAAAAACCCCGCCATTTGCGGCGGGGTCCAGGCTGGGAGGAGCGAGCCGTGGCTCGCGACGTAACCCAAGATCAGGCGGGGATGCGCTCGTCGGCCTCGTGCGGCTCGCGCAGCACGTAGCCGCGGCCCCACACAGTCTCGATGAAGTTGCGGCCTTCGGAGGCGTTGGCGAGCTTCTTGCGGAGCTTGCAGATGAAGACGTCGATGATCTTCAGCTCCGGCTCGTCCATCCCGCCATAGAGATGGTTGAGGAACATTTCCTTGGTGAGGGTCGTGCCCTTGCGCAAGCTGAGCAGCTCCAGCATCTGGTATTCCTTGCCGGTCAGATGCACGCGCTGGCCGCCGACTTCCACCGTCTTGGTGTCGAGGTTGACGACGAGGTCGCCGGTCTGGATGACCGACTGGGCGTGGCCCTTGGAGCGGCGCACGATGGCGTGGATGCGCGCCACCAGCTCGTCCTTGTGGAAGGGCTTGGTCATGTAGTCGTCGGCGCCGACGCCGAGACCCTTGACCTTGTCCTCAATGCCCGCGAGGCCGGAGAGGATCAGAATAGGTGTCTTGATCTTGGAGACCCGGAGCTGCTTGAGCACGTCGTAGCCGGACATGTCGGGCAGGTTGAGGTCGAGAAGGATAATGTCGTAATCGTATAGCTTACCAAGATCGACGCCCTCTTCCCCCAGGTCGGTCGTGTAGACGTTGAAGCTCTCGGACTTCAACATCAGCTCGATCGACTGCGCGACGGCGCTGTCATCTTCAATCAGCAAAACGCGCATGCCAGTTCCCCATAGTCGCCGCTCCGGGCGTCAGGTCGGCCGCATTCGCGGCACTCAACAAAACGCCTTTGAACAACTGATTCGGATCCTGACGTGAGATGGTTAACAAAATCTGATTCTGGAACGCAAGTCCCGCGGGTGCAATTTTTGTCGAATCGCCCTAAGGTCTTGTGTACGAAGCAGCTTTCGTCACCCAGTTCCGTTCAAGCTCCACTTTAAGAGACGGGCCTAACCGACTCCCGCGACTCAGCCTTCTTCTGAAAGGGAGTCACGCTCAGTCACAAAGACAAGTGACGCAATGATTAATGATGCGGGTAAACACGAAGTTAAGCGCCGTTCAGAAATATGGCGAAACTTAAGGTTTTCGCCATGAAGTCTAGATTCATCAAGGCGCTGGCCGCATGAAGGCGCTTGCCGAACAGATCGGCGATATCGACGGCGTCAATATATATGGCCGCGTTGTGGGCGTGCGCGGCCTGATGGTCGAGGTCGCCGGTCCCATTCACGCCATGTCAGTGGGCGCGCGGCTCGTGATTGAGACCGGCGCCAACCGCTCCATTCCCTGCGAGGTGATCGGCTTCTCCGGCAGCAATGCTGTCGTGATGCCGTTCGCGGGTCTCGACGGCGTGCGCCGCGGCTGCAAGGCTGTCATCGCCAACGCCGCCAATCAGGTGCGGCCGTCTGCGGCCTGGCTCGGCCGCGTCGTCAATGCGCTGGGCGAGCCGATCGACGGCAAGGGGCCGTTGCCGCAGGGGACCTCGCCGATGCCGTTCCGCAACGCGCCGCCGCCGGCGCATTCGCGCAAGCGCGTCGGCAGCCCGCTCGATCTCGGCGTGCGCGCGATGAACACCTTTCTCACCTGCTGCCGCGGCCAGCGCATGGGCATCTTCGCGGGCTCCGGCGTCGGCAAATCCGTGCTGCTCTCGATGCTCGCGCGCAACGTCGACGCCGACGTCAGCGTCATCGGGCTGATCGGCGAACGCGGCCGCGAGGTGCAGGAGTTCTTGCAGGACGATCTCGGCGAGGAAGGGCTGGCGCGCTCCGTCGTTGTGGTCGCGACCTCGGACGAACCGGCCTTGATGCGGCGGCAGGCCGCCTATCTGACGCTCGCCGTCGCCGAATATTTCCGCGACGAGGACAAGGACGTGCTGTGTCTGATGGACTCGGTGACGCGCTTTGCCATGGCCCAGCGCGAGATCGGGCTCTCCGCCGGCGAGCCGCCCACCGCCAAGGGCTACACGCCGACCGTCTTTACTGAACTGCCGAAGCTGCTGGAGCGCGCAGGTCCGGGCTTAGGGGAGGGGGCCATCACCGCGATTTTCACGGTGCTGGTCGACGGCGACGATCATAATGAGCCGATCGCGGACGCGGTCCGCGGCATTCTCGATGGCCATATCGTGATGCAGCGCTCGATCGCCGAGCGCGGCCGCTACCCCGCAATCAACATCCTCAAATCGGTCTCGCGCACGATGCCGAAATCGGCCGACCCGCAGTTCTGGCCGACCATCCAGCGGGCGCGCCAGGTGATGGCGACCTATGCCGATATGGAGGAGCTGATCCGGCTGGGTGCCTACCGGGCCGGCTCCAGCCCCGAGGTCGACGAGGCAATCCGGCTGCATGAACCGCTCGAAGCCTTCTTGCGGCAGCGCAAGGACGAAAGTGCATCGCTCGCGGACGGCTACCGCCAGTTGGCGCAAATCCTCGCCAATTTGGAAACGGAACGCTAACTTTGTCGGTTCATCATCCGATCCCACAGAGTAGCCAAGCCGGTCTGGGTCCCAATCGGGCCTGTGGGGAGACCGGTGTCGTCCCACGTGCAGCTAGGGGACTTCTGGGGAGTACGAGTCGATGAAGTCACGTGAAACCCTCATCCGCCTGAAGAAGTTTCAGGTCGACGAGAAGCGCCGCAGGGTCGCCCAGATCGAGACCATGATCGCCGACTTTCAGCGGATGTCGACCGATCTCGAACGCGAGATCCTGACCGAGCAGGAGCGCGCCGGGATCAACGATCCCTCGCACTTTGCCTATCCGACCTATGCCAAGGCCGCGATCCAGCGCCGCGAGAACCTGACCCGCTCGGCCGACGAGTTGAAGGGCCAGCTCGAAGAGGCCAAGGCCGCGCTGGGCGAGGCTTTCGAGGAGCTGAAGAAGGTCGAGCTCCTGGACGAGCGCGATCAGGCCCGCGAACGCGCCGAGGAAAGCGCCCGCGAGCAGGCCGATCTCGATAGCATCGGCCTGATGCGCGCCCGCATGGGTGCCATCGCCTAGGGCGCAGCAGCCGCGCGATCGCCGAGAATTAGCCAACCCGGGCCCGCAAGGTCCGGGTTTTCGCGTTTACTGTCCACAGTGTGACACCCCCGCCCCTTGGTCACGGGCTTCGCTGCGCGCTATGGTAGTGCGAATGAAAGCTGTGCCAGCGACGGAGGTGTCCACCTCTCCCTTAGGGAGAGGTCGGCGCGGAGCGCCGGGTGAGGGGTCACGGTCTCCCGTGAGTCCTGCGCCCCCTCACCCGATTTGCTGCGCAAATCGACGTCTCCCCGTCGGGGAGAGGTGAAGAGGGCGGCGCGTTGGGGGGCTGAATGCTGACGCCAGCAGAGCTGGTCGGGCTGATCGCAGCAGTGGCGAAGGGCGATGAGGCGGCATTCGAGCGCCTCTATGGCGCCACGCGCGCGAAACTTTATGGCGTCGTGCTCCGTATCTTGCGCCGACAGGATCTTGCAGAGGAGGTCATTCAGGAGACCTACGTCAGGATCTGGCACAGCGCGGGCCAGTTCAATCCCGCGCTGTCGTCGCCGATCACGTGGATGGCATCGATCGCGCGCAACCGTGCCATCGACCTCGTGCGCAAGAAGACGGAAGCTTCCATCGAGGAAGAGCCTCAGGCGATGGAAGTCGCGGCAGACAGTCCCGATCCCCTGGCGCGCCGGGAGATGACGGAGGAGTTGAAGCGGCTCCTGGAATGTATCGGCCGCCTCGAGCCGGACCGTCAAAGGCTCGTGCTTCTCGCCTATTACAACGGCTGGAGCCGCGAGCAATTGGCGGAGAAATTTGCCGCGCCGGTCAACACGGTGAAAACGTGGCTGAGGCGCAGCATGATGGATATCCGTGAGTGTCTCGGACTTTGAAGGTGCCGCTGTGAGGATTTTGGACTGTAATTGATGGCCGACACGGAAGACCATATCGCGCTCGCAGCCGAATATGCACTCGGCACGCTCGAGGCGGACGAGCGCGCGCAGGTCGAGGCCATGATGGCGGTGGACAAGGATTTCGCCGCGATCGTGCAGGCCTGGGAATTCCGCCTCGGCACCCTGAATCAGATGGTCGGATCGGTCGAGCCGCGGCCGATCGTGTGGGACAACATCAGGTTCGCGATCGCGCAGGCCGCCGCATCGCAGCAGCCGTCGGCAGCGCAGGAGCCGCCAGTCGCGCAGCAGCCACCTGCAACTCAGGAGCCGACGCCGCTGCTCGATGCGCCGCCGCCGGTGGCGCCGGAGCCGGTCCGGGAGGCGCAGCAGGCCGCCTCGGACGTCACGTCGGACTTCGTGCCGCAATTCGTGCCGCAGGTTCATGCGCCCGATCCTCACGTCGCGCCGGTCACGAGCATTCCGGTCGTCGACGGCAGCAACGTGATCCGCCTCGAAAGCCGCTTGAAGCGTTGGCGCGGCATCGCGTCCGCTGCCGGCGCGCTCGCGGCCGCGCTGCTCGTGACGCTGTCGCTGCAGATCTTCCAGCCTGACGCGCTGCCTGTCGCGCTTCGTCCCGCACCGGTCATCCGGACGGTCGAGGTGAAGACGCCCGCGGCGCCGTTCGCGCCGCCCTCTCAATATGTCGCGCTGCTGCAAGGTCCGAATGGAGGCCCCGCCTTCATCCTCACCATTGACGGGGCGACCAGGAATTTCACCGTGCGCAAGGTCGGCGCGACGCCGGAGCCCGGCAAGAGCTTTGAGCTCTGGCTGATCTCCGACAAGCTGCCGCGCCCGCGTTCGCTCGGTGTGATCGGCGCCAACGACTTCACCGCGCGTCCGGTGCTCGCCTCCTACGATGCCGAGGTCGTCAACACCGCAACCTACGCCGTCACCGTCGAGCAGGCCGGCGGCTCGCCGAGCGGCCAGCCGACCTCGGCACCGGTGTTTTCCGGCAAGCTGATCGAGACCGTGCCGCCGCCCCAGCCGCAGGCTCCGGCGAGGAAGTAGGGGTCGGCTTCACGGTCGTCCTGGCTTTCGCCAGGACGACGTCGGGAAGGCATGGTCGCGCCTCCAAGCCTTGCTCATCTTTGACCATGTCGCCATGGTCCAGTCCTCCGTCGCACTCCGACAAGTCTACCCTCTTCTCCTCGCCGCGCTTTGAACCTCCACGCAATTTGTGGCGTCAAATGCGCGCAATTGAGAGTTGGCGCTGCAATTTGCTGCGCTGGAGAGGGCGAGAAGTCAGATGGATGCAGCGAAGACGCCGGGCATCTTCTTTCATCAATATGCAGGGCTGCCGCGCGGCCCCGCGTTCGAGCAATGGCGCGACAGGGCTTGCGGGCCCTGCGGCCTCGATGTCGGACCGAGCCGCGGCGACAGCATCGATTGCCGACTGCGGATCAGCGTGATCGGCGACATCGCACTCGCCGTTCCCGAAGGCGCGTCGGCACAATATTCGCGCACACAGGGCAGCCTTGCCGACGGCAGCGACGATCTCGTGCTGATATCGGCGCATGCGGGCCTCGTCCGCATCGGGCAGAACGGCCGCACCATCGAGCTCGCGCCGTCGCAGATGATGCTCGCCGACATGAGCGTCAGCGGCACGGTCGGCCACACCGATGAAGACCGTTTCACTACCATCCGCATGCCGCGCCGCGCGCTGCTCGAGATCAGCCCACGCGCCGAGGACAAGCTCTCGCAGGTCCTCTCCGACGGCGCGGTCGCCGAAACCATCTTCCGCTATCACGCGCTCGCCGCCGACCACGGCCCGCATCTCGATGCCGTCGGCCAGCGTCTGACCGCACTGCACATGATCGACCTCGTCGGCCTCCTGCTCGGCACCGACGCCGAGCACGCGAATCTCGCGCGCGGACGCGGACAGGCGGCGGCCCGTCTCGATCTGATGCGCGCCGACGTGATGTCCGCACTCAATCGTAACGACCTCTGCCTGTCCGAGGTTGCGGCGCGCTACGGGCTAAGCCCGCGCCAGGCGCAGCGACTGTTCGAGCAGGCCGGCACGACCTTCACCGAATTCGTGCTGGAGCAGCGCCTACTGCTCGCGCGAAAGCTGCTCGGCGATCCCCGCGCCAAGGCGCGCAAGATCAGCGACATCGCCCATTCGGCGGGTTTTTCAGATCTGTCCTATTTCAACCGCGCCTTCCGCAAGCGCTTCGGCGCAACGCCGTCGGAATTGCGCGGGGCGTAAGCCCCATGCCGCAACTTTGCATCGCCGATCGGTGCCGTCGCAGTTGGTCGGCCGCGCCCTCTGCGCTATACCGATTAACACGGATTTTCGGATCTCCCCGAGAACAAAGCGGTAAACGGACATGGCGCGTATCGTCGTGCTTGGCGCCGGGTTTGCAGGGCTGTGGGCGGCGATCGGCGCCGCGCGCAAGCGCGAGGAGATCGGCGCGACCGACATCGACATTCACCTCGTCGATCGCAATCCCTATCACAACATCCGCGTGCGCAACTACGAGGTCGACCTCAGCGAGGTCGCAATTCCGCTTCCGCAATTGCTCGATCCGATCGGTATTAGCCACGGCATCGGCGAGGTCGACGCCATCGACCCGGCGCGGCGCGAGATTTCGCTGGTCACGGGCCGCGGCGACGAGACGCTGGCCTATGACCGGCTCGTGCTGGCGCTTGGCAGCGAGGTGATGCGCCCCGACATTCCCGGCCTCGCCGCGCACGGCTTCGATGTCGACACCTACGCCGCGGCGTTACGCCTCCAGGCCCATCTCACGGCGCTCGGCCGCAGCGCGCCGTCGCCGGGACTCGCGACGGTCGTGGTCGTAGGCGCGGGATTCACCGGCATCGAGGTTGCGACCGAAATGCCGGAACGGTTGACGCGCGCCGGCATCACCGGCAGCCGCCGCGTCATCCTGATCGATCCCAACCCCGTAGTGGGCACGACCATCGGCGACCACGCGCGTCCCGTCATCGAGACCGCCTTGTCGTCGCTCGAGGTGGAGATACGTCTTGGCGTGCTGGTCGAGGCCGTCGAGGCTGCCGCCATTCGCCTGAGCTCGGGCGAGGTCATCGCCACGCAAACCGTGGTCTGGTGCGGCGGCATGCGCGCAAGTCCGCTTGCTACAAGCCTGCCCGGCGCGCGGGATCGCCTCGGCCGCCTGCTGGTCGATCCCTTCATGCGAGTTGCCGATCTGCCTGGCGTGTTCGCCGCCGGCGACGTCGCCTCGAGCGTGATCGATGGGCTGCATCCGACCGTGATGTCGTGTCAGTTCGCTCGTCCCATGGGCCGCTTCGCCGGTCACAATGTGGTGGCCGATCTAGCGGGCCAGCCGCTGCTGCCGCTGCGGATCGACTGGTACGTGACCGTGCTCGATCTCGGCGATTGGGGCGCGCTCTACACCGAAGGATGGAGCCGCGAGGTTCGCACGATTGGTGCAGCCGCGAAGGCGACCAAGCAGACCATCAACCGCAAGCGCATCTATCCGCCGCTCTCGGGAAGCAAGGACGATCTCTTCGCCGCCGCCGCGCCAACCGTGCAGGCCCCGCCGCCGACCTATGGGGCGCGGTAGTGTCGGACTCTTGTTAGGCCGCATCATCTGCGCTGATCGTGTGAC
Organism: Bradyrhizobium sp. ISRA442; assembly: GCF_038085055.1. Classification (NCBI taxonomy): domain Bacteria; kingdom Pseudomonadati; phylum Pseudomonadota; class Alphaproteobacteria; order Hyphomicrobiales; family Nitrobacteraceae; genus Bradyrhizobium; species Bradyrhizobium sp. ISRA442. The sequence goes on from NZ_JALGCN010000008.1 coordinate 16,315, forward strand.
GGGGAGCTCTTGCCAAGCCCGCGGCGTCATCGTCCGCGAAAGCGGACGATCCAGTATTCCAGCGGCAGTGAAGGGATACGGAGAAGCTGCGGCGTACTGGATTCCCCGCCTTCGCGGGGAATGACAACGGTATTTGGGGCGGCTCTATGCCGCATTCGCAGCGCAATCATCACCCCAGACATGAGAAAGCGCCCGTGGGGGGCGGGCGCTTTCTGTAGTCGACTTGGGGTTGGGGTCGTCTACATATCCACGTGGCGACTTTGGGGGGCTGGTAAAGAGCCGCGTGAATTCCTGAAACTCGTCAAAACTCCTTAGCGAACGAGAGATGCGTTCGAGCTTGTGATAGCGACCGGCTTGCCGGCCTTGATAACTCGGGCGGTCTGGGTCAGGCCATCGTCCGTACCCGTGCGTGCCGCGATGCCGAGGCCTGCCACCGCGATCCCTGCGACGAGCGCCACGACCACGATCTTTAGATGGGTCGAGCGATCCGCGCTGTAGATCGAGTGGTTCATGGAAGCCTCCTGCCGCCATCTACCCGAAGTAGTCGCTACCCTATTCGGGAAGGTTCATGCTTCCGGTGCCCATCAACCTAGTATTGGGTGGATTCGTTCCCAAGGGGTGATCACAAGAGCGTGAAATTACGTGAACGGCCGCGATCGAAAGCCGCTCGTTGATGGTTCAATAATATAATTATTTCAAAGCTGTAATGTGCCTGTAAGCCGCCTCATCGACCTCTAGTCCACAGCGCGCCGGAAACTCAAAAATCATTTGCATGTGGCTGAAAAACACACGGCTTCTTAAGGCAAATCAGACGCTTCCGACCGTTTTCAATCTCGCCCTGGGGTGGATTTCGGCCTGCGACAGCACGGTGGTCTGGGCGCGGAACCGCTCGACCAGCGAGCGCACGAATGGACGGATTGCCGCGGAGGTGACCAGCACCGGCGCCTCGCCTTCGCGGGCGGCGCGCTCGAACGCCTCGCGCACGGCGGTCATGAACTCCGACAGTTTCGAGGGCTGCATCGCAAGACTGCGCTCCTCACCCTGACCGACAATGGACTCGGCGAAAGCCTGCTCCCATCTCGCTGACAGCGCGATCAGCGGCAGGTAGCCGTTGTAGGAGGTGTTCTGGGCGCAGATCTGCCGCGCCAGCCGCGCGCGGACTTGCTCGACCATGGTGGCGGGATTGCGCGAGAAGGCGAGCGAGTCCGCGATGCCTTCGAGGATCGTGGAGAGGTCGCGGATCGAGATGCGCTCGGCCAGCAGGAGCTGCAGCACGCGCTGGATGCCGGAGACCGTGACCTGCCCCGGTACGATGTCCTTGACCAGCTCGCTCTGCTCCTTCGGCAGTTCCTTGAGCAGCTTCTGCACCTCGCCATAGGAGAGCAGGTCGGACATGTTGGCCTTGAGCAGCTCAGTGAGGTGGGTCGAGAGCACGGTCGCGGCGTCGACGACGGTGTAGCCCTTGAGCGAGGCCTCCTCCTTGAGGCTGGCGTCGACCCAGGTCGCAGGCAGGCCGAAGGTCGGCTCGGTGGTGTGGATGCCAGGCACCTGGACCTGGTTGCCGCCGGGGTCCATGACCATGAACTGGTTCGGCCAGATCTTGCCTGTGCCGGCGTCGACCTCTTTGATCTTGATGATGTAGGTGTTGGCCTCGAGTTGGACGTTGTCGAGGATGCGCACCGCGGGCATCACGAAGCCCATCTCGATCGCGAGCGAACGGCGCAGCGCCTTGATCTGCTCGGTGAGGCGGTCGGTGCCGTCGGGACCGTTGACCAGCGGCAGCAGTGCATAGCCAAGCTCGATCTTGAGGTCGTCGATCTTCAGCGCGGCCGAGATCGGCTCCTCCGCTGCCGCGGCGCCCGGTGCGCCGGGCGTTCCGGCGGCCGGTGCGGCCTTGGCGGTTTCCTCGGCCTTGACGACGGTCTTCTTGTGGTTGCGCGCCTGCCAGGCGAGTGCGCCGGCGCCGGCGCCGAGCGCGAGGAAGGGGATGGTCGGAATGCCCGGCAGCGCGGCCAGCACCAGCATCACGGCCGAGGACATTGCGAGGGCCTGAGGATAGCCGGAGAACTGTTTCATCAACGCCTTGTCCGCCGCGCCGGAGACACCGGCTTTGGAGACAAGCAGGCCTGCGGCGGTCGAGACGATCAGCGCCGGCACCTGCGTGACGAGGCCGTCACCGACGGTCAGCAGCGTATAGCTGCGTCCGGCGTCGGCGAAGGAGAGGCCCTGCTGCGCCACGCCGATGATCATGCCGCCGACGACGTTGATGAAGACGATGAGGAGGCCGGCGATGGCGTCGCCGCGGACGAATTTGGAGGCGCCGTCCATGGCGCCGAAGAAGCCGCTCTCGTCCTCCAGCGCCTTGCGCCGCTCCTTGGCGATCTTCTCGTCGATCAGGCCCGCGGAGAGGTCGGCGTCAATCGCCATCTGCTTGCCCGGCATGGCGTCGAGGTGGAAGCGTGCGGCGACTTCGGCGATGCGGCCCGAACCCTTGGTGATGACAACGAAGTTGACGATGATCAGGATGGCGAAGACGATGATGCCGATGACGAAGTTGCCGCCCATCACGAAGCTGCCGAAGGCTTCGATGACGTGACCGGCGGCGTCCGTGCCCTCGTGCCCGTGCGACAGGATCAGGCGGGTCGAGGCCATGTTCAGCGACAGCCGCAGCATGGTCGAGATCAAGAGGATGGTCGGGAAGGCGGAGAATTCCAGCGGCGCCTGGATGAAAAGCGCCGTCATCAGGATCAGGATCGAGAGCGTGATCGAGATCGCCAGGAACAGGTCCAGCACGATCGAGGGTAGGGGCAGGATCAGCACCACCAGGATGGTGAGGATGCCGAGCGCGAGCGCAATGTCGCCGCGCTTGAGGATGTTACCGATCTCGGCGAGGGAAGGGATGCTGGGCTTCGCGGCGCCTACGCCTTGTCCCGCGGTGACGTCGACCATGGTTGCTGCCTCCCCGCGCGATTGCCGCCCACGCGCGCCAAACGTCTGCGCGGCGGCCGATGGGCCACCGCTCCGAAAGTGAGGCACCGCACTGGCGTCCACGGGGGTTCTCCCGTTTTACGCGGCCGACGACACTCGACTTCACCCGGCAATTTTTGCCCGGTGTATGGTTAGCAAAGGGTTAACGGAGGGCGCGGGAGGGGACGGGCCGGGGTGTTTTTGCCCGTCATTCCGGGGTGCGCGTAGCGCGAACCCGGAATCCATCGTGCTGCAATCGACGTGGAGAAAACCGATTCCGGGCTCGCGCCAAGAGGCGCGCCCCGGAATGACCATGGTGGAATACCGACGACCCTACTTCGCCTTCTCCATGCGGGTCACCGTATACCCCGCCGCCGCCTCCTCGGCCTCGAACGTAACCTTGTCGCCGACCTTCACCTGCCTGAGCATGGCGGGGTCCTTGACGCGGTAGACCATGGTCATGGGCTCATCCATGCCGAGACTCTTGGCGGGGCCGTGCTTCAACGTGATCTTGCCGGCGGCCTCGTCGATCTTCTTCACCTCGCCGCTGATGGAGGGCGCCTGTGCGCTTGAGCCCAGGGCGAGGCCCAGCGTCAGCGCGAGGGCTGTGGTCAGACGGGCGATCGATTTCATGATTCTCTCCATTGCTCACTTCACGGTGACGTGGCCGACCATGCCGTAGTCGCGGTGGTCGGGGATCAGACAGGAAAATTCGAACTTGCCGGCCTTGGTGAACCTCCAGAGGATCTCGGCCGTCTTGCTCGGCGCGAGCCGCACGCCGTTGGGATCGTCGTGCTCCATGTGCGGATGCTTCTTCATCACCTCGGCATGGGCGAGATTCTCCTTCTTGGTGGCGAGCAGGAATTCGTGATCCTCCTTGCCGACATTGCGCAGCACGAAGCGGATCTGCTCGCCGCGTTTGACCTCGATGCTGGAGGGCTCATAGTCCATTTCGCTCATCGCGATCTCGATGGTGCGCGCGGGCTTCTTGGGATCACCGGGCTCGCCGGCCGAAAAGCTCTCGTGCCGGTGCTGTTCGTGCGCGCCGGCGGGCGCGGCCAAAAGCGAGAGTGCCGCCAGTGTGATCATCGTTTTCTTCTTCATCTTGGTCTCCAGTTGCTGGTTCGTCGAAAGGCCCGGTTACATCTTCATCTTGTGCGCCGGCGCGCCCGGTTGCCGCGCCGGCTCCGTCGCAGGCGAGGCGACCTCGTAGGCGACGGTGCCTTGCGGGAATTGATAGGGGCCGGGATCGCGATAGTCGTCGCGCGCCAGCCCCGCGCGGATCTTCATTACCGTGAACATGCCGCCCATCTCGATCGGGCCGAACTGACCCGCGCCGGTCATCATTGGCAGCGTGTTGTCGGGAGCGGGCATCTCCATGTTGCCCATCGCCATGCCGGTCTGGCCCATCACCATGGCGTCGGGCGCGAGCTTGCCGACGGCGCGCGCCAGATCCTTGCGCGACACGCCGATCATGTTGCGCATGTCATGGCCCATCGCATTCATGGTGTGATGCGACTTGTGGCAGTGGAACGCCCAGTCGCCCGGATTGTCGGCAAGGACGTCGAACACGCGCACGGCGCCGACCGGCACATCGGTAGTGGTCTCCGGGTATTGCGCGCTTTCCGGAATCCAGCCGCCGTCGCTGCAGGTCACGGCAAAGCTGTGGCCATGCAGATGGATCGGATGGTTGGTCATGCTGAGATTGCCCATGCGCACCCGCACCTTATCGCCGAGCCTGACCGGCAAGGGATCGATGCCGGGAAACACCCGCGCGTTCCAGGTCCACATGTTGAAGTCGGTCATCTCGTTGACCTTCGGCAAATAGGTGCCGGGGTCGACGAGATAGGCGCTCATCACGAAGACGAAGTCGCGGTCGACGGGACGGAAGCTTTGATCGCGCGGATGCACGACGACCATGCCCATCATGCCCATCGCCATCTGCACCATCTCGTCGGAATGCGGGTGGTACATGAAGGTCCCGCTCTTCTTCATCTCGAACTCGTAGACGAAGGTCTTTCCGGGCGGGATATGCGGCTGGTTGAGCCCACCGACGCCGTCCATGCCGCTCGGCACGATCATGCCGTGCCAGTGCACACTGGTGTATTCGGGCAAGCGGTTGGTGACGAAGATGCGGACCTTGTCGCCTTCGACCGCTTCGATGGTGGGGCCGGGCGACTGGCCGTTATAGCCCCACAGATTGACCTTCATGCCTTCGGCGAATTCGCGTACCACCGGTTCGGCAACGAGATGGAATTCCTTCCAGTCGCCATTCATGCGGAACGGCAGCGTCCAGCCGTTGAGCGTGACGACGGGGCGATAGTCCGGCCCGCTCACAGGATATAGCGGCGGCTGCATCACCACCTTGTCCATGTGCGGGGCTTCCGGAATCGCTGCGGCCTGGACGCGGCCACTGATTGCCGATGCGCTGGCAAGCGCTGCGGTGCCCAAAAATCCTCGGCGGGAAAACATCGCTGCCTCCGTTCAGTGTCCGCCATCGGCAGGCGCTGCCGCGGCGATGGTTGTCGGGTTGTCGCTGCCGCCCGAGGGCGTGCCGCCGCCATTGACGGCGGTCTGCAGGTCGGACTGCGCGAGGAAGAATCTTTGCTTGGCGTCGATTGCCCCGCGCAGCGAGGCGAGGCGCTGGCGCGCCTCGGTCAGGAGCGCGAAGATATCGACCTGCATAGAGGAGAAGCGGAGCTGCATTTCCTCGGTGATGATCTTGCGCAAGGGCAGGATCTCGCGCTGATAGTGGCTCGCGATGTCGTAGGTGGAGCGGTAGACCCGGTAGGCATCGCGCGCCTCCGAGCGAACGTTGACGGCGCGCTCGGTCAGGCGATTGAAGGCGAGGTTGTAGGTCTCCGCAACCTGCCGCACGCGCACTTCGCCGCCGTCGAAGATCGGGATCTGGAACTGCACGTCGAAGCCGCGTTCGCGAAACGGCGGGCCTTCCGGATCCTGGGTGCGGCGGGAGATGCCGGCAAGATCGAGCAAGGTGACGAAGCGTGTCGCCTCGGTGAGGTTCAGCGACTTTGCCAGCGCCGTCAACTCCAGCCGCGCGATCTGGAGGTCGATGCGATGAGCCACCGCATCGGCCTCGATTGTGGGCAGCGCGAGCGGCCGGCGCGGCAGTGGCGGCAATGCGTTGGGGAGACGGAAATCGAGGCCATCGTCCCACAGCCCCATCAGGCGCGCGAGCCTTTCGCGCCCGCTCGTTGCCGCCTGACGCGCGCTGGCGAGGTCGGCAGTGGTCTCGGCGTAAAATACCTGCTCGCGGGCCTGGTCGAGCTTGTTGACCGATCCGGTCTCGCCGAGCTTGACAGCGAGCTGCGCGGTCGATTCCGCCGTCGACTTCGCGTCGGTCAGCAGCACCACCATTTCGTTGGCGGCGACAGCGCGGACGTAAGCGCGGCGCACCTCGGCCGCGAGCCGCAAGGTGGCAAGTGCTGCGCGCAGTTGCGCCTGGCGGAAACGGTCGCGGGCGATGTCGGAGCGGAACGGCAGGGTCGCCAGCGCAAGAATGTCGCCGACGACCTGGCGCTCGATCTCGCTCGCCCCATTGCCGCTGATGCGCGAGACGGAGAAGACGGGATTGGGCGGCAGGCTCTGTTCGACCAGATCGGTTTCGGCCAGTGCCAGCTCGTTATAGGCGGCCTGGAGTCCCCTGTTGCTGAGGAGCGCGATCTGCACCGCGGCATCGGCGCTCAGCGTGCGCGACAGCAGCCGGCGGACGGTGTCGTTCACCGCCACCTCACCATCGGCGGAGCGCACGAAGGCGACGTCTTTCCCGATGCTCCGGCTGGTCAGCTCGGACACCGCCGTCATGCCGCTGTCCGGTGAGAACGCGGCGCAGCCGGACAGGCCAAATGCGGCAAGGGCAAGCAGGCCGCGTACAAAATGATGTACCATGGCGTGCTCCTACCGGTCGGGCTTGAGCTGAGGCGCAACGCTGTCGTTACGTTCACGCCATGGCGCTGGTGTCGCAGGGCGCAGGCTCGTGTAGGGCGCGATCGTCGAGCGATAGTCGACGCGCGCCACCCTGGCCCTCGGATCGGCGGGGCCAGCCTCAGTTAGCGGCGCGGTTACCGGCATGCAGCCGGCCAATACGAGCGCGAGCGCGGCCAGCAGCGGCCAATTGAATCGCAAGTGTCGTCCACGCGCCGAAGATGCGGCGGCGAACCTCGCCCCCAGAAGCGTAGCCATGGGTAATCCCTGAACTGTCGGAGGACCAAAGGCGCACGCGCGCCAGAACGCGCGCGGCCTCACGTCGTCACGTCACGTCACGTCAGGCGATGGGAGGGCGGTAGAGCAGGGACGGCGCCTCGCTGCGTAGGCTCGCGACGATCTCCGGGGCGCAGGCGGAGACCGGCTGGATCGGCTTGGCGAGATCGGGCAGCGCGACCGGCAGCGCGCTCACGCATAGCATCGCGCAGCACGGACCGGGTGCGCCCTTGCCGTCAGGATGATGTTGGGCCGGCGCGTCCTGCGCGGCCGTGTGTTGATGAGCGTGCATCCCGTCGTGGTCATGCGAGCCGCCATGCACATGGCTTGCCGGCATCTGGTGATGCATCGGCACGAGATCGGCCAGGATCACGTCGTCGCCGAGGCACGGCGCGGGATCGTTGCTCCAGGCAAGAGCCGCGGCCGGCGCGAGGATGCAGAACAGATAGGCAAGGGCGACCAGCCACCCCACCCGCGTTCGCATCGACCTTTTCAGTTGCAACGACATCCGCCCGAACGATCACTGCGCGGCAATGCTGCACACGCAGATTGCAACCTAATGGCAAAGCGCGGTTCCGCCAAGCTCTTATTACCGCAGTGCACCGCGCATGCCCAATATCGCGGCACAATGCTTGACCCCGCGGCGATCAGCGAACATGGTCCTGCCCGTGCACGCACCGAATCTTCCAGGACAGCGACCGTCTTCCTTCACCCCTGACTCCCGTCAGGCCTGGGTGCGACTCGTCATCGCGCTTCTGATCGGCTCGATCGGTGCCGTCGGCATGTGGGCGGTTGTGGTCGTGATTCCCGTGGTGCAGGCTGAATTCGGCGCCACGCGCGGCGCGGTGTCGCTGGCCTTCACCCTGATGATGTTCGGCTTCGGCCTCGGCGGCGTGATCGCCGGCAAGATCACCGACCGGTTCGGCATCGTGCCGGCGATGGCGATCAGCATCGCCTTCCTCGGCGTTGCGAATGTGCTGGCGGGGCTGTCGACCCAGCTCTGGCAATTCGTGGCGGCTTATTTCCTGATCGGCCTCGGCACGTCGGCGACCTTCGCGCCGCTGATGGCGGAGGCCTCGCACTGGTTCGAGCGCTATCGCGGTCTTGCGGTGACCATCGTTGCGAGCGGCAACTATGTCGCCGGCACGATGTGGCCGCCGATCGTGAATTGGGGCGTGCAAACGGCGGACTGGCGCGTGACCCATATCGGGATCGGCATCGTCTGCGCGAGCCTGATGACGATCCTCGTGCTGGTCCTGCGCACGCAGATGGGCGACGACCATATCCGCAACCACGCGAATGCGCCGCCGCCGCGGGTCGATCTCAAGCTCTCGACCAATACGCTGACGGTGCTGCTCTCGATCGCCAGCATCTCCTGCTGCGTCGCCATGGCGATGCCGCAGGTGCACATCGTCGCCTATTGCGGCGATCTCGGCTATGGCGTGGCGCGCGGCGCCGAGATGCTGTCGCTGATGATGGCCTGCGGCATCGTCAGTCGCATCGGCTCCGGCTTCCTCGCCGACAAGATCGGCGGCATCCGCACGTTGCTGGTCGGTTCACTGGCGCAAGGCTTTGCACTGGTGTTCTACCTGTTCTTCGACAGCCTCACCTCGCTGTATCTCATCTCCGCGATGTTCGGCCTGTTCCAGGGCGGCATCGTGCCGAGCTACGCCATCATCGTGCGCGAGGCGATGCCGGCCAGCGAGGCGGCGACGCGCGTGGGCATCGTGATCTTCGCATCCGTGTTCGGCATGTCGTTTGGCGGCTGGGTGTCGGGCGTGATCTTCGATGCCACCGGATCTTATGCCGCCGCCTTCGCCAATGGCGTGGCGTGGAACGCGCTCAATGTCGGTATCGTCGTGGCGTTGCTGATCCGGTCACGGATGAATTCGGTCAGGACAGGGCCGGGCTTCGCAATCTAAACCGGAAAAGTTGCCCCGGCCTTCCCCCGCAACAGGCGGCGCCGCGCTATCGCTTCCGCTTCGCCACGGCCCTCGTGGGCCTGATGGCGCGCGTCTTCTTGGCGGCATGCTGCACGCGTAGCCCGTCGACGAACACGTCCAGCATGCGCAGCACCGACGATTGCCAGCCGGGCTGGTCGTGCATGTAGCACATGCCGATCAGGGCGCGGAGCAGGTCCTGCGCACTGACGTCGGCGCGCATCTTGCCGGCCGCGACCGCTCGGTCGAGCAGCGAGCCGATCGCCTTGGTCAGCCGCTCCATCGAGAACGCGGCGAGCTCCGACGAACTCTGGAATGTCAGCGCCAGCGCGGCCGACATGCCCTTTTTCGTGGCAACGAATTCGACGTTGGAGCGCAGCCAGCGCCGCAGCGCGTCGACCGGATCCTTTGCGCCGCGCAATTGCTCGGCGAGCTCGCTGAGTTGCTCGACCTCGCGCCGGTACACCGCCTCGAACAGGTCCTCGCGGGTCGGGAAATGCCGATAGAGCGTGCCGATGCCGACGCCGGCGCGTTTGGCAACGGCCTCGAGGCTCGCCTCCGGCCCGCCGGCGCTGAATACGGCCTTGGCCGCTTCGAGCACGCGCTCGCGATTGCGTACCGCATCGGCGCGCGGCTTTCGGATCTGGTCGGCGTGGTCGTCCATCCGCTCAATCTAGATCACGATCTGGTTAGATTGAACCCTTTGCGCGCCGCATCGCGTTGTTTGCGCACGGGCTTTTGACGGATTCCAATATTTTTCGACAGCCCTTGTTAAGCGGAGGGTGCCTCCGTATCTTCGCTGACACGTCGGCTCGGATCATGTGCGAGCTGCGCGGAATCGACGGCGCCCACGGCGGTGGCGCGCCGCGCGACTACTCATGTCCATATCTGATCGGAGCCTTGTATGAACCACTCCATCAGCCTCACCGTGAACGGTGCGCGGCGCGATTTCTTCCTCGACGATCCGCGCGTCACGCTGCTCGATCTCCTGCGTGAGCGCCTCCATCTGACCGGAACCAAGAAGGGATGCGACCGCGGCCAGTGCGGCGCCTGCACCATTCTCGTCGACGGCAAGCGCATCAACTCCTGCCTCGCGCTCGCCATCAGCCATGACGGTGCCGACATCCTCACGATCGAAGGCATCGCGCGCGGCGATCAGCTTCATCCGGTGCAGGCTGCCTTCATCGCCCATGACGGCTTTCAGTGCGGCTTCTGCACGCCCGGCCAGATCATGAGCGCGATCGGGATGATGCGCGAAGGCCAGGCCGGTGACGATCCCGAGCGCATCCGCGAATGTATGAGCGGAAATCTTTGCCGCTGCGGCGCCTATGCCGGCATCGTCGATGCCGTGCTCGAGGCGCAAGGAGGCGCGAACGAAGCCAACCAGAGGCGCTCCGCATGAAACCGTTCGATTACATCAGGCCCGCCACGGTCGCGGAGGCCGTTGCCGCCGCCGCCCAGCCGGGCGCGGCCTATCTCGCCGCCGGTACCAACCTGCTCGACCTGATGAAAGGCGGCGTCAGCCGACCGGATCGTCTCGTCGATGTCATGCATCTCAAGGGCCTCGATCGCATCGAGCCTCTTCCTGATGGCGCCTTGCGCATCGGCGCGCTCGTGCGCAATGCCGATCTCGCGCATGATGCGGACTTCGCAAAGTCCTATCCGGCCGTGGCCGAAGCGCTGCTCTCCGGCGCGTCCGCGCAATTGCGCAATGCGGCGACCGTGGCCGGCAATCTCCTGCAACGGACGCGTTGCGCCTATTTCTACGACACCGCCAGCCGCTGCAACAAGCGCGAGCCCGGCAGCGGTTGCGACGCGCGCGACGGCGAGAACCGGACTCACGCCGTGCTCGGCTGGAGCGAGAGCTGCATCGCCACGCATCCGTCCGATTTCTGCGTGCCGCTGCTTGCGCTCGATGCCGTCGTGGAGATCGAAGGCAGAAACGGCCGGCGCGAGATCGCGCTCGACGACCTGCATCGCCTGCCCGGCGATACGCCGCAGCGTGACTCCGCGCTCGAACCCGGCGATCTGATCGTCGCGGTGCGTCTGCCGCCAGCGGCGCGCGGCTTTGCCGCGCATGCGCGCTACCTCAAGGTTCGTGAGCGCACGTCATACGCATTCGCCGTGGTCTCTGCTGTCGCAGCCTTGCAGATCGAGAACGGAAAAATCACGGAAGCGCGGCTCGCGCTCGGAGGTGTGGCCGCAAAGCCCTGGCGCGCCCGCGTCGCGGAGGACGTGCTCAAGGGCGCCGCGCCTGATGCGGCAGCCTTCCAGGAAGCCGCGCGGCGCGCGCTGACCGACGCAAAACCGTCCGGGGACAACGCCTTCAAGATCGAGCTCGCGCGCCGCATCGTCGTGCGCGCGCTGACACTTGCCGCGGTCGGAACACCAGCGCGCATGCCCGCGTTGCCGGCCTCTCCCTTTGCCTCGACTTCCGGAGTCCTCCATGCCTGAGCTCAGTCTCACTTCCGCTCCCGCGCACTTGCGGCACGGCTCGAACATCGGCCAGCCGCTGACCCGCCGCGACGGCATCCTCAAGGTCAAGGGGCAGGCGACCTACGCCGCCGACAATCATCCGCCCGGCATGCTGTTTGCCGTGATGGCGGTCTCCAGCATCGCGCGCGGCCGTGTGATCTCGCTCGATGTCGCCGCCGCCAGGCGCCATCCCGGCGTCGTCGATGTCATGACCTCGAGCCACAAGCCGCCACTCGCGATCGATCCCGAGATCAAGACCAATCCGTTCGTGTTCCGGATGGAAGTGCTGCAGAGCGATGAGGTCCGCTACGCCAACCAGCCCATCGCGGTCGTGATCGCGCAAACGCTTGAGGCGGCGACCGAAGGCGCGGCGCTGCTGGCGCCGCGTTACGAGACGCTGCCCGCGCGCGTCGGCCTCGACGCCGGCGAAAGCTTTATGCCGCCCGTCGTCGGCGTCGGTAACCCCACGGAAAATCAGCGCGGCGATGTCGAGGCGGGCCTTGCCTCGGCCGAGAAGCGGATCGAGGTAACTTACGAAACGCCGCCGCAATATCACAACGCCATGGAGCCGCATGCGATCGTAGTCGCGTGGGACGGTGACAATCTGTCGATCGACATGCCGACCCAGGGCCTGTTCCTGTCGCGCGCTCGCGTCGCCGAGTTGTTCGGCATGGCGCCTGAGAAGATCCACATCCGCAGTCCGTTCCTCGGCGGCGGCTTCGGCTCCAAGGGGCTGATGGCTGGTCCCCAGGTCCTCGGTATCATGGCCGCGAAGCTCGTTGGCAAGCCGGTCAAGCTCGTGCTGCGGCGTGAGCAGATGTACGGCCCGGTCGGGCATCGCGCACCGACGCGGCAACGGTTGCGCATGGGGACCGACGACGAGGGGCGCCTGACCGCGATCGATCATCATGCGCGGACTGTGTCGAGCACGTTCGACGACTTCTATGAGCCCGCGGCCGATGCCTCGCACACACTCTATGCAAGCCCGGCGATTCGCACCTCGCACGATGCCGTGCGCGTCGACACCGGCACGCCGCTGTTCATGCGAGCGCCTGGGGAAGCGACCGGCTCGATCGCGTTGGAGAGCGCGATCGACGAGATGGCCTGGGCCTGCGGCATCGATCCGCTCGACTTCCGCCTGAAGAACTACGCCGAGGTCGAACCGATCACCGGCAAGCCGTTTTCCTCGAAGGCGCTGCGCGCTTGCTACGAGCGGGGTGCGGCGCGCTTCGGCTGGGCGAAGCGTACGATCCAGCCGCGGCAGATGCGCGACGATGCCGGTCTGCTGGTCGGCTGGGGCATGGGCACCGCGACCTTCCCGGCGCTGATGTTCCAGGCCGAGGCGCGCGCGACGATCCGCCGTGACGGCACCGGCGCCATGGAGATCGGCGCGCATGACATGGGGCAGGGCGCCTGGACGGCGCTGGCCCAAATCGCGGCCGATGGCCTCGGCCTCGATGTCGACCGCGTCGCGTTCAAGGCCGGCACGTCCGATCTGCCCGATGCCGGCATCGCCGGCGGTTCGGCGCATACGGCAACCGCGGGCGCAGCGATCCACAATGCCGGCGCGGCCGTCATCGCCAAGCTCGCCGATCTCGCGACCAATGACGAGCGCTCGCCGCTGTTCGGCGCCGGCAATGCCGGCGTGATCGCGCGCGACGGCACGCTGTTCCGCCGCGACGATGAGAGCCGCGGCGAGAGCTACGCGGAGATTCTGGCGCGCGCGGGCGTCGCCGAGGTCGAGGCGCGCGGCACCGGCGCGCCGAACCCTGCGGCAATGGAAGAATACGCGATGCATGCGCATGGCGCAGTGTTCGCGGAAGTGAAGGTCGATCCCGAGCTCGGGCAGATCCGCGTCACGCGCATGGTCGGCGCCTTCGCTGCGGGCCGCATCGTCAATCCGCATCTGGTGAAGAGCCAGCTCTTCGGCGGCATGATCTGGGGCATGTCGTTCGCGCTGCACGAGGAGGCGATCACCGACCGCCGCACAGGCCGGATCATGAACGCCAATCTCGGCGAGTACCATATCCCCGTGAATGCCGACGTGCCGCCGCTCGACGTGATCACGGTCGAGGAGCACGATCCGCACGTCAACGCGCTCGGCATCAAGGGCGTCGGCGAGATCGGCATCACCGGCAGTGCCGGCGCGGTCGCCAACGCTGTCTGGCACGCGACCGGCGTGCGGGTGCGCCGCTTCCCGATCAAGATCGAGGAGCTGTTGACGGGGCTGTGACGAGATGTATCGGACCGACGTGGCCGCGCGCTCGATCTATCTCTCCCGCTTGCGGAGGTATCGTAAATAACGCTAGCGCTTAGGGTGCTGAAGCTTCCGCATCGTCATGGCCGGGCTTGTCCCGGCCATCCACGTCTCGCCCCGCAGTACAAAGAACGTGGATGCCCGGGACAAGCCCCGGGCATGACGCCCCGCATTCGTATATGCGGTCGCACTACGGTTGCTGCAGAGAAGTAGCTAAAGGCTAGGGCTATCAATCCATGGCGGGCTTCTGATAAGCGCTGTCGGCTCATCCAAGCCGTCTTCAGATCGTTCAATCATCTCGATCAACACGGCTATCCGATCGCCAAAGGCCATGTCTGTGTCGTCCAGGCATCTATCCTGCGCTGTCGCACTGCGCCAAGTATCCCAAACCGACATTTGCCGGTTTGCGACGGCCAGCAAATCGCGATGCAGACTGACATTCATGAACCAAAGGCCGCGTGCATCGCCGTGTCCGAACTTATCCGGATCGGCGCTGCCGCTCCTCACCAGCCTCCATGCTTGAGCCGCCGTCAGATAGGCCTCATTCGGCAGGTCGGTCAGATCGAATGCGATGCCAAGGTCGCTTTGCTGCATCTCATCGATTTGTGCGTCGATACGACGCCAGCGCTGCTCTGCTGCTGCCCAATATTCGCAAATCCAGTGATCCTGGTAGGGCGCGGCATCGAAATAGGTTGCGAATCCGCACCGGATGCGTGCAGGAACCGCGCGATGTCTCAGAATGCTGCAGAGTAGTAGCGAGTAGTCACGGCATGTGCCGAACGTCCGTTGATGCGGAGGGCGAGGCACCTCCAACGGTCCAGCGAACGATTCCTGGATGAGTTGCAAGCGGGCGGAAACTGGCTGTGTCTCGCGGGGGCGCGGCATGCCGGCCGGAATGCCGTACATGTCTGCACACGACACGTGCACAATGAGGCCTGATACGATGTCGCGCAGCGAAGAGATATCGCGAGGCAGGTGCTCGTAGAGGCTTCCAAGCGCACCCGGCTCCGTCATGCGATCGTGCGCGATAAAGTGCTCTGCGACCTTCGCCATGATGCTTGGAGCCTGCTCCATCAGTTCAGCACGACCTTAGGCATTCCGGGGGAGCGCGTCTATCATCGCGTTTCGGTCTGCTGAGATTACGGATCAAAACGTCGGCGGCGTGCAGGCTGAGATCACCTCGCACGGCTTGCCGCCGACGCAGCGGAAGCGGTGCGGGCGGCGGCTCTCGAAGTAATAGGCGTCGCCGGGGTTGAGGATGCGGCGCTCGTCCTCGACGGTGACCTCGAGCTTGCCGGAGATCACCACGCCGCCTTCCTCGCCGTCATGGACCAGGGGCACCCGTCCGGTGTCGCTGCCGGGCTCATAGCGCTCCTTCAGGATCTGCAAGCTCCGGCCGAACAGATTGTCGCCGACCTGGCGGTAGGAGATCGGCTTCTTGCCGACCTCGGTGAGCTCCTCTGCGCGGTAGAAGATCTTGCGCCGCGTCTCCGGCTCCAGCGCGAAGAACTCGGCGAGGCCCATCGGAATCCCGTCGAGGATGCGCTTCAGCGCGCCGACGGACGGATTCATCTGGTTGGACTCGATCAGCGAGATCGTCGAATTGGTGACGCCGGAGCGTTTTGCCAGTTCCCGCTGCGACAGCTTGTGGCGCGCCCGGATGAATCGCAGCCGTCCACCGATGTCGACGCTCATGCCCAAATCCCTGTTGCAGGTGTTGCGGATCGCGCAAATATGGACCGACGCACCCAATCAAATCAATGGGTTGTCGGCAACCAGAAAAGGACTTGTTGCGTTTAAGGCCCCGTGGCTCTGCTAACGGGTCAGCAAAGGAGCGCGGCCGTGACCCTTCATCAGATTCCGAACACCATCAAGACCGATTCGTACTGGATGCCGTTCACGGCCAACCGGCAGTTCAAGAAGACGCCGCGCCTGTTCTCCTCGGCCGAGGGCATGCACTACACCAGCGTCGACGGCCGCAAGGTGATCGACGGCTCCGCCGGTCTGTGGTGCGTCAATGCCGGCCACGGCCGTAAGCAGATCGCTGCCGCGGTCGAGAAGCAACTCATGACGCTGGACTTCGCGCCGTCGTTCCAGATGGGGCATCCGCTGGCCTTCGACTTCGCCGAGCGGCTCGCCGAGATCGCGCCGAAGGGGCTCGATCGCGTCTTCTTCACCAACTCGGGCTCTGAATCGGTCGACACCGCGCTCAAGATCGCGCTCGCCTATCACCGCGCCACCGGCCAGCCGACGCGCACCCGCCTGATCGGCCGCGAGCGCGGCTATCACGGCGTCGGCTTCGGCGGCATGTCGGTCGGCGGCATGGTGGCGAACCGCCGCGCGTTCGCGACCCACCTTCCCGGCGTCGATCACATCCGCCACACCCACGATCTCGCTCGCAACGCCTTTGCCAAGGATCAGCCGGCCCATGGCGCCGAGCTCGCCGATGACCTCGAGCGTCTGGTGGCCTTGCACGGCGCCGAGACCATCGCAGCCGTCATCGTCGAGCCGGTGCCGGGCTCGACTGCGGTGCTGCCGCCGCCGCAGGGCTATCTGAAGCGTCTGCGCGAGATCTGCGACAAGCACGGCATTCTCCTGATCTTCGACGAGGTCATCACCGGCTTCGGCCGTCTGGGCACGCCGTTCGCCGCCAACTTCTTCGGCGTCACGCCGGATCTGATGACGACGGCCAAGGGCATCACCAACGGCACCGTGCCCTGCGGCGCCGTGTTCGCGAGCCGCAAGGTGCATGACGGTCTGATGACCGGCCCGGAGAACCAGATCGAGCTGTTCCACGGCTACACCTATTCGGCGCATCCCGTCGCTTGCGCTGCCGGGCTTGCAACGCTCGACATCTACAAGGATGAAGGCCTGCTCACGCGCGGTGCGTCGCTCGCCGAATACTGGCGCGATGCGCTGCATTCGCTGAAGGGCCTGCCGAACGTCATCGACATCCGCAATTGCGGCCTAATGGGTGCGGTCGA
The DNA here is from genome assembly GCF_038085055.1 of Bradyrhizobium sp. ISRA442. Classification (NCBI taxonomy): domain Bacteria; kingdom Pseudomonadati; phylum Pseudomonadota; class Alphaproteobacteria; order Hyphomicrobiales; family Nitrobacteraceae; genus Bradyrhizobium; species Bradyrhizobium sp. ISRA442. The sequence continues at coordinate 33,159 of NZ_JALGCN010000008.1, forward strand.
GCTCTCGCCGCGCGAGGGCGCGATCGGCGCGCGCGGCTATGAGGTGATGGTCGATTGCTTCAACAGCGGTCTTTACTTGCGCACGAGCGGCGATTCCTTCGCGATGTCGCCGCCGCTCATCGTCGAGAAGAGCCACATCGACCAGATGGTCTCCATCCTTGGCGACGCCATCAAGCGGGTGGCCTGATAATTGCTCCCGCGGTTCACGGTGTTTTCTGTTTTGGTAGCGGCGCGTGACGCCGCGGGAGTTTGACGAAGCGTGAAAGTCCTGATCCTCGGCAGCGGTGTCATCGGCGTCACCTCTGCCTACTACCTTGCGCGCGCCGGCCATGAAGTGACGGTTGTCGACCGTCAGCCGCAGCCGGCGCTGGAAACCTCGTTTGCCAATGCCGGCGAGGTCTCGCCCGGCTACTCCTCGCCCTGGGCCGGCCCCGGCGTGCCAGTGAAGGCGATCAAATGGCTGTTGATGAAGCACGGTCCGCTGGTGGTGCGGCCGAAGCTCGATCCCGTGATGTGGATCTGGCTGCTCAAGATGCTGCGCAACTGCACGTCCGAGCGCTACGCGGTCAACAAGAGCCGGATGATCCCGATCGCAGAGTATAGCCGCGATTGCCTGCGCGACCTCCGCCGCGACATCGGCATTCGTTATGACGAGCGCTCGCAGGGCACGCTCCAGCTCTTCCGCTATCAGGCGCAACTCGACGGGACGGCTGAGGACATCGCCGTGCTGAAGCAATATGGCGTGCCCTACGAGGTGCTGAGCCGCGAGGGCTGCATCGCCGTCGAGCCCGCGCTTGCCGGCGTGAAGGAGAAATTCGCCGGCGGACTGCGGCTGCCGCAGGACGAGACCGGCGACTGCCACATGTTCACGCAGGCGCTGGCCAAGCACGCCGAAGCGCTCGGCGTGCGCTTCATGTTCAATACCGGCATCGACGGCATTGTGACCGATGCCACGCGCGTCACCGGTGTGGCAACTAGTGCCGGCCTGCTGCAGGCTGATGCCTATGTGCTTGCGCTCGGAAGCTGGTCGTCGCGGCTGGTCGCGCCGCTCGGCATCTCGCTGCCGGTGTATCCGGTGAAGGGCTATTCGATCACGGTGCCGATCAAGGACGCCAGCGGCGCGCCGGAATCGACCGTGATGGACGAGAGCTACAAGGTCGCGATCACGCGCTTGGGGGACCGCATCCGCGTCGGCGGCACCGCGGAAATCTCCGGCTATTCGAGCAAGCTCTATCCCGCACGCCGCGCCACGCTCGATCATTCCTTGACCGATCTCTTCCCGCGCGGCGGCGATCTGTCGAAGGCGACGTTCTGGAGCGGCCTGCGCCCGATGACGCCGGACGGCCCGCCCGTGATCGGCCCGACGCGCTATGCCAATCTCCATCTCAACACCGGCCACGGCACGCTGGGCTGGACCATGTCCTGCGGCTCCGGCCGCGTGTTGGCGGACATGCTGTCGGGGAAGAAACCGGAGATCGATGTGAGCGAGCTCACGGTGGATCGTTACGCTCACCGGTTTGGGTGAGAATCCATCCGCTCGTCATTGCGAGCACAGCGAAGCAATCCAGGCTTTCTCCGCGGCAGGACTCTGGATTGCTTCGCTTCGCTCGCAATGACGATGTGGGAGCATCGAGGCCTTTTTGCCTCTCCCCGCGGGCGGAGAGAGCCGCTCACCCCAACTCTCTCGGCGCGAGCGAAGCTCGTCGCGCCCCCGTAAGAACGAGGAGAGGGAGTAGAGCGAGCTACCCCGCCCCCGTCACCGAGTTCACCCACAGCACCACCGCTTTCGCATCCTGCGCCGGGTTGGAAAACCGGTGCGGCCGCCGGCTCGCAAAACGAAAACTGTCGCCGGTTTTCAGCGACCACGTCTCTGTATCTACCGTCAGCATCATCTCGCCTTCGAGCACGAGACCGGCTTCCTCGCCGTCATGAGTGTAGAGCTCATCGCCGGTGGAGCCGCCGGGCTCCAGATGCACCAGGAACAGGTTGAGCCGGTTCTCGGCGCTCGCCGGGCTCAGCAACTGTTTTGAAACGCCGGTGCGCCACAGCTTCAGCTCGGGGCGCTGAAGTTCGCGCGTCACCACCTGATCGGATGCGCCGTCGCTGCTCGGGCTCGCGCCGAACAGTGCGGCGATGCCGACGCCGAGCACGTCGGCGAGCGTCGCCAGCACGCGCAGCGAGGGTGACGATAGACCGCGCTCGATCTGGCTGAGGAAGCCAATCGAAAGTGAGGCGCGCTCGGCCACCGTTTCGAGCGAGAATTGCCTGACCCGCCGGAGATCGCGGATGCGGCGGCCGACCGCGACATCCATCGCGGGCTCGGCGGGCCGCGCCTTCGCCTTCTTCACCGGCCTTGGCGAGGCTGGTTTGCGCATTCTTTTGCCACCGCTCACGTCAGGCCGCTTTCTTCATGTGCGTGAAAACCGCTTGCCAAGGCTGCGAAAGTGTGACCAAATTTTCATATTGGTGAAAATAAGCCGAAACGGCCTCTCCGGCAACGTCTGCGATCACGACACGCGCGAGCGCCGCCATCGGCCCGAACCCAGGGGGATGCGATGTCGTTGAAGCGTATTGTTCAGGCCGCCGTCGCGGCGCTCGCGATTGCAGCCGCGATGCCGGTCTCCGCGCAGCAGGTGCTGAAGGTCGGCTCGACGCCGACAGGCATCCCCTTCACCTTCCTCGACACCAAGACCAACACCATCCAGGGGATCATGGTCGATCTCATCACCGAGATCGGCAAGGATGCCGGCTTCAACGTGCAGATCGAGCCGATGCAATTCTCGGCGCTGATCCCGTCGCTCACCTCGAGCAAGATCGACGTCATTGCGGCTGCCATGTTCATCACGCCGCCGCGGAAGGAAGTCGTCGACTTCTCCGACCCGATCTACACCTATGGTGAAGGCCTCGTCGTGCCGAAGGGCGACGCCAAAGCCTATGCCTCGCAGGAGGATCTGAAGGGCGCGACGGTCGGCGCCCAGGTCGGCACCGCCTTCGTCGACGCGCTGAGGAAGTCCGGCCTGTTTGCCGAGGTCAAGGCCTACGACACCATTCCCGACATCCTGCGCGATGTGAACACCGGCCGCCTCAAGGCCGGCTACGCCGACTATCCGATCCTCGCCTACAATCTGAAGCAGGGCGGTTTTCCCGAGGTGCGCCTCGTCGATGGCTACAAGCCCGTCACCGTCGGCTCGGTCGGCATCGGCGTGCGCAAGGGCGAGACCGCGCTGCTCGGCAAGATCAACGCCTCGCTTGCGAAGCTGAAGGCCGCCGGCACGATCGACAAGATCCTCGATAAATGGGGCCTGAAGGCGCAAGGCTGAAGAACAGAGGCTGAGAAGGCCGCCCGATGAAAGGCTTCTGGCACGACTCCGTCGAGTTCTTCCCGATCCTCTTGAACGGCGTCGCGCTCACGATCGTCGTCACCATCGGCTCGCTCTTGCTCTCAACGGTGCTTGGCCTGGTCTGGGCGATGATGCGGGTGTCCGGCATCGGACTCCTGTCGGGGCTCAGCGCCAGCCTGATCAACGTGATCCGTGGCATCCCGATCATCGTGCTTCTGTTCTACCTCTACTTCGTGATGCCGGATCTCGGCGTCTCGCTGACCGCGTTGCAGGCGGCGATCCTCGGGCTCGGGATTGCGTACTCGGCCTACCAGGCCGAAAACTTCCGTGCCGGCATCGAAGCGATCGACAAGGGGCAGATCGAGGCGGCGCAGTCGATCGGCATGGGCTGGTGGCTCGCCATGCGCCGCGTCGTACTGCCGCAGGCGGTGCGCATCGTGCTGCCGCCCTACGGCAACGTCATGATCATGATGCTGAAGGACTCCTCGCAGGCCTCGACCATCACGGTCGCCGAGCTTGCGCTCCAGGGTAAGCTGATCGCGTCGTCGACCTTCAAGAACACCAGCGTGTTCACGCTCGTGGCGCTGATGTATCTCACCATGAGCATTCCGCTGATCCTGCTCGTCCGTCACTTCGAGAAGCGGGCCGGCAAGCGATGATCGAGCTCAGCAACGTCCACAAGAGCTTCGGCAAGGTCGAGGTGCTCAAGGGCATCACGGCGTCTGTGCAAAGGGGCGAGGTGGTCTGCATCATCGGCCCTTCCGGCTCCGGCAAGTCCACCATCCTGCGCTGTATCAACGGACTCGAAAGCTACGACCGCGGCGAGATCAGCGTCGAGGGCCTGAAGGTCGACCGCGATGCACCGTCGATCGTGGCGATCCGGACCCAAGTCTCGATGGTGTTCCAGCGGTTCAACCTGTTTCCGCATCGCACCGCGCTCGAGAACGTCGTCGAGGGGCCGCTTTACGTGAAGAAAGAGCCGCGCGCCGCAGCGCTCGAACGCGGCCGCGCGCTGCTTGCGCAGGTCGGACTTGTCGAAAAGGCGGACGCTCATCCGCCGCAGCTCTCTGGCGGCCAGCAGCAGCGCGTCGCGATCGCACGCGCGCTTGCGATGCAGCCCAAGGCGATCCTGTTCGACGAGCCGACGTCGGCGCTCGACCCCGAGCTCGTCGGCGATGTTCTCGGCGTGATGCGCAAGCTCGCCGACGACGGCATGACCATGGTCGTCGTCACCCACGAGATGGGCTTTGCCCGCGACGTCGCCGATCGCGTGCTGTTCATCGATGGTGGCATCATCGTCGAGCAGGGGTCGGCCAGGGCGCTGCTCAATCAACCCCAGCATCCGCGTACGCAGGATTTTTTGCGGCGCGTGCTGCACCCGCTCTGATCGGTCTTCGCCATGAACGTTGCTGCCCGCCTGCCATTGCCGCCCTCACTCTATGCCGACACGGCCGTGGCGCCGGCTGCGACGCCGCCGCTCGACACCGACAAGAGGGTCTCGGTCGCCATCGTCGGGGGCGGCTTCACCGGCCTCTCCACCGCGCTGCATCTGGCAGAGCAGGGCGTCGAGGCGCTGGTGCTGGAGGCGCAGGAGCCTGGCTGGGGCGCTTCCGGAAACAATGGCGGCCAGACCAATCCGGGCTTGAAGCACGATCCCGATCAGATCGAGGTCGATTTCGGCCCCGACCTCGGCCGCCGCATGATCGAGTTCTCATACGGCACGACCAACTTCACGCATGACCTGATTCGCCGCTACCAGATCCCCTGTGAAGCACGGCAAAACGGCACGCTGCGCGCGGCCTACAACGAGGCGAGCGCCGCCGCGATCGAGACGACCGCGCAGCAGTGCATTCGCCGCGGCATGCCGGTGTCGTTCTTGAATCGCGACCAGTTGCGCGAGATGACCGGCACGGACCGCTACATCGGCGCCATGCTCGATGCCCGCGGCGGCGATCTGCATCCCTTGAGCTACGCCCGCGGGCTCGCGCGCGCGGCGATGTCCGCAGGCGCGAAGGTCCATGGCGAAACGCCGGCGCTGTCGCTGCGCCGCGAAGGCAGCCGATGGCGGATCGAGACTCCGCGCGCCGTCGTGCGCGCCGACAAGGTACTGCTCGCGACCAACGGTTTTACCGACGATCTCTGGCCCGCGCTCCGCCGCACCATCGTGCCGGTGTTCTCCTCGATCGCTGCCACCGCGCCGCTCTCGGACGAGGTCGCCCGCTCGATCATGCCGACGCGGCCCGTCCTTTACGAGAGCGGCCACATCACGGTCTACTACCGCATCGACCAGCGCAATCGCCTGCTGATGGGCGGCCGCGGACCGATGCGCTGGATCAGTTCGCCCTTAGACGTCGCCTATCTCATCCGTTACGCCGAGCGGCTGTGGCCGCAGCTCAAGGGCGTTTCCTGGACTCACGGCTGGAACAGCCGGCTCGCCATCACCAGGGATCATTATCCGCACGTGCATGAGCCGGCGGACAACGTCCTGATCTCGCTCGGTTGCAACGGCCGCGGCGTCGCACTCTCGACCGCGATGGGCGCGCAGCTCGCGCGCCGCCTGATCGGCGGCGCCAAGACCGAGATCGACATGCCCGTCACAGGCATCACGCCGATCCCGATGCATGCGCTCTGGCCGGTGGCCGTCACCAGCGCGGTGATCACGGGCCGCGTGCGAGACCGGCTCGGAATTTGAGAAGGCGCCGCCCGGTCACGGGCGGCGCCTCGCATGAATTGGAGATGGTGGCGTCAGCAGCGGCCCTGTTTCCATAGTCCGGGCGGGCAGCCGTGGCCGCGCCAACCAACCTTGCGCCCATGATACCAGCCGGGTGGCACGGCATGGCGATGTGAATGGTATCCGCCGTGATAGCCGTGACCATAACCATGGCCATAACCATGACCATGGCCGCCCCTGGCGAATGCCGCGCCGGGCATCGCGAAGCCGGCCGCGATGATCAATGTTGCGGCGAGCGCAGGCTTCTTCATCCTAATTCTCTCCTGTTAGGCACGCATCTGTCCGTTCGATGAAAGGACATCGATCGCGGTGTCGCGTGCAAATATGGAGGAGTCGTGACGATCAGCCTTCCGCCACCGCATCAGCCCAGGGCTGGAAGATCTCGACCGCGCCGGAGTTGATGTCATCCTCGCGCATCACCACGCTCGGGCAGGCGAACTTCATCGGCAGGGCCTGCACCTGAGTCTCCTCATAGTCGAAGCGGGCGGCCAGGACTTTGCGTGCGTCCGCCGGCAGGCGCGCGTCGCCGATCACGACCGCGCCTTCGCTGGCGTCGATGCGCGGCTGATGGATCGCGGCATCGAGGTCCATCCCGAAATCCATGATGAACGAGAGAAGCTGCATCACAGCCGGCGAAATACGCCGGCCGCCGGAGGCGCCGACTGCAAGGCGCTTGCCGTCCCCAGTCTCGGCGATGACGGGCGTGTAGTTGGTGAGGCAGCGCTTGCCGGGGGCGAGCGAATTGGTCGTCCCCGGCGTCGGGTCGAACCACATGATGCCGTTGTTCATGGTGATGCCGGTGTGCGGCGTCACATATTTCGAGCCAAAGGTGGAGAGCAGCGTCTGGGTCACCGCGGCCATGTTGCCGTGGCGGTCGACCACCGAAAAGTGCGTCGTGCAGGACGGCGCCAGATATTCCGCGCCGAGCGAGCGCTTGCCGTCGGCATCGCCCATGTCGTCGAGCCGTTCGCGATAAGCCGATTGCAGAGCGAACGCATATTGGCTGTAGGCGGCCGCATCCGGCGTTGCGCCCGGCTGCAGATTCTGCTGCAACAAGCGCAGCGCATGCGCCATCGTCGGCCCGGCCGTCAGCTCCGGCGTCGCATAGACCTTGCCGCCGCGATAGGGGATTGCCAGCGGCTCGCGCAAATGCGCACGGAACGCAGCGAGGTCCTCCACCGAAAGCGAGCCGCCATCGGTCTTGATATCGGACGCAATGCTCCTGGCGAGATCGCCCTGGTAGAAGTCGCGGGCGCCGGCCTCGGCGAGGTGCGACAACGTTGCCTTCAACTTGTCCTGCGGCAGCCGCGTCTCGGCCTTGATGCCCCAGGGCGCGTTCGGCGGCAGGCCGTCCTTTAGGAAAGCTTCGGCGCTTGCGGGATAGCGCCGTAGATCGACGGCGGTGCTCGCGATCATCAGCGTCGTCCACCAGTCGACCAAGAGCCCTTCGCCGGCGAGCTTCGTTGCCGGCGCAAGCAGATCCTTCCACGGCAGTTTGGCGTAGCGGCGATGCGCCTCCTCCATTCCGGCGACGACCCCGGGCACCGCGATCGAGCCGGGACCGTGAAGATTGCGGTCGTCCTTCACCCGCGGCCAGGGGAAGAGGTCGGAGGCCGCGCCCTGTCCGGTGAGCGGATAGTCGGCGAGGCGCAGGCTCTGCGGCGACCGCATGCCGTAGTCGATCACCTCGTAGCGATTGTCCTTGGCGCGGAAGAGCACCATCGCGCCGCCGCCGCCCATGCCGCTCATCCAGGGTTCCAGCACGTTCAGCGCGAAGGTGGTCGCGACGATCGCGTCGACGCAGTCGCCACCCGCCGCCAGCACCTGCGCGCCGACCTCGGCTGCGCGGCGCGACTGCGCGGCAACGATGCCGCCCTTGGCGCGGCGGGCAGGTTTGCGGATGTCCTGGGCGAGGCTGAACTGGTGAGGCATGATGTCGTCTTGGCTTTGTTTGCTTGGCTTCGTTTGTCGGCTTCGTTGCATTGACGTCTCAGCTCCGCAATTGGCGAAGCGGAACGACAATGGCACATTGCCGGGAACGAGAACATCCATCGGGAGGAGCGACATGGCTGGTGTGAAACACGCGCGGGATGGCGCGGTTGGGATCTTTCGCTCTGCGCCGCCATGGCCGGGCTCGCCGTCTTCGCTAAAGCTTCGCCGGCCGAGTACCGAACAGCCCGGCGAAGCCTTTCGGCGGAGCCGGGTCCCGGCCATCCACGTTCTTCTGACGTAGAGGCTAAGACGTGAATGCCCGGGACAAGCCCGGGCATGACAAGTTGCGAGATTGGCTAAACGAAAAGGAGCGAAGCAGCAGTTCTCAGAGCAAGCCGTCGTGACGGCGGGCCTGATGCTTAGCGTGCCATTTCGGTCCGGGGCCGCGCATGTAGTGAAGCTCGGGCCGGTAGGAGTTGGCTGCAATCCGCACCAGTCTCTGCCACTTGGTGGCAACGAAGTTCAGGGGCTGGCAGAGCAGGCTCAATGAAGCGTACAGCATGGCATCACCTCAATGCGGCTTGCCGAGCATCGACGTGAAGGGAAGATCGAAAATCTCCTCGCCGTCGTCGTCGCTGATATGGATCACCCAGTCGCGCCAGTCTTCGGCGCCGGGGGTGAGGATCATCGAGCGCATGATCTGCGCGGCACGGTCGCGCGCCTCGGTCAGGTTGGCAACGGCGGTGCCGTTGCGGTCGATCAGCGTGCCGTCAGTATTGGAGCAGTGGAAATACACCTGAACCATATACGCCTCCTGTAGAAAGCGATTTGGACGGCAAATCGATACCATCCGCAACTACCGAAAGACATTCGGGCTAAGCCCGGTAAGGGAATCTACGGATATTGGTCGCTACCTCGGCCTCGGTGGGTTTGATCACAGGGGGGTGATGGATCGACTGGACGGCGCGCGGCCGGCGTGGAACGCTCGATTCGACGAAAGTCGGGGGAGGGAGCGTGAACCACTTGACATTGCAGTGCCAACGTCGAAGCCGGCGATCGATTACGGCTGTCTTCGCTGCCGTCCTGCTTGGCTTTGCCTCGGTGGCCTGGTCGGAGCCGGTCAGGAGAAGCGGCTACGCGATCGGCGCGGAGACCTGCGGCAGCGGCGATCTCGCCTTTCCCCGGATCCAGCTCGACATGAAGGCGGGGTTCTGTGCCGGCCTCGTCGCCAGCGAAGACGACCGCCTGAAGTTTCCACGCTCGATCATCCAGGTGCCCGGCCGCGATCTGTTCGTGATCGCCGATATGGGCGGTTGGGGCCACACCGATGGACGGTTGCTGCTGCTCGATCCGCATGCCTCCGAGGGCAAGCGACTCAAGGAGCTTCTGACGAAGCTCGAATATCCGTTCGGGCTGGTGCTCGGCCCGGACAAGAAGCTCTATGCATCGACCGCCGAGACGATCTTCAGGTTCGATCCGCTCGCAGAGGATCCGCGCAGCACGGTCGAGACCATCATCCATCGCCTGCCGGGTCGTCGGATCACGCTGCCTGACGGCACCGGGCTCGACGAAAGTGCGCATCCGCTCAAGCAATTCGTCTTCGACCGTAACGGACGCCTGTTCGTCAATATCGGCTCGCACAGCGACGACTGCATCACGCCGGCACCGATCAGAAAGCCCTGCGCAGCGGCCGAAGGCGCTGAGGCCATGGCCGCGATCTGGCTGTTCACGCCGCCTGCTGGCGGCGTCTTCCCGGCGTTGAAGCCGAATGATCCCGATCCGCCGCATCGGGTCTATGCGCGGGGCTTGCGCAACTCGATGGCGCTGGCGCTGCACCCGAATTTTCCCGACGCAGGCTACGCCTTCCTGCAGGGTGAGAACGGCCGCGATCTGCCCGATGTCTTCAAGCCGAACGAGGAGATCAACGCGATCGAGCAAGGCAGGCACTATGGCTGGCCTTATTGCTACGACTTGTCGACGCCGAGCCCGGAATTCAAAAGCGTGCTGCAGTCCGGGCCTTACAGATCGCTCTGCACCGGCAAGGCGCTGTACAAGGCGCCGCTCTCGCTGATGCCGCCGCACGGCGCGCCGCTGGCGATGCTTTACTATCACGGCGCGAAATTTCCGGAGCTGGAGGGCAAGCTCCTGGTCGGCCTGCACGGCTATCGCCCGACCGGCAGTCGCGTTCTCATCTACGACGTGGACGATCACGGCTTCCCGAAGCCGAGCCCGGCGCCGGTGCGCTACCATGTCAGTTGCGCGGCGGAGGCGACGCGCAGCTTCCAGACCGACGGCGGCGAGGTTGCCGCCGCGCCGTTCGAGGAGCTGATCGCGGGCTGGCATCGGGTCAACGGCACGCGGCCGCAAGGCGCGCCCGTCGGGATGACGGTCGCCGAGGACGGCGCGATTTGGCTGGTCGAGGACAAGAACCAAACCGTGATCCGGATTGATCGCGCGTCGAACGATGCGCCGCAGCCGCTGTCCTGCGACACGCGCAGCCCGGCGCAGATCGATCAGCTCACGGCGTTCGTCGCCAAGGACGCCCAGAACCGCGTTCGCCTCGCCACACTGCGTAAGGGCCTGGTCGAGAAGCACTGCATGGGTTGCCACTCCGATTTCGGTCTGAAGCCGGGTCAATCCGACGTCGACAAGGACACGACCGTGTTGCGCTTCATGCTGTCGCAGGATGGTTGGATCTATCCGGGCGATCCCGACTCCGGCAAGCTACGCGCGCGGCTGCGCGGCCTGGGTGCGGAGAAGCTGATGCCGCCGGGCGGCGAGAAGTTGCCGAAGACGGACGCCGGCTATGGGCGCCTGCTCGACTATGCGGATTCGTTAGTGGCAAAGATGGTTCCGGGAACACGGATGCGCATCAAACCCGGCCCGCCGCAGCGCAAGTTTTTCGGCAAGGCGAACAAGGAATGCGGCGAAATACCGGCCGCCAAGGTCGTCGTGGTGACACAAAGGAACGCTGTAGACAGACCCGGCTTCAGCCGCTTCTTCCGGCCGGCCGACCCTTATCTGGACGGCGAGTGCACCGACGACGATGGCTATTACATCCGGCAGGAATTTCTGGTGCCTGTGCAGTAGCATCCTTCTCGTCATTGCGGCATCGGCGGCCAAAGCCGAGACGAAGCTGTTCGAAAGCGCGCAGGTGACGCCCGCCGGCGAATACACGTTCGGCATCGAGGGGCCCGCCGCCGACCTCGACGGCAATCTCTTCGTGGTCAATTTCGGTAAGCCCGGCACCATCGGGAAATTGCCCGCGGGCGGCGCGGCCTCGCAGCCATTCATCGCCCTTCCCGCGGGCAGCGTCGGCAACGCCATCCGCTTCGATCGCAGCGGAACGATGTTCATTGCCGATTACAAGAAGCACAACATCTTCGCGATTGCGAAAGGCGGGATCGAGCCTGCCGTCTGGTTTCACTCGGACGAGATGAGCCAGCCCAACGACATCACCATCGCGCGCGACGGCACCATTTATGCGAGCGATCCGAATTGGAAGGGCCGCGAAGGCCACATCTGGCGCATCGCGAAGGCAGCGGATGGCTCGGTGCAAGGGCAGGTCATGGCGGCGCAACGCTCAATGGGCACCACCAACGGCATCGATCTCAGCCCCGACGGCAAGACACTCTATGTCGGCGAATCCAGCAGCGGCCAAGTCTGGTCCTACACCGTTCGCGGCAACACGCTCACCGATGCGAAGCTCGTGAAAGCATTCCAGCCCGACACCATCGACGGGCTGCGCACCGACGTCACCGGCCGCCTCTATATCGCACGCCTTCTCAAGGGCACGGTCGCGCTGATGAAGCCCAACGGCGCGGTCGAGCGCGAGGTACTCCTCAAGGGCAAGGAGCCGACCAATCTCGCCTTCGGCGGCGCCGACGGCAAGACCGTCTTCGTGACACAGCGCCAGGGCGGCTTCATCGAGTCCTTCCGCACCGACCAGCAGGGCCGCGAGCACTGCCTCCAGCACGGACGCTGCTGAGCTCAAACGATTCAAAGGCGGTCTGCTCCCGGCGCAGAGCGGTGCTGCGCGGCCGGCATTCTTCTTGCTTGCATCTCGTCGCGGCAGCGATCAAGACATCTGCTGCACGTCAAAGCGCATGCGACCACGGAGTGTTTGAGTGAAAGCCGTTTATACCGAGCTGCATCGCAGCCATGATCCGCAATTCTTCCTGGTCCGCGGCGTCGTCAAGCGCACCACCGAACAGCCCGAGCGCGCCGACCGTCTGCTCAAGGGGCTCAAAGACGGCAAGCATCAACTGGTCGAGCCGACCAAGTTTGGGCAGGGGCCGCGCGCACGCATTCACAGCCCGGAATATCTGTCGTTCCTCAGCGAGGCCTGGGACGCCTGGACCGCGCTCGGCGATTCCGGTCCGGAGATGATCGGCAACATCCATCCGGTCCGGCATGCGGCAACCTATCCCACCCACATCGTCGGCAAGCTCGGCTGGCACACCGCCGATACGGCGGCGCCGATCGGTCCCGGCACCTGGGCTGCGGCCTGCGCGGCGACGGACGTGGCCGTCACGGCGGCGCAGATGGTGATGGACGGCGAGGACGCGACCTACGCGCTGTGCCGTCCGCCCGGGCATCACGCCTATCGCGACATGGCCGGCGGCTTCTGCTTCCTCAACAACAGCGCGATCGCGGCAGCGCATCTGCGGCTCAAGCACGAGGGCGTCGTGATCCTCGATGTCGACGTCCACCACGGCAACGGCACGCAAGGCATTTTCTACGCGCGACCTGATGTCTATACGGTGTCGATCCACGCCGACCCCACCGCCTACTATCCCTTCGTGTGGGGCTATGCCCACGAGCGTGGCGAAGGTCCCGGCCTCGGCACCAATCTCAACATCCCCTTAGCCATCGGCACCGGGGATGACGGCTACATTCAGGCGATGGATGTGGCGCGGAAGGCGATCGAGTCCTTCGCGCCGGGCGCCCTCGTCATTGCCCTTGGTCTGGACGCCTCCGAGCACGATCCGCTTCGCGGTTTCGCCGTCACCACGCCGGGCTTCCGCCGCATCGGCCAGGCGATCGCGCGGATGGGCCTGCCGACCGTGTTCGTGCAGGAGGGCGGCTATCTCTCCGACATCCTCGGCGCCAATTTGACCTCAGTACTGGCCGGTTTTGAGGAAGCGCGCTGAGGCCGCTCTTCGCCTCTCCCGCGGGAGAGGACTCTAAAACACCCCGCTGGCCGCAAGCGCCTTGCGGACGTGCTGCATCTCGGCCTCGTCGGCGACCATGTCGAGCATGATCGTGGTTAGGCCCTTCGCCGCAAAATCTTTGAGCCGAGCTCCAATCTCGGCGTAGCTGCCGACGAGATAGGGGCAGTCGGCCTGGAAGGTCAGGAACGGCAACAGCCAATAGCCGTTCTCCCGGAGCTCGCCGCTCTGGCCGTCATAGAGGTGCCGCTTCCACGCGGAGTCGGTGTTCTCCATGGTCAGCGAGAGCAGTTCGCGGTCGTCGGGATTGTCGCGAAAACGCGACTTCGCCGCCTGCCGCGCCTCGTCGCGGGTCTCGCGCGCAAAGATGCCGAAATTCATCCCGGGCGCGTCGAGGCGGTGATCGAGATCGGGCGGCAGCATCTGCATCTTGATGCAGCCGGTCTCTCTCGCCACGCGCTGCGCAGCCTCCGACTGGCCAGCGATCAAAAATTCCGGCATCAGCTCCGCCGTTAGGCGCGGATGGAGCTGCAAATTGCTCGCGCGATAGAACCGCCCTTTGAAATTGACCGGGCGCGGGCTTTCCAGGAGTTGACGCATCAGGGCGACGAATTCGCCGAGCCTGACGTAGCGGTCCGCATGCGGCCGATCGTCGCCGAGCCCCTGCAGGTCGCTGACTGCAGTCCCCGTAATCATGTTGAGATAGACCTTGCGGCCGTAGAGCTGCGCGAACGACGAGACAAATTTTGCCGCGGTGAACGGATGCATGTAGACCGGATTGACGGCGATCAGCGGTGAGCTTCGCCTCGTCTGTCCCATGATGTGCTGGGCCATCGCCCAGGGTTCGACGAACACGTCGTTGCCTTCGAACAGCAGAATGCCCGCGAGGCCGTTGCGCTCGGCGAATTGCGCCACACGCATCAATTCGTCGACATATTTTTGCGGATCGCGATTGCGCGAGATCGCCGGAAAGATGCGAAGTCTCGAAGGCATCATTCAGCCGCACCCTGCAGCGGCCAGGCATGACGGCTGATCGGAAGGCCGCCGGCCGCCCGGGAGCCGTCGGCGATCGCCAGCCGGTGCGAGGGCGAGGGCGAGCTGAGCGAGAAGCGCCAACCATCGGGATCGTCGGCGATGTCGGGCGCGAAGCTGATCTCGATGGTCTTTTGCGACACCCGCATCGCAAATCCGTCGAGCGGCAGGTCGAGCCCGAAACCCCTGGCCTTCAGATACGCTTCCTTCAGCGTCCAATAGTCGAAGAAGCGCTGGGTGGCATCGGGCTCCGGCAATCCGCGCAGCGCCTCGACCTCTTCCGGTGCGAAGAAGCGCAGCGCCGTGGACAGCGGCGCGACACGCCGCGACACGGTCTCGACGTCGACGCCGACGGCCTCGTGTCTCGAGACCACGCAGGCGACGCAGCCGTCGGCATGGGACAGGCTGACATGCAGCGCGGTCGCGGGCGATGCGACAAAGGGCCGCCCGTAGCGGCCGGTGCCGAAACACCAATCCGAGGGGGCGACATTGGGCGCGGCGTGTGACAAGGCCAGGCGCAGCAGCGCGTGCGCGAAGACGTATTGTCGGCGATGACGCTCGAACATGAAGCGATCGGCGCGCGTGCGTTCGTTCACCGACAGAAATCGCCGGCACACATCCACCGCTCCCGGCGTATCGATGGTGTCGATCAGTCCGACATACAGTTCAATTCTGTCGTCTGCCATCAATCAATTGGGCCCTTGGCGTCAGGCGGAGGCTCGAATCTCCAGCCAAGACGCAAGAATCAAATGAGCGGGCCGCTTCTAGCGGTTCACCCAGGCATATTCTTGACGATCTTGCCGGCCGGCTTTTCGGGCGCAAGCCTGCACGAGCCCATAGCTCGACAGGCGAGCCGCCCTTGTCGAAGAGAGAAGTCAGCAGAACCGTGCGGCGTCCGTGCCGACCGAATCTTATCTCTTCCTCTTGGCCTTCTTCTTCTTGGCGCCCAGCATCGTAAGGCTGGCGTCGACGTCCTTCAGGGCGGCTTGAAGCTTCTTCTTCTCGTCCGTCAGCAGCCTTTGCAGCGACTTGCGGTCCTTGTCGCTCAGCGAGGCGCCCTTGGTAAATCTGATGAAACCCATAACGCACTCCCCCGTTTGAAAATAATAGTCCAAATAGCAACGCGGGAATAATGTTGCGCGGTAGCGCCAAATAATCAAGATGCAACTTGAGCACTCACAGCTTTGGCGAGTGAGCGGGTTTTTCCTCCGGCAGAAGCGGAATGTTTCAGGCCGCCCTGCGACTGAGCAATCGTCCGAGCGACGCGTTTGGCTGCGCGACGGCCGCTGTCAGCAGCGCGACGAGATCTTCCATCCATTCACCAACCATCCGGCCGTCGAGCAGCTCGCCCTTGTAATTGCAAGACCCGGTGATGCCGGTCGGCCGCTGCTTCAGCATCAACGACAGAAATGTCTGGTCGATCGGCAGCACCGGCTGGCCCTCGCGCGCGATGTTTCCGATCGATCGCACCCCGATATCAGTCAGATCGAGCGGCTTTCGCAGCGGATTCTGCAGCGTGAAATAGACCTGGATCAGCGAGGCCGGATCGATCCCCTCCTGCTGCAGATGGTCGGCAAGGATGTTGAATGGCAGCTCCTGCCGGGCATACGCGTCGAGCACGCTCTGGCGTATCCGCGCAAAAGCCTGCACGAACGATAGATCAGGCGCGATCCTGGTACGGATGATCACCGTGTTCTCGAACGGGCCGATGATCCCGTCGGTGTCCGGCTCGGTGCGATTGGCGATGGCGGTGGCGACCGAGATATCGGTGCGCCCGGTCCGCGCCAACAGCAGAGCCTTCACTCCGGTGAGGAGAGCCATGAACAGCGTGCCGTTGTGCTGGCTTGCAAACGCGGTGAGCCGCGCGATCAGCTCGTGCTCCAGGTTGACCGGTTGGTGGCCCGTGGACGCGCCGGGGCTTGCCTCGCCGTCGAAGACAGGAGCCGCGCCGCGCAGATGGTTCGTCCACTCCGCGGCCTGCCGGCGCGCCGCATCGGTGCCGCACCACCAGCGCTGCCAGCGCGCAACGTCGGAGAAGGCGAGGCGCAATTTCGCTAGCGAACCGGACGGCCGTCCGGAGCGCGCGGCATAGCGGATGGACCATTCCTCGAACAGCACGCCGATCGACCAGCCGTCGGCGATGGCATGATGCAGCGTCAGCAGCAGGACATGATCGGTGGCCTCAAGCCTCAACAGCCGTGCCCGCAACAGCGGCGCTCGTGTGGTGTCGATCGGCGTGACGGCTTCCTGCCCGGCCAACAGCTTGACTTTCCTGAGCTGGAGCGCCTTGAGCCGCTTGTCGTTTTGTCGCCGTCCATTGCCGATGGTCTCAATGGCAAGCAGCGGGCCTAACTTGCCCGACGCGGCGATGCGGCTGACCGGCTCATCGCCGTTCCAGCCGAATGCCGTCCGCAGCGATTCGTGCCGGCTGACGACGTCATCGAGCGCCTGCGCCAGGGCGACCGCATCGAGCGGCCCCTGCAGGCGGAACGCGAAGGGCAGATTGAACAGCGGCAGATCCGGCAGGTTCTGCTCTATACGCATCATCTGATCCTGCGCGATCGACGGTGCGGGAGGGCCGCTTTCCGTGAGCCGCGGGGCGCTTGCGGTAGCTTTGGGCGGCTTCGTCGCAAGGGCCTCGTCGACGCGCCGGGCGAGCTCCTCGACTGTCGGCGCCTCGAAGATCGTCTTGATCGGCAGCGACACGCCGAGCGCGCGGGCGACACGCGCCATTGCCTTGCCCGCCAGCAGCGAATGGCCGCCGAGATCGAAGAAATTGTCGGTGACACCGAGGCTCTCGACCTTCAGCAAGTCGATCCAGATGTCTGACAGCACCTTTTCGGTGAACCGGCGCGCCGGCACGGCGATATCCGCGCGGGAGGGCTCCTGCTGCGCTGACGCGAGCAAGGCGGACCGATCGATCTTGCCGTGGGCGTTGAGCGGCACCTGCTCCAGGAACAGGAATGCCGACGGGACGGCATGGTCCGGCAGCCGGCTCTTCAGGAAGTCGCGCAGCTCGTTGGCGCTGATCGGCGTGCCCGCCTTGGCCACGATATGGGCGATCAGCCTGACATCGCTGCTTCCGTCGCGGCGCGGCTCGACGATGCCGGCGCGTACGGCGTGATGATCGGCGAGCGCATTCTCGATCTCCTTGAGCTCGATGCGATAGCCGCGAATCTTGACCTGGTGATCGGCGCGTCCGAGGCATTCGATCGTCCCGTCGGCGCGGCGGCGGGCGAGATCGCCGGTTCGGTACAGCCGTGCACCGGGCTGGCGCGCGAAGGGATCGGGCAGGAAGCGTGCTTTGCTCTGCGCGGGATCGTTGATGTAGCCGCGGCCGACGCCGGCGCCGCCGACGCAGAGCTCACCGACCACGCCGACCGGCTGCGGCTCGAGATGCGCATCGAGCACGTAGAGCTGGGTGTTGGGCAGCGGTACGCCGACCGGGACGTTGGTCGTCACCGCCGCCGGCGCCTTGGTCAGGCGATGCAGCGAGACGTCGTCGGAGCACTCCGACGCGCCATAGGCGTTGATCAGCGGCACCCTCGGGCAGCGGGCGAACCAGGCACGGCAGAGATCGACCGGCAATGGCTCGCCGGTCGAGATCAACAGCCGCAATTTCGAGAAGGCGTGCAGGATGGGCGCTTCCTCCATCCGCTCGACGATGACGCGCAGCAGCGAGGGAACGATCTCGAGCACCGAAATCCGTTCGCGCTCGATCTCGCGCGCGAGCAGGATGGGATCCTGCACAATCTCATTGCCGCAGATATGGACGCGCGCGCCGATCATCGGGCCGGCAAGGAACTGCCAGACCGAGATCACAAAGCTCTGCGGCGCGGTCTGCGCGATCACATCTTTGTCCGACAGGCCGAGCTCGGAAATGAGGGACGCCAGATGGTTCGACAGCCCGCGCTGCTCGATCATGACGCCTTTCGGCGCACCCGACGAGCCGGACGTGTAGATGAGATAGGCGAGACTCGCTGCCGGACGCCGCGCCGCGCGGGCCGGCTTCGTCGATCCCTGCGCCAGCGCGTCCTCGAGCTCGGCCACCGGGATGCGCTCGACCAGCGGCTCGAGCAGCGGTTCGACCATGGCGGATTGCGCTCGCGCCGTCAGCAGCATCCGGGCGCCGCTCGATCCGAGGATCGTCGCGAGCCGCGTCGGAGGCTGGTCGGGATCGAGGTTGAGAAACGCCGCGCCCACGCGCTGCACGGCGATCATCGCAGCCAGCAGGTCCGGACCGCGATGCGCAAGCAGCGCGACGACTGTCTCGGCGCCGACGCCTTCACGCGCAAGCCAGCGTGCGGCCGCCTGGCTGCGGCGGGCGAGCTCGCGATAGCTGAGCGATACCCTCCCGTCGGATACCGCCACGGCGTTCGGCGTTTTCTTGGCTTGCCTGTCGAAGCGGTCGCAAAGATTGCCGCGCGCAGTGAAGTTGGCCGGCATGCCATGGCCCATCGCCAGCAACCGCCGGAGCTCGGGCGCCGTCAGCAGCGGCATGCAGGAGACGCGCTGCTCCGGGTTGGCGATGACGGCCTTGAGCAGGGTTTTGAACTGCGCGGCCATCTCTGCGATGGTGTCGGCGTCGAACAGGTCGGTGGCATATTCGAAGAAGCCGGCGAAGCGGCCGTCGACCTCGACCAGTTCGAGCGTGATGTCGAAGCGCGCGACCTTTGGGTCGACCTCCAGCCGGCGCGTCGACAGGCCGGGCCAGCGTGCGGCCTCGATCGATGCGTTCTGAAGGATGAACATGATCCGAAACAGCGGATTGCCGTCGCTCCGGCGTGTGATCTGCAGCGCCCGCAACACTTCCTCGATCGGAAGGTCCTGATTGCGATAGGCATCCAACGTGACCTGGCGAACGCGCCGCAAGACTTCGCCGAAGCTCGGATCGCCGCCAAAATCGTTGCGCAGGATCAGCGTGTTGGCGAACAGTCCGATCAGGCGCTCGCTCTCGATCTGGTTGCGGTTCGCGATCAGCGAGCCGGTCGCGACGTCCTCGTGCCCGGTGTGGCGGAACAACAGGCATTGGAAGGCCGCGAGCAGCGTCATGAAGGGCGTGACGCCCTGGTCTTGGCTCAGGGATCGCAGATCGGCCGACAGGGCTTTCGAGAAGTCGAGATAATGGCGGGCGCCGTGACCGCTCCAGACCTGCGGTCGCGGCCGGTCGGTCCGCAGCGGAAGCGTGGTCACGCCGTCGAGCTGGGTCCGCCAATAATCGAGCTGCTCCTTCGCGGCCGGCGACTGCGCCCATGTTTGCTGCCAGAACGCAAAGTCGCGGTACTGGAAGGCGGGTGGGAGCAGCGCCACCGCACTTCCCTTACGCGCGGCGGAATAATGCGCGGCTAGCTCCTCCCAGAACAGGCTTTGCGACCACCCATCTGTGACGAGGTGATGAATGTTGATCACCAGCGCGTGGCCGGACTTGTCGAACGAGAGCAGGATGACCTTGAGCGGCACCTCGCGCGCGAGATCGAATGGATATTGCGCAAGTTTGAGAGCCTCGCGCCTGATGGTCGCGATCCGCTTGTCTTTCGGGCATGGTCTGAGCTTGATCCGTTCGAAGCTGGGCGCCGATCGAACGGCCCGCTGCATCGGTTCACCGCGCTGTTCGACGAAGACTGAGCGCAGCACCTCGTGGCGTTCGCAGATTGCGGCAATGCTCGCCCGAAGCGCAGTGACGTCAATCTGCCCCGTGAGCAGGGCCACCTCGACCACATTGTAGTTGTAGCGCGTCGGATCGAGCCGCGAGAGCAGGTACATCCGCTGCTGCTGGAACGACAGCGGGGCGTGGCCTTCCGCGGCGCGGTGCCATGACGGCAGCCTCATCTCGCGGTTGGTGGTGGCGGTTTCGAGCCGGGCCGCAAGCGCCGCCACGGTGGCGCAATCGAAGACGTCCTCGAACGAGAAATCGACGTTGAAACGTTCGCGCAGGCGCGAGCGCATCTGCGTTACCGCAAGCGAGTCCGCGCCCAGCGCAAAGACGTCCTGATCGATGCCAACCTGCGGAAGCTCGAGGAGGCCGGCCCAGATTTCCGCAAGCTGGGTTTCCAGCGCGTTGCGCGGCAACCGCGCCTCGTCGCCGTCGGCATCGATCGCGATCAGTCCGGCCAGTGCGTTGCGCTTGACCTTGCCGCTGGCGCCCTTTGGCAGCGCCGCCGCGCTGCGGATCAGGCTCGGCACCTTGTAGGCCGCGAGCCGCTTTCGCGCGAACTGGCGGAGCTGATCGGACGTCGCATTGGACCCCGGCCGCAGCACCACAACGGCCGCGACGTTCTCGCCGAGCTTCAGATGCGGAATGGCGAACACGCCGGCCTCCAGCACAGCCGGATGGCTGAGCAGCACCTCCTCCACCTCGAGCGGCGAGACCTTTTGTCCGCCGCGGTTGATGACGTCCTTGATGCGGCCGACGATGAAGAGATAGCCGTCGGCGTCGAGATAGCCGAGATCGCCGGTCCGAAACCAGCCGTTGCGGAATGCTGCCTGTGTGGCCGCATCGTCATTGTAATAGCCGCGGGTCATGTTCGCGCCGCGCAGCATGATCTCGCCCTGCACGCCGCTAGTGCACATGCGGCCCGCCTCGTCCATGATCGCGATCTCCGGGCCCGCGGCGCGGCCGACCGAGCCGACCTTGCGCATCTCGAACGGATTGGCCGCGATCTGCGAGGCCGCTTCGGTCATGCCGTAGGTCTCGAGTACGGGGACGCCGAAGGTGGCCTCCAACCCTTCAAGGATGGCAGGCGCAAGCGAAGCCGAGGCCGAGCGGATCACGCGGAGCGGCGACGACCGGGCGCGGTCCGGGTCCACTTCCGCCGCCGTCAGCAGTGCGCGGTGAATCGTTGGCACCGCCGTGTACCAGGTCGGTTGCAGCGCCCGCATCCAGCCGAAGAACGACGCTGCGTCGAAGCCGTTGGTGCAGATGACGCTCGATCCTGCGGCGAGCGCGGTCAAAAGGCCGGAGATCAGTCCATGTGCATGAAACAGCGGCAGCACGTTGAGCAGGCGGTCGTGCGCGGTGAGCGACAGCGCACGGCCGGCATTTTCGGCGGAGAGGCACACATTGCGGTGTGTCAGCGGTACCATCTTCGGCCGCGCCGCCGTGCCTGAGGTCAGCAAGATGAATGCGTCGTCATCAGCGCGCGAGACGCCGCTGCTGTTGGCAGGGCCGACGGTCGGACCGATCAGCTCGCAGCCGCCGAGGTTGTCCGCCGGACCCGACACGAAATCGATCACCGCGATGCCGAGCGCCTTGGCCACATCGCGGCTCGGCGAGTTCATGTCGGACCGCGTGACGAGTGCCGTTAGCTTCAATTCGCTGAAGTAGCGCTGCAGCTCGTCCGCCGTCAGATCGGGATTGACGGGGACGCAGGCGCAGGCCGTTGCGACCGCGATCAGCGCCAGCGCGCTGTCGGCGCCGCGCGGCAACGCAACGGCGATACGGTCGGCAGGCGCAATGCCGAGCCCGCGCAACGTGCGAACCAGATGCTGGATCCGGGCGCCGAGCTCGCCATAAGTGAGTTGTGGCCGGTCCGGGGCGAGCAGGGCGGGCGCGGCCGGAGTCTGCCGGGCGTACACCTCGAGGAGGCCGCCGATATGCGCAACGCTTCGCGTTTCGGCCAGCGTGCTGGCCAACCGGTCCGGCGCCGGGTGTGCAGCCTCCGACAATGCCATTCCTTTTTGGTTTGATTGGGCTATTCTTCCAAGAACTTAGGCAATGCGTCCAGTCTGAGGTGAAGTTTAGGCCCCAAAATCTGTGGTTGAGGGGCCTTAAAGCGCTTCGACGGAGTGATGGTCGGGCAGAATCACCATGCTGGAGAACGAGCTGGACAGGGGGACGGAAGGCGCCTTGAAGCGTTGGCTCGAAGACGTTGGTCTCGGCCACTACAACGATCTTTTCGTACAGCACCGCCTCGATCTCGACGTCATGGGCGACCTGACCGAGGCCGATCTGGCCGAGCTTGGACTGCCGCTCGGCGATCGCAAGCGGCTGCAGCGGGCGATGACGGCTCTGTTTCAGGCCGAAACGGCCGAGAAGCCGGGTGCGGCGGCGGGTCCGCAGGCTAGGGCCGAAGTCGGCGCCGAGCGGCGCCAGCTCACCACCATGTTCTGCGACATGGTGGATTCCACCTCGCTCTCTGCCCAGTTCGATCCGGAAGACGTGCGCGATATGATCGCGAGCTTCCGCGAGACCTGCGTCCGCGTGGTGAAGCATTACGAAGGCTTTGCCGCCCGCTTCGTCGGCGATGGTATCCTGGTCTACTTCGGCTATCCGACCGCGCATGAGGACGACGCCGAACGCGCGGTGCGCGCCGGGCTCGAGATCGTGCGGGTACTCTCGACCGCGCGCGCGATCGAGCCGCGCGGCGCACTCAGCCATGCGCCCGCCGTTCGCATCGGCATCGCGACCGGCCTCGTCGTGGTCGGCGACCTCGTTGGCCAGGGTACCGAGGAGCGCGACTCCGCGGTGGGAGAAACAGTCAATCTTGCCGCGCGGCTGCAAGGTCTGGCGCCGTCCAACGGCGTGGTGATCTCTTCGTCGACGCAATCGCTGCTGAAGGGGAAATTCGACTACCGCAATCTCGGCGTCCATGCGCTGAAGGGCATCTCGGAAAAGACTCAGGCCTGGCATGTGGTGCGCGCATCGCGGGTGGAGACCCGTTTTGCCGCCGTCATGGGCACGCGGCTGACCCCGCTCGTCAATCGCGAGGAGGAGATCGCACTGCTGATGGGGCGCTGGCAACAGGTCAAGGACGGCGACGGCCAGGTCGTGGTCAAGTTCGGCGAACCCGGCATCGGCAAGTCGCGCATCGTGCAGGAGATCTTCGAACGGATTTCAGGCGACCGGCACGGACACGTCTCGTTCCAGTGCTCGCCCTATCACACCTCGACCGCATTCTATCCTTTCATCGAGCAGCTCAAATTCTCCCTCGGCCTCGACCGCGAGGACACGTCCGGCGCGACGGTGACGAACCTCGAGTCCGCGATCGCCGCCGCCCATGGCGATGTCGAGCAGGTGACGCCGCTTTTGGCCGCACTGCTGTCGATTCCCACGGCAGACCGCTATTCGCCGCTCGATCTGTCGCCGCAGCAGCAGAAGGACGCGACCGTCGCGGCGCTGGTCAATCATCTCTTGGGCCTCGCGCGCGACATGCCGCTGGTGATCGCCCTCGAGGACTTGCACTGGATCGATCCGACCTCCCGCGAGGTCGTCGATCTCCTCGTCGACCGCGCACAGAACCGGCCGATCCTCGTCATCATCACGGCGCGTTCCGAATTCCAGCCGAGCTGGAACGCGCATTCGCACATCACCACGCTGGTACTGAACCGCCTGAGCCGGCCGCTGCGCGCGACCATGGTCGAGCGCGTCGCCGGCCGGGAGCTTCCCAAGGAGGTGGTCGAGGAGATCATCGTCAAGACCGACGGCGTGCCGCTGTTCCTGGAGGAGCTGACCAAGACCGTTCTCGAATCCAACGTGCTGACCGAGCGTCACGGCCGCTACGTGCTGTCGGGCCCGTGGCGCCAGCTCGCGATCCCCGCCACGTTGACGGACTCGCTGATGGCGCGCCTCGACCGCATGGGGCCGTTCAAGCGGATCGCGCAGATCGGCGCCACCATCGGCCGCGAATTCTCCTATGAGACGCTTCACGCGGTCGCCAACACGCCGGCCGATCAGATCGAGGCGGCGCTCAATCACCTGGAAGGGGCAGGGCTGATCGTGCGGCGTGGTCATCCGCCGGATGCGCTCTACTCGTTCAAGCACGTGATGATCCAGAATGCCGCGCATGCGAGCCTGTTGCACAGCGAGCGGCGCAAGCTGCATTCCAGCATCGCCCACGTGCTCGCCGAGATGTATCCGGAGAAGGCCGAGCGCGAGCCTGAGCTTCTCGCCCACCATCTGACCGAGTCCGGGCAGAGCGAGGGCGCGGCGAGCTTCTGGCTCAAGGCCGGCAAGCGGGCGGCCAAGAGC
This sequence comes from Bradyrhizobium sp. ISRA442, assembly GCF_038085055.1. Lineage (NCBI taxonomy): Bacteria > Pseudomonadati > Pseudomonadota > Alphaproteobacteria > Hyphomicrobiales > Nitrobacteraceae > Bradyrhizobium > Bradyrhizobium sp. ISRA442. Next base: position 57,333 of record NZ_JALGCN010000008.1, read on the forward strand.
GGCGCCAATCTGGAGGCGATCGGCCATCTGCGCCGCGGCCTCGGCGTCATCCAGGCCAATCCACGCATGCAGGGCGCCGACGAGATGGAGCTCGAGCTGCGCATCGCGCTCGGCAACGCGCTGATCGCGGCCAAGGGCTATGCCGTGCAGGAGGTCGAGGAGAACTACATCCGCGCGCTCGAGCTCGGCCAGCAGCTCGACGACGAGGAGAACACCTTTGCCGCCACCCGCGGGCTCTGGGTCTGCCATTTCATCCGCGCCGACCTCACCCGCGCGCATGATCTCAGCGTCGAGCTGTTGAAATTCGCCAAACGCGAGCGGCTGAACGAGCGGGCGAAGCCGGCGCAGCAGACCGGCTATCTCATCGAGGCGCATCGCGCGATCGCGATGACCATGCTGTATCGCGGGCGCTTTGCCGCCTCGCAGCATCACCTGCACCGCTGCATCAACCTCTACAGCCCCGACCTGCACTCCGACCTGATGGAGCGGCATGGCACCGATCCCGGTGTCGTCTCGCTGTCCTATCTCGGTTACCTCTTGTGGTTCCTCGGTCGCCCCGATGCGGCGCGCCAGCACAGCGAGCAGGCGATCGCGAATGCGGAGAAGATTCGCCATCCCTTCACGTTGGCCTTCGCCCTCGTGTTCGGCGCCTATCTCTGCCAGCACTTGCGCGACGTCGAGGGCACGCGCGACCACGCCAACCGCGCCATGATCATCGCGACCGAGCACAATTTCCTGCACTGGAAGCAGCAGGCGGCGATCCTGCGCGGCTGGGCGCTGACCCAGCTCGGCGAGGCCGACGAGGGGCTGAGCCAGATGCGCTTCGGTCTCGACGAATATGAGGCGATGGACTCCTGGCTCGCGGGCTGCTGGTTCCGCTGCCTGCTCGCGGAAGCCTATGCCAAGGTCGGCCTGCGTGATGCCGCCTTGCGCGCCCTGGATGGCGCACTCGCGACCGCAAGACGAACCGGCGATCATTCTTATCTCGCCGAGGTCTATCGCCTGCAGGGCGAGATCACCCTGTCGGATGGCAGCACGGCCTCGCTCCAGGAGGCGGAAGATCTGTTCGGCCTGGCGCTCGAGACCGCGCGCAAGCAGGGCGCGTTGTCCTGGGAGCTTCGGACCGCCGTGAGCCTCGCGCGCCTGTCGCTGGACGCCGGCAGACGCGAACATGCGTCCCTCCTGCTCACCCCGATCGTCGGCAAGTTCAGCGAGGGTTTCCTCACGCCGGACCTGAAGCAGGCGATGCAGCTCGTGAACGAGCTCGGCGCGGACGCGTCCGCCGGCCGTCACCACGCTGACCTGGTGAGATGAGCGACCTCGCGGCGGCGCGTGCGCGTTACGTCGAGCTGATTGCGCGGCGCGAGCGGATTTCATCGCCGCGCCTGCTCGAGGCGCTCACGACCGTGCCGCGGGAGGACTTTCTGCCGCGGGGGCCATGGCGCATCAAAAGCGCGGCGGCGCGCAGCTATCGGCTGACGCCGGACACCGACCCCGTCCATCTCTATGACGACGTGCTGGTGGCGATCGATGCGCGCCGCAAACTCGATACCGGCCTGCCGAGCCTGTGGGCACATTTCATCGACGTGCTCGATGTCAGGCCCAAGCAGCGCGTGGTGCAGGTTGGTTGCGGGCTCGGCTATTATTCTGCCGTGCTGTCGAGGATGGTGGGCCCGAAAGGCGAGGTGCGTGCGATCGAATGCGACGAGCGGTTGGCGCGGCGCGCCGCTGGCCGTCTCGCGCCGTATCGCAATGTCGATGTTTTCCATGGCGACGGATGTGCCGATATTGGCGGCCCGGCGGATGTGATCATCGTGCATGCGGGCTTCTCGCATCCACAGCCGATATGGCTGCAGTCGCTCCGTCCGCGCGGCCGGCTTCTTGTGCCGTTGACCCAAAGGGACCGCGAAGGGGCCGTCATCAGGATCACGCGGAAGGCGAGGGGTTTCGAGGCCGAGGCGGTCCAGCAGATCCGGATCTTTCCCGGCCACGGCCGCGGCACGACCACGCTCGATGATCGCGTTGCCGACTGGTGGGAGCGGGCTTCATCACTGGCGCCGCTGCGCTTTCGCGGCCTCGCGCAGGGGCTGCCGTCGGAATAGTCCTTTGTTTCGCTTTACCTTGATTCGGGATGTGAGTTTCCATCGCTTCCCCGGGCGGGTATGGGTGCGGCTTGATGGCCATCCGAGCGCGCTCCATGCATTCTGTTGCACTGCTGACCGCCAGCTATGCCAAGGATATCGAACGCTTCTCGCTGCTCAGCGAGAGCATCGATACCTGGTTGACGGGGTACACGCGGCATTATGTTCTCGTTAACGATGAGGACGTTCCGCTGTTCGAGCGGTTCGGTTCCGACAAGCGCGTCATCGTTCCGGCCTCGCACTACTTGCCGAAATGGCTCTGGGCGCTGCCGCCGGCTCTTCAGTTCGGCAATCGGCGGGTCTGGGTTTCGCTGCTCTCTTCGCCGGTGCATGGCTGGCACATCCAGCAGATCCTCAAGATCGCCGGCGTCCTTCACGCGCCCGAGCAGCGCGTCTGCATTCTGGACTCGGACAATCTGTTCTTCCGCGAATTCGACATCGGCCAATATGCCGGGGCTGAGAAGACGCCGCTCTTCGTGACCCCGAGGGCGATCAGCGCCGACGCACCGCTGCACGGTCTGTGGTTGCGCACCAACGACCAGCTCCTCGGCGTGAAGGAGCGGCCCTTTCCGGCGGACGACTATGTCGGAAACGCGCTGGTCTGGGACAGGGACACCGTTCGCGCGATGACCGCCGCCATCAAGTCGGCGACGGGGAAGAACTGGATTCTGGCGCTGTGCCGGAAGAAGAAGTTCTCCGAATATCTGCTCTATGGCCATTTCGTCGCGAGTTCGCCGGAGCATCTGGCGACGCATCGGGCCACCGAGGACAGCATCGTCGTGCCGCACTGGGACGACACCCGCCTCGATCGCGCGGCGATCGAAGCGATGATGCGCGCTGCATCCCCCGAGCAGGCCGCGCTCTGCATCCAGTCCTATTCGTCGACCCCAGTCGACGAGATCCGCGAGGTGTTCCGGCTGCACTCGCGCGACCGGCGCAGCCCGAGCCTGTCTCCCGATCACATGGAGGACATGGCCGAATTCGAGAAGCCGAAGGCGCGCTAGAAGCGAACCGGCTCAGGCGGCGTTCGTGAATTTCGTGATGACGTCCATGAACGGCTTCGGCTTGAATTCGCCGTCGAGCGGCAACGGGCGGTTCGGCTGCTTGTCCTTGCGGGCGAACGTGCCGTTGATCCAGCTATAGCGGTCCGAGATCCCCCAGGTCAGGATCGAGCGCACCGGACCGCTGGTCGAGATCGCGCTGAGGAGATCATCGACACGCTTGGCGACGATGCCATCGCGCGCGGCCGGATCGCCCGTCAGCTTCTGGTCATCGACGTCGAGCTCGGTGACGAGGACTTGGAGACCCCACGACCGCAGCTCGGTGACGAACTCGGCAAGGCCATGCGTGTCGATCTCGAGCTCGGCATGCAGATGCGACTGAAGGCCGACGGCGTGCAGCGGCACGCCCTGATCGAGCAGATCCATGATGAGATGGCGGAAGGCGGCGCGCTTGGCGATGAAGCTGTCCTTGGCGGACTCGATGTCGTATTCGTTGATCGCGAGCTTCACATAGGGATCGGCCGCCGCCGCCGTGCGGAAAGCCAGCGGGATCCAGCGGTCGCCGAGATTCTGCGACCAGAACGAGTCACGCCTGTCAGTGACCTTCTTCGGATTGTCGGGGATCGGTTCGTTGACGACGTCCCACGACGTCAGCTTGTCCTTGTAATAGGAGACGACGGTCGCGATGTGATCGACGTAGGCGCGCTCGACGCCCTTCGCATCCTTGATCTGCTTGGTCCAGTCCGGAATGTCGTGATACCAGGCGAGCGCGTGGCCGCGCATCGTCAGATCGTTCTGCCTCGCAAAATCCAGGATCGCATCGGCGCGTTCGAAGGCGAAGGTGTGCGCATTCGGCCGCAGCATCGGCCATTTCAGTTCGAGCACCGGCACAACCTGCGTGCAATAGGTGCTGATCGCCTCGCCGAGCCGCGGATCGGCTTGCAAATCCCACAGCGTGGCCGCGGCGCCATAGCCCGGGCGGCGCTGGGTGAGCTTGGATGCCGGTGCGGCGGACGCAGATGCGCCCGCCGCGAGTGTTGCGGCGCTGCCGAGAAGGAATGCGCGTCTGTCGAGCTTGATCACGTGGCGACGTTCCTTTTGGAACTAACACGTCATCGTACCAAGCAAGGCGTTGCGACGCTGAGGTTTCCAGCGGGTGAGTTAACTTTCGCCGGACGAGATGTCCGCTCGTCTCTTCTCCTGGGACCCGCCGGCACCAGGGAAGCGTAAGCGCCGCCATTCGGCAGGGAGGCCGGGTTCGCCCGTCAGTCACGCCGACGCATTGGAGCAAGCCGGGCGACGTTTCGAAATCATGGATTTCTTTCGGTGATCGCGGCGGTCCGGACAGGGCAAATTTAACACTAACGCGCAAAATCCGCTTCGCTGCGCCATTCGCGATCCGATTTGCAGACTTATGTGACTATCTTTGCCGATGCTGCGGCGCAATCCGTTCGCCACACCAAGGTCCAACTGCTTAACGATCCATTAATCAGGCCGCCAACGGTCCCGTGCTCGCATGCTGAACCGCCATTTCTCGATCTACCTTGCGGCCTATGTGCTGCCCGCCGCGGTCGGCTTCTTCGCAATCACCGCATACACGCGGCTTCTGAGCCCGGCCGAGTACGGCGTCTACGTCGTCGGCATCAGCATCGCCAGCATTCTCGGCGCGATCTTCTTTGCCTGGATCAAATTGTCGGTGTCCCGCTATCAGGCCATGTCGGCGGAGGTGGATTTTCGCGGCACGGCGATGGTCGGCTTTGCGCTGACGGTTGCCGTGCTCTGCGCCACGGCGCCGCTCGTCCTCCTGTTCCGCAGCGACGTCAGTGTCGAATTGCTGCTTGCCAGCATGTTCGTCGCGATCATGGCGAATGCGGTCGACGTCGGCCAGGAGTTCGAACGCGCCAAATTGCGGCCCTATCGGTTCGCTGCCATCGCGATCGTACGCAGTATCTCGAGCGTCGGCTTTGGCCTCTTGGGAATCTGGCTCGGCTGGGGCGGCATGGGTCTGCTCGCGGCGTTCGGTTTGGGCTCGCTGACCGGGATCATTCTGAATCTGGCGGGCGATCGGACCAGGATCGCGCGCTTTCAGCGCTCTCAGTTCATGCAATTGGCGCGCTATGGCCTGCCGCTGACGCTCGCCGGCCTCTCGGTCGCGCTCTACTCGACCTGCGACCGGCTCATCGTCGCCTATCTGCTCGGCAAGGACGCCGCCGGCATCTTCGGTGTCGCCGCCGATCTGCCGCGCCAGTTCATGGTCATGATCGCCTCCAGCGTCGCCGCGGCGACCGTGCCGCTGGTGTTCCGGTCGCTATCCGAGAAGAGCGATGCGGCAACCCGGGAGCGGCTAACCGAGAGCCTCGAACTCCTGCTCGTCGTGGTCGCGCCCGTCGCGGTCTGGCTCGCGCTGACGGCGGACCAGGTCGCCGGCACGCTCGTCGGCGTCGATTTCCGCGCCGGCGTGTCGGCGCTGCTGCCGATGCTGGTGCTCGCCCGGTTCTTCGGCATCGCCAATCAGTTCTACGTCCAGATCAGCTTCCAGCTTGCCGAGCGGCCCTTCATGCTGGCGGCGCAATCCTTCCTCACGCTGGTCGTGAGCGTGCTCTTGATGTTCGCGTTGGTCGCGGGCTACGGCATTTACGGTGCGGCGCTCGCGACGTTCGCGACCGAGGCCATCGGCTTCCTCGTCGCGGTCGTCCTGATGCGCCGCGCCTATCCCGTGCCTTTCGATCTCAACCGGCTCGCCGGCGTCGCGGCTTCAGCGGCGGCGATGGCCGCCGCGATCCTGCTTGCGCGATCGCAGGTCGCGGGCACTGGTCTCCTGTCGCTCATCATCGTGAGCCTCGCGGGTGGCTTAGCTTATGCCGCGACGGCATGGCTCCTCAACGTCGCCAATGTGCGGACGCTCTCGCTGCGCGTCTTGCGCACTTTCAATCGGAAGGCGCTGGGCGTGTAGCTGCGGTCGTGCCGCTCAGTAGTCTCATCGATCCGACATTTGGCCCGACCCAACATCGAGCCTGCAAGTCCGCTGCAGGATGTTGAGCCGTTTGCGGCCGTAGCCGCGTTCGATGACTCGCCACCCGAGCGCTTCATAGAAATGAGTGACCGGGTCGGCCGCGTTCAGATAGATGGCGGAGTGACCAAGCTTGCTCGCATGAGCTTCAACGGCGCGGACGAGCGCCACGCCAAACCCACGGCCCCTATAGGCCGGCTTGACGAACAGCGCACCAAGATACGGCCGGTATGACGGCCGGTCTTCCGCTTCGGTCTCATGCAGCGCAACCGACCCGGCGAGCTCTCCCTCCGCGATGAGGACAAAGGTCGTCGGAAATCCCTCCGCACCGAGATGAGTGTTCAGCCAGGACTCGATGTCTTCGACCGGCGTGCTCGTCCCCGCCCACCATTGACGATGGATCCAATCGGCGACGGTGGCCAGATATTGCGGTTGCTCCCGCAGCGAAAACAGCTCGTAGGTCATGGACGCGCAAATTGAGTGAGAGAAGGTGAGCTTGGTGCCCGTATGTACAGCAGGAACTGAATATCGCAACGTCACTTCGGAAGGACTGCTTCGTGCCAACTCGGCGTTTGCCAGACTCGGGGTCAAAGCGCTTAGCCCTCGTTTCCGAATCCCGTTCCCCTCCGCGCCGGTCCCCCGAGATTCAGATTGCGTCCGATGGCCATTCCGCCTAATAGAATTGGACAAATGACCAAATAAGATGGTCGGGTACCGAAAGGTGCCGTCGTGGAGGAAAGCCGCCGCGCCGCGAATTCGGTGTGCCGGGTTTCGAGGATGGAAGCGCAGCATGCCGCAGGCGGATGGATTTGGACTGGCGGGTGTGATCGGAATGCCGGTCGCGCATTCGCGCTCGCCGGTAATTCATAATTTCTGGCTGAAGGCGCACGATATCCGCGGCACCTATCTGCCGCTCGCGGTCAAGCCGGAGCGGCTCGAGGATGCGCTGGACGGGCTGATCGCGCTCGGTTTCCGCGGCTGCAACGTCACCATGCCGCACAAGCAGACGGCGATGCCGCTGCTCGACCGTGTCAACGAGACCGCGCGGCGCATCGGCGCCGTCAATACCATCGTCGTCGAGGACGACGGCACGCTCTCCGGCTTCAACAATGACGGCAATGGCTTTGTGCAAAGCCTGCGCGATGCGCGCGCCGGGTGGCGCGGCGATGCGGGGCCGATCCTGCTGCTAGGGGCGGGCGGCGCGAGTCGGGCGGTCGTCGTCGCGTTGCTGGAGAACGGCGCGCGCGAGATCCGCATTGCCAATCGCACGGCGGAGAAGGCGCAGGCGATCGCACAGGAGTTCGGCCCCGCCGTCAGCGCCGTTGGTTGGGACGACCGCGGCGCCGCGCTTGCCGATGTCGCGCTGCTCGTCAACTGCACCGATCGTGGCATGATCGGCAAGGACGCGCTCGAGATCGACCTGTCGCGGCTGAATCCCGCGACGCTCGTCGCTGATCTCATCTACACGCCGCTCGAAACGCCGTTCCTGGCTGAGGCCCGTGCGCGCGGCTGTGTGACCGTGAACGGGCTCGGCCTTCTGCTCAACCAGGCGCGTCTCGCCTTCAAGGCCTGGTTCGGCGTCATGCCTGACGTGACGCCCGAGCTGATCAAGGCCATCGAGGCGACCTTCTGATTACGCGAGGGGAGTTTTGCGCCATGACCCTGCCGGCGTGCCCCAAGATCGACTGCCACATCCACGCCATCGATCCCCTGCGCTTTCCCTACGAGGCTGATACGCCATACCGGCCGAGCGGGCAGGAGATCGCACCGGCGGCGCAGCTCATCCGCGTGTTCGACGTCTTTGATGTCCGCCACGCACTTATCGTGGCAACTAACACCGGCTACGGCAGCGACAGCAGCATTCTGCTGGATACACTGAAGCAGGGCGGCGGCCGCTTCAGGGGCGTCGCGGTCGTCGACAACGACGTCGACATCGACGAACTCGCGCGGCTGAAGGCGGCCGGCGTGATCGGCGTTGCCTTCAACGTGCCGTTCCACGGCGCCGACTACTATCGCAGTACGGCACCGCTCCTTGAGAAGCTGGTCCTGCTCGACCTGTTCCTGCAGATCCAGGTCGAGCAGGACCAGTTGCTCGACCTGCTGCCGCTGATCGAAAAATCGGACGTGCGTCTTGTCATCGATCATTGCGGGCGTCCCTCGATTGCGCAGGGGCTGACGGGCAGGGCCTTCCAGGCGCTGCTGGCGATCGGCCGCGGGCGCGACGCGCACATCAAATTGTCCGGTTACTACAAGTTTTCAGAGCAGCCGCACCCTTATGAGGACGCCTGGCCGTTCGTTGCCGCCCTCGTCGAGGCCTTCACGCTCGACCGCTGTGTCTGGGGCTCCGACTATCCGTTCCTGCGTGCGCCCGAGCGGCTCGACTATGGGCCGCTGCTCGCTGTGCTGACAACGCTGTTTCCAGATGCCGACGACCTGCACCGCCTCTTGTGGCGAACGCCAGCGAGACTGCTCGGCGTCGAAGGCGCAGCGGATCAACCAGGATAAGAGACAACAAAGCGGAGGGAGTTCATGAGGCATCTCGCAAAGCCGGTCGGCATCGCGATCGCGGCATCCATCTGGGCGGGCGCGGCCTGTGCCCAGACCACGGTTTACATTCCCGACGTGGTCGAGCTATCCGGCCCCGGCGCGGTGTCGGGCACCAATTGGCGCGACGGCGTCGCGCTCGCGGTCGACGAGATCAACAATGCCGGCGGCATTTTGGGCCGCAAGATCCAGACCGAACATCTCGACACCCAGAGCAATCCCGGCATCTCGCGTGCGCAGGTGCAGAAGGTTTTGGACAAGGATCCCTATGTCGTGCTCGGGCCGATCTACTCCGGCTCAGTCAAGGTCAACATGGCGCTGACGCAAGCGGCGGAGATCCCGCAGATCGTCGGCGCGGAAGCGGCGGACATCACCACGCAGGGCAACCCCTGGGTGTTCCGCACCGCCTTCGGCCAGCAGTTCTCCATGCCGAAGATCGCCAACTACCTCCACGACCAGCTCAAGGTGAAATCGGTCGCGGTGGTCTGGGTCAACAATGATTTCGGCAAGGGCGGCCGCGACAACTTCGTGAAAGAGATGAAGGCGCGCAGCATCGAGATCGCAGCCGACATCTCCACCGAGCAGGGCCAGGTCGATTTCGGCTCCGATGTCATCAAGCTGAAGAACGCCAAGGCCGACGCGGTTTTCGTCTACACCAACGAGGAGGAAAGCGCGCGCTTCCTGATCGAGGCGAAACGGCAAGGCCTGTCGACGCCGCTGTTTGGCGAGACCACGCTTCTGAGCCAGAAGGTCGTCGAGCTCGCCGGCCCCGCCGCCAATGGCGTGCGCGGCCATGTCGGCCTCAGCGCCGATGCGCCGGTGCCGGCGATCCAGGAATTCGCCAAGAAGTTCAGCGCACGCTACAAATACTGGCCCGACCACAACGGCATCAAGGGTTACACCGCCGTCTATCTCGTCAAATACGTCACCGAGAAGATCGGTAAGTTCGACAGCAAGGCGTTTGGCGCGGCGATGAAAGGCCTGACGCTGACGCCCGACAAGGCACCTGGCATGTTGATGGAGGCAAGCTGGGACCAGAACGGCGACATCGACCGCGCCAGTTTTTTGGCCGAGATCGTCGACGGCAAGCAGAAGATCGTCGAGACGCTGCCGAAGCTGAAGGGCGGTAAGGGGGAATGAAGGGCCCGCGCGCAATCACGCTTTAGATCTCGTCGGGCGCGGTGGCGGTGCTCGGGTCGATCCACATCGTCGGCTAAGCGGCAATCGTCCGGCAGGCTAGGTTGACGCCGTCGGGCGGGAACACGATATATCTCGTCGGATGCAGTTCGCCGCCCAGAGGCAGAGTATGAAAGCGCCGCCAGACATCGAAACCCTCTCCACGCATTACGACAGCGACGTCGTGCAGTGGCTGACCAACGAAACGCGCGACGAGCGCTTCCTCGATAACATCTTTGCCGAGATGTGTATCCGGCTCCAGCGCTCGGGGATTCCCGTCAAGCGGGCAACGCTTCACATCCTGATCCACCATCCGCAATGGCTTGGCGCCCGGATGATGTGGTCCGACGGGATGCGCGAGGCGGAGATCGCGAGGGTTGATTACGACGTTCGGGAGCGATCCGAATACATCGGCAGCTCCGCCAACGAGATTCTCGATGGTGCGGTCGAGGTGCGCGAGAACCTCGAACTGGATCCGTCACTCGGCCGCCAGCACGCGCTCTACGACGAGATGCGGGCAAAAGGCCTGACTGATTACGTGGCCTGGCCGCTCTACCATACGCTCGGCAAGCGCCACATCGTGACCTTTGCGACCGACCGTGCCGGCGGCTTTGACGATGCGCATATTGCCGGCCTGAAGAGGCTGTTGCCGGTCCTGGCGCTGGTCAGCGAAATCCGCGTCAAAAACCGGTTGGCGCGTACCCTGTTGGAGACCTATGTCGGGCCTCATGCCGGCGAGCTCATCCTGGCCGGCGCCACCAGGCGCGGCAGCGGGACGACGGTGCGCGCCGCGATCATGATCTGCGACTTGCGCGATTTCACGCGGATCTCGGATAGCTGGCCACGCGACGACGTCATTGATCTCCTGAACGATTATTTCGACGCGATGTCGGAGCCGATTGCGCGGCATGGCGGCGAGATCCTGAAATTCATCGGCGACGGCATGCTCGCGATTTTTCCGCTCAGTGAACCCCAAGCTTGCGCAAACCTGCTGCATGCCGTGACCGAGGCGCGGCAAGCCATGGCGGCCCTGAACGAGAGGAACCGCGGCATCGGCCGCGCGCCGATGAATTACGGCATCGGCGTCCACGTCGGCGACGTCATGTACGGCAATATCGGCTCGCGCACACGGCTCGACTTCACCGTCATAGGTCCGGCCGTCAACATGGCCTCGCGCCTGGAAGCCCTGACCAAGCAATTGGGAAAGACGGTGCTGCTGTCGCGCGCGTTCGCCGACCTCGTCGAACGCGACTTCGCGCTGGAGCACGTCGGCGAATATGAAGTGCGCGGCTTCAGCGAGCCGATCGAGCTATTCGCATACAACGGCTGAAGTAGCGCTGCGCGGAGTGGGCTCCGCGCAGGCTCGAAACGTACCCTCATTCAGTAAAGGGGTCAGTCGCAGACCCGCCTGCGGACCACGACGTCCTCGCCGAAGCGATTGGTACGATGGCTGATGATGGTCCGACAGTCGGATCCGTAATCACGGTCGTAGTAGTGATACCGGTCAGGACCGACGTAGACACCGCCCGGTCCGACGCCGAACTCAACGGCATTGGCCGCCGTCATTGTTCCGGCCGCGAGCATCAGCAACGTGGTAACTGTCAGGATAAATGTTTTCATGGCGTTCAACTCCTCCTGAAGAGTGTGCCCATCGACTCAAAGAGCCGGAGGCGCATCTGTTCCGTCAGGGAAGGTTCGCCGGGAGTATTTTGTGATGGAACGCTATCGCGGAACTCCGGTGCCCGCGCGAGACGTTCAAGCAGGGAATGACAGCGTGTGCGCAAGGGCGGGCAGGACCTTTGATTGCGCACGATCTCCGCACAAACGCCTGGCGTTCCTTACGAGGAACACTGCTACGCGCCAGAGCGCGCCCTCTTGCGTGCCTTACTGTCGGCTTTCGGAAACGGCTCGGTGAGCCGCATCAGGATCTTGGTCATGCCGAGTGCATCCGGAAGCTGGCCGCGCTTCATGATTCGTTGCAGATCGATGCGGTCGTGCCGATCTCGGCTGCCATGCTTCGAAGTGTCTGGCCACGCTTCTCCTGCAATGCCGCAAGCGCAAGGCCAAGGCGGGATACGACGGGAGCCTAGTCGAGCGCGTTCAGCTCGTCATGGGATGCTGCTGGTTTCCGAAGAATCAGGTCTCAAGCTCAGGTCTCGTCCGCTTCGCGTTGCCGTCAGGAGCCTTCGAGCTCCGCGGCTTTGAGTGTCGCTTGCTGACGAGTCCTTTGGCCGCGTTGAGGGCTTCGAGCAGAGGCGGAGTCACGGACTCGACGATGGTCAGCGCGGCCGAAATGATGGCGTGACGGAAGGAGAGCTTATCGTCTTCCTCAGGCGGACCGGCGCGCCGATTGATCGCTACGGGCAACAGGCCGCCCGGGCCGCGCGACGACGGCTTGCGCGCCGGCATCATGACCACGACGAACAGGGCATTCAGCAACAGCCAGATGCCCAGGATTATAAGAAACGTCCGCATCAAAAATCCGCAAAACTACGGGGCGAGGTAGAACAGGTGGAGTTTGCAGTATGCTTTAGGTGGCCGTCACAATTGTCCGCGCCGTGACTTAACGCAAGTTAAAAATCGCAACCTCATTCGGAAAGGCAAAATCCCACCATCGCGGTGCGCCGGGGCGCCCGCCCACTTCAGTCCGCGGCGGCGGAGAGGCTCCTCTTGAAGCCGCTCCGCACGTTGCTCCGCGGCATGTCCCGTCGGTCAATGTCTGCGGCTTCGAAGCTTGCTCGTCTTGCCAAGCTCGACCGCGCGATCCTCGGCTCACGATCGGCATGATCAACGCGGCGCACACGAACAAGAATATCTTGGTCAGTGCTTCGGATGGGAGCGCGCGCAACGCTTCGGTTCTTCAGCATCGAAGCGACTGCGCTGTCGCGCGGACGTCGAAGCGCGTCGATTAAGCAAGGGCGAAGCCGCAACGAGATCGCCTCGTACGCTGTAGTGGAATACAGTCCTTCAGAGCGCGTGAGCGACAGCAAGATAAGAAGATCATCCTATTCCGTCGGCGCTGTTGCGCGCCAACGAAACGGCGTTGACGGTATCGTGCTGCTGACGGCTACAAAGACAACCGCACGAATGTAATGCTCGCTGAGGTTGATACTCAAATAGTATCAATAAAGCGCTCCAAAGCCGCTCCAAGCTGGCCCCCAACTTTTCCCGAAGCGACCTTCATTCGGCCTCGTTTGTTTTCGAGCAAGACGCTCGGGAATGAGCAATGTATAGGGGATATGGAAATGACAGTTACCGCAGACTACGTGCTGCAAGGGGTGGATCCCGCGAAGATCGCAGCAGCACCGTTCGATGTTCAGGTGGTCGAAACCACGAATGATTCCGGTGAGCCGTTCACGGCGTCCCAGGTTTCGCAGATGAAGAGCGGCGGCAGCCAGGTGCTCGGCTATTTCAGTCTTGGAGAGGCCGAGAGTTACCGCGACTATTTCAGCACGCTCCCGAAATCGGTCATCGGTCCTCAGGATCCGGACTGGCCGGGCGATTACCAGGTCGCCTACTGGACGCCGGAATGGAAGGCGGTTGCGGAGAAGGCCATCGATCAGATGGTCTCTGCCGGCTACAACGGCATCTATTTCGACGTGGTCGACGAATTCTATACCTCGTGGGCGAAGAGCCACGATCCGAATGCCGAACAGGACATGGTCGACCTCGTCGTCTCGCTCAAGCAGTACGCGGAATCGAAGGATCCAGGCTTCAAGGTGTGGGTCAACGGCGCCGAAGAGCTGCTCAGTCACAGCAACTACGTGAATGCCATCGACGGCATGTTCAAGGAGGAGGTGTACTACACCGACAGCGGCCAGAAGCAGCCTGTCTCGGAGACGCAGTACACGGTCGAAAACCTGCAAAAGGCCGTCGCTGCCGGCAAGCCGGTCGTGGACATCGAATATGTGAGCGGGGCGACCAAGATCGCGGATGTTCACGCGCAGGCCGAGCATGACGGTCTCGGATCCTATATCGGACATCTCGATCTCAACGGGATTGATTACGACGGCGTTCTTGCGGGCCAGACAGTGCATCCGATCGACGGATCGACCGGCGGCACCACCGGTGGCACGACTGGCAGCACCACTGGCGGTACGACCGGCGACACCGGCGGCACGACTGGAGGCACCACTGGCACCGCTGGCAGCACGACCGGCGACGCCGGTGGCACGACCGGCGGCAACACTGGCAGCACGACCGGTGGCACCACGGGCGGTACGGCTGGCGGTACCTCTGGCGGCACGACCGGAGACACCACGGGTGGCACGACCGGCGGCACCACTGGCGGTACGACCGGTGATACCAGCGGCACGACCGGAGGTACCACCGGCGGCACGGACGGCTGGCACACGGGGAATCACAATCACTGGCACTACGCGTCCAACGACTCGACGACGAGCGCGCCGGATACCTCCCATCAGACTCACGATTGGCATCAGTCGTTCTCGAACTTCTGGCATCACCACTAAGTATCTAAGGGCTGCATCCCGACAGAGCCGTCGTTTGACGGTCTGTCGGGATCAAGCGTTCATAAGCAAGACCTCGGGAAGAACATTGTGAGGGGGGATTGGAAATGACAGTTACTGCAGATTATGTGCTGCAAGGGGTGGATCCGGCGAAGATCGCGGCTGCGCCGTTCGATGTCCAGGTGGTCGAAACCGAGAATGATTCCGGTGTGCCGTTTACGAAGGCGCAGGTCTCGCTGATGAAGAGCGGCGGCAGTCAGGTGCTCGGCTATTTCAATCTTGGAGAGGCCGAGAATTACCGCGACTATTTCAGCGCGCTGTCGAAGTCGATCGTCGGTCCCGAGGACCCGGACTGGCCGGGCAATTTCAATGTCGCCTACTGGACGCCGGAGTGGAAGTCGGTTGCGCAGAAGGCCATCGATCAGATGATCTCCGCCGGCTACAACGGCATCTATTTCGACGTGGTTGACGAGTTCTATTCGTCCTGGGCGAAGAGCCACGATCCGAATGCCGAACAGGACATGGTCAACCTCGTCGTATCGCTCAAGCAATACGCGGTGTCGAAGGATCCAAACTTCAAGGTGTGGGTCAATGGCGCCGAAGAGCTCCTCGATCACGCCAACTACGTGAGTGCCATCGACGGCATGTTCAAGGAGGAGGTGTACTACACGGACAGCGGTAAGAAGCAATCTGTTTCGGAGGCGAAGCACACCGTCGAGAATCTTCAGAAGGCGGTCGATGCCGGCAAGCCGGTCGTGGTCATCGAGTATGTGAGCGGAGCGACCAAGATCGCGGACGTCCATGCGCTGGCCGCGCATGATGGCCTCGGATC
This sequence comes from Bradyrhizobium sp. ISRA442, assembly GCF_038085055.1. Lineage (NCBI taxonomy): Bacteria > Pseudomonadati > Pseudomonadota > Alphaproteobacteria > Hyphomicrobiales > Nitrobacteraceae > Bradyrhizobium > Bradyrhizobium sp. ISRA442. The sequence continues at coordinate 72,506 of NZ_JALGCN010000008.1, forward strand.
CTATATCGGACATCTCGATCTCAACGGGATCGATTACGACGGCGTTCTTCCCGGTCAGACGGTTCATCCGATCGGCGGATCGACGGGTGGTACGACCGGTGGCGCCGGCGGTTCGACCGGGGGCAGCACCGGTGGCACGGGCGGATCGACGGGTGGCGCGACCGGCGGTACCGGCGGTTCGACTGGAGGCACCGGAGGCACGAGCGATGGCTCGAACTCGGGCCACTCGCAGGGGCCGATCACGGCGAATTACGTTCTGCAGGGCGTGGATCCCGCGAAGGTCGCGAAGGCACCGTTTGATGTTCAAGTGGTCGAAACGGAGAATGATTCAGGTGTGCCGTTTACCGCGTCCCAGGTGTCGCTGATGAAGAGCGGCGGCAGCCAGGTGCTCGGCTATTTCAATCTTGGCGAGGCCGAGAACTACCGGGACTACTTCAGCACGCTGTCGAAGTCGATCGTCGGCCCTGAGGATCGGAACTGGCCGGGCAACTTCCATGTCGCCTACTGGACGCCTGAGTGGAAGGCGGTCGCGCAGAAGGCCATCGATCAGATGATCTCTGCCGGCTACGACGGCATCTACTTCGATGTGGTCGACGAGTTCTATTCGTCATGGGCAAAGAAACACGATCCGCATGCCGAACAGGACATGGTCGATCTCGTCGTGTCGCTCAAGCAGTACGCGGTGTCGAAGGATCCGGACTTCAAGGTGTGGGTCAACGGCGCCGAAGAGCTGCTCGATCACACCAACTACCTGAACGCCATCGACGGCATGTTCAAGGAGGAGGTGTACTATACTGACAGCGGCAAGAAGCAGCCTCTGGCAGAGACGCAGTACACACTTGAAAATCTCCAGAAGGCGGTCGATGCCGGCAAGCCGGTCGTGGCCATCGAATATGTGAGCGGGGCGAGCAAGATCGCGGACGTTCATACCAAAGCCAGCCATGACGGCATCGGGTCTTATGTCGCGCATCTCGATCTCGACGGGATCGACTACGACGGCGTTCTGCCCGGTCAGACCGTGCATTCGCTCGGAACAACGACCAGTTCTGCGTCGACGAGCCTGAAGATGGCGACCAGTACGACGACCACCGCGCCGACGACACAGGCCACGGCGGCGGCCGTCGCGCAGCCGACCACGTCCAGCAACGCTGCCACGGACGGCAGCACGAAGACCGGTGGCGTGACCGAGACTCAATCGGCACCTCAAGGCGATTGGTGGCACAAGTTCGACAAGGCTGCCGCCGCGAACAGTACTGCCGGGACGACGACACAAGTCGCGACAGACTGGATTGCGGATCAGACTCAGGACCTGCATCACCATTTCTCGCACTCGTGGTGAGGCCAATCCTGGGCCGTCACTTGGACGGCACGGCCCGAAGGGCTGAAGTTCCGGACTTCTATGGAGCCTCTGCCTCATCGAGGCAGAGGGGGGAGCGACGGCCGTCTACCCCTTTGGGGGTAGACGGTCGCTGTTCGCAGACACGTGAAAGCCTCAATGCTGCCAGGAATTGGTCCGCATTGACCATCAGGGAACCTTGGAATGATCGTACGGGGGGACTGCAACCAATGAGAGTTGCTTCGTTCAGATGGGCATGATGCCGTCCTTCAATTTGAAGGAGGCGCTGTCGACGCCGGCTGCGGATGATCCCGTCGGCGCGAGCCTCCGCGCGAGCGCGCGACGAATGGTGGGCATCGCCGGCTTCAGCGGCGTCGTCAACGTCCTGATGCTGTCGGGCTCGCTGTACATGCTGCAGGTCTACGACCGGGTGATTCCGAGCCGCAACCTCGCGACCCTGCTCGGCCTGTCGCTGATGGTATTGTTCGCTTATCTGGTCCAGGGTTATTTCGAGGCTTTGCGCTCGCGCATGCTGTGCCGGGTGGCGACGCTGTTCGACGTCGGCCTGCAGGAGTCCATTCACACAGCGCTCGCCACGCTGCCGCTCCGCGGCGCAAGCCCGATGCTGCTGCAGCAGCCTTTGCGTGATCTCGATCAGGTCCGCGGATTCATGTCGGGAATGGGACCGACAGCGTTTCTGGACATGCCTTGGATTCCGATCTTCCTGATCGGACTGTTCCTGTTCCATCCCGCGATCGGCTTGACGGCGGTGGTGGGAATGATCGCGATCATCGCGATGACCCTTCTGACGGAACGGCTCTCGCGCGGTGCGACCAAGATCGCAATGGACCTGAGCGCTCGCCGGCAGGTGCTGGCCGACGCCACGCAACGCAATGCGGAGGTCATCCAGGCGCTCGGCATGACCGATCGATTCACGGCGCGCTGGTCGCAGACCAACGAGCGGTATCTGCGCGAGAACATCCGGGCCACCGACATCTATGCCAATCTCGGATCGGGCGCGAAGCTCCTGCGCTACGTGCTGCAATCAGGCATGCTGGGGATCGGCGCCTATCTCGTGGTGATGGACAAAGCCTCCGGCGGCATCATGATCGCCTCGTCGATCATGATGGGACGCGCGCTGGCGCCGGTCGAGCTTGCGCTCGGCACCTGGAAGCAACTGCTTGGCGCGCGCCAGAGCATCGTCCGGCTGCGTGACATCTGCAAGGTGACGGCAAGGCCGCCGGCTCCGCCGGTCGCGCTGCCGCGTCCCCGTCGCGAGCTCGTGGTGGAGAATCTCTCCGTCGCGGCGCCGGGCATGAACAAGCCCATCGTCTCCAATATCTCGTTCTCGCTGAAGGCCGGGATGGGGCTGGCGCTGCTCGGCGCCAGTGCGTCCGGCAAGACCTCGCTGTCGAAAGCGCTGGTCGGAATCTGGCCGGCTGCGCAGGGCGTCGTGCGGCTCGACGGAGCGGCGATCGACCAATGGGGCAGCGCGGAGCTCGGCCGCCACATCGGCTACCTGCCGCAGGACGTGTCGCTGCTCGATGGCACGGTGGCCGAGAACATCTGCCGGTTCGACGAGAAGGCGACGTCGGAGGCGATCCTGAAGGCCGCGCGGATTGCCGGCGTGCACGACATGATCCTGCGCCTGCCGCAGGGATACGCGACGCGCATCGGTCAGGGCGGCATGTCGCTGTCCGCAGGCCAGCGCCAGCGGATCGGCCTTGCGCGCGCGGTCTACGGCGACCCGTTCCTGATCGTGCTCGATGAGCCCAATGCGAACCTCGACACCGACGGCGAGAATTCGCTGGGTGGTGCCATTCACACACTGCGTCGCAACGGCAGCATCGTGATCGTCATATCGCATCGTCCAAGCGCCCTTGCCGTGCTGGACATGGCGATGGTGCTGTTTGAAGGGAAGACGATCGCGTTCGGGACGTGCGAGGAGATCTTTGCACGGATCGAGGCGGGAGCGGGCAAGCCAGGTGCCGCGATCCATCCGGCTGCAGCACGGACCGTCCGCGCGATGCGTCGCGCCGCGATTACCGAGAACGCCTGATCATGCCGCCGACAGTCACAACAGGACAATCCGAAGAAACCGCCCCGCGTGAGACCCGCGCGCCAAATCCGGATTCACACGGACCGCAGGGCGCCGCCCTGGTTCTCGAGCTGCAGCGTCTGAGCCGTGCCTTTGACGACAAGATCCGCCAGCATCGCGCTGGTTCGCACGGACCGCGGCCGCCGTCCGATGCATCAGTGCGATCCTCCGATCCCCAGCCGGGCAAGAGGAAACGCAGGAGAAGGAGCAGGTTGGGGCGCGTCATCGACTTCTGTCTGGTCCAGTTCGGATTGAAGTCCCCGGCCGCCGAGGAAGGCATCGCGCGGGATGAGATTCCGATTGCGCCGCATCAAGCAGGCCACAGCCTGGTCTCTCATCATGCGTTGGCGATGGATCTGACGAAACCCGCGCCCGCGATCGGGATTCCGCAACTGAAGCTTTCACCTTCGCTCACTCCGGCGAAGACCGTCGAGCGCCTGCTGCGCGTTGGTGGCACGAGCCTAGTCGCGGGAGCGTCATTCCTGCTCGGCCGCAATCGTCATGACGGCGCGATTGATGCCGCCGATGCCAGCCTGGTGGTGCGTGCCGGCCGGTCGTATGAGAACGAGCTGCGGACCGGCCTTCGGGTTCTGCTCATCGTCGCCATCCTCGGCGGCGGCTGGCTTGCGCTGGCTCCGCTCGCCGGCGCCGTCGTGGTGCCCGGCAATCTCGTCGTGCAATCCAACGTCAAATCGATTCAGCATCCGACCGGCGGCGTGGTTGCGGAAATCAAGGTCGCAGACGGCGCGCGGGTCGCAGCAGGCGATCTCTTGCTGCGGCTTGACGCCACCCAGGTGCAGGCCAGCCTTCAGATCGTCAACAAGCAGCTCGACGAGGCCCGCGCGCGGATTGCGCGGCTGATCGCCGAGCGCGATGGCCTCGCTCAGGTTGAATTTCCCGCCGTATTGACGGCGCGCGCGGGTGACGCTGATGTCCGCGGCCTGCTGAACTCGGAGACCTCCTTGTTCAAGGCCCGGTCGGAGGGGCGCGCGAGCCAGAAGAATCTCTTGCAGAGCAAGATCGCCCAGCTCAGCCAGGAAGCCTCGGGGCTGGAGGCCCAGGTCGCTTCCAAGGTAAAGCAGCTCGATCTGATCGCCGGCGAGCTCACGGGCGTGCAGGATCTCTACGACAAGCGCCTGGTGCCGCTGGCGCGCCTGACGACGTTGCAGCGCGAGACTGCCCGGATCGAAGGCGAGCGCGGGCAATTGATATCCTCGATCGCTGAGACAAAGTCGAAGGTCGATGAGAATCAGCTCCAGATCGCCAGGCTCGATCAGGACTTCCGCACCGACGTGGTCAAAGAGCTTGGCGAGACGCAGGGCAAGGAAGCCGAACTCATCCAGCGCGGCGTCTCCGCCCAGGATCAACTCGACCGCATCGAGCTGCGCGCGCCGACGTCGGGCACGATCCACCAGCTTTCCGTCCATACGATCGGCGGCGTGATCCGTCCCGGCGACGTCATCATGCAGCTCGTCCCCGACGCGGACGATCTGCTTGTCGAAGCGAAGCTGCAACCGCATGACATCGACCAGGTCCGCCCAGGGCAGCAGGCGTTCGTCCGCTTTTCAGCCTTCAACCAGCGGACCACGCCGCAGCTCGCCGGCACGGTGTCGCTGATATCGGCCGACATCAGCCACGACTCTCAGACCAATGCGTCCTATTACTCGGTCCGGGTCGTGCTGCCCGATGACGAGCGTCGCCGACTCGGCGGCCTGCAACTCGTCCCGGGCATGCCTGCCGAAGTCTTCATGCAGACCGGCAGCCGCACGATGATGAGCTATCTGCTCAAGCCCATCACCGAGCAATTCAATCGGGCTTTCGTCGAGCGATAGCGGTTCCGGGATTTGGTCGCAGCGACGCGCTTAGATGGCGTCGCTGCTCTCCCGCGCTGCTTCTCCGTCCGGATCCCTGTCGCCATAGAGATAATCGCCGAGATAATAGATCCCGGTGAAGGCGACGAGCCCGAGCCCGGCCAGCACGAATTTGGTCCAATCGGAAAAATTGAACGCAATGGCGTCCTGAAGCAGATCAGCGAGCATCAATTGTCCCCATCGATCCCCAGCAGCCCATAGGGATCTTAGATTGCGATATTGCGCAAGATCAACACGGAACTCAGTTGCGGGCTTCTTCCATTCCGAAGTTAACTTTTGTTGTTGCTTGTGAGCCTTATGAATGCCGGTCGGGCCTTGCCTGTTCGAGGCGCTCGCGTTCGGGACTTCGAATTCGAAAAAGAAGCGCTGCCGGGCTCGAAATACGCGTCCCGGCAGCGTTCTGTTCTCTAACTGGGCGCTGAAATCCCAGTTGGTTTCGATTGTGCAGTGGTCATGCCACAGGCTTGTGACAAGATTTCGAGCACGCCGAATGCAGATCGGTCCCAATTCCATTGGTTGAGGGAAGGCCCCACCGGGGCTGGCGTTGGCAGGGCCTCCACCCCAAGCACGAGGCCGCAAATAGTCCCTCCTGCGACCCCGTCCCAAGATGACACTCTGCGCATGATTGCGCGATCTTGTCTGAACGATTGTCACGACAAAATCCTGACTGAGATCAGATTAGGCCACTCGGGATTCAAAAAAGTGGGACGCCCGGATCGGCAATTGCAGTCCATTGCCATTTTCTCCCGGATTCATTTTTCCGAATAGTGTCCGGAAGTGCACATTCGCCGCGGCAGGACAACGAATTCAAGAAGGTGGTGCGTAGGAACGAACGTTGTGGTGGTGGATTGGCACCCGTATCAGCCAGGAGTTATCGATATGAAGGTTGCAAAAATCGCCTTAGCCGCCGCATTCATTTTCGGATCAATCGCTGCAGCGTCGGCGCAAGGCGCGGGCGATGGTGGGGGGGCTGGGTCTGGAGGCGGCGGAAATTCTCCGGCCGCGGCAAGCGGCCAGGGCGCATCGAGCAGCCCGAGGTCGGCGAACCCGGGCGCCACGAGGAATGATCCGAAAATGAGGAGTGGTTCGAGGGCGAGGCGCTGATCCGCTAACGGTTTGCTGCGTTCTGGCGAGGTCGGTTTTGTACCACTTTCGGCCGTCAGCCAGCGTTTCGTCGGCTGTCAAAACGTCTCGGTAATCTTGCTCAGGCGTGGCGGACGATCCGGGTCAAATCCGCAGGCGCGTGCCGTCTGCTCGATCATCCGATAGGCAGGAACGAGCATCGTGATCGGGTCGGTGGAGGGGTCATCCTCGGTGAGCCAGGGCAGCGAGCCATGTGGCCCGCCGCAGAGATGCAGCGCGATCTTTTGCTCGCGCAATTCTTCTGCCAGCGCGTCCACCGTAGACGCCGTCTCATCCATGAGGCGCATCATGACAACCGGCGTGCGCGACGATAGCGCGGCGCGCGGCCCATGCTGTAGCTCGGCAGCGCTCAGGCCAATGGAAGGCAGGCGCAGGATTTCCGAAAGCTTGAGTGCGATTTCCCGCGCCGAGCCCAGACCCAGGCCCCGCGCCGCCACAAATACGGCCGACGCCTTGGCGAGATCACCGGCAATCTCGGACCAGTCGAGCGCCAGCGCGCGCTGCAGACGCTCGGGGAGCCTGTCGAGGGCCGATCGCAGCGCATGATCTTCCGCCAGCTCGGCAACAAGTCCTGCACCGGCGGCCATCGAGCCGATCACGGTCTTGGTCGCCGCGACCGAGTGCTCTTGGCCGGCTTCGATCGGAACGACGAACTCCGCTTCATCAGCCACCGGCGACGAGGTTGCGTTGACGATGGCGATGGTGCGGGCGCCCGCGGCGCGCGCAGACCGGGTCGCCGCGACGAGATCCGGGCTGCGCCCGGATTGCGAGATCACGATGAACAGCGCATGGCGCAGCATCAGGGGCGTGCGAAACGCCGTGATCACTGAAGGAGCGCTCGCCGACACGGGGAGGCGCAGCCGCGTCTCGACAAGGTATCTCAAGAAAACCCCGGCATGCCCGGAGCTTCCCCGGCCGCACACGACGCACAAGGGAGCGGAGCCAATCCCAATTCGCTGAGCGATGTCACGCGTGGCGGGGCGGCTGCGAACAATGTTGGCGACAACATCCGCGCTTTCGCCGATTTCGCTCGCCATCGCAGATGTCGTCACGGCTCGACCGCTCCCCCTCGATTGCGCGCCGCTCCCTTTGGATGCCGGTCACGATGCAGGTCACGAGTCCTGGCGAGCTCGGCAAACACGCGCCGAAGGTTGCCGTCACAGCTTTTCAGCACCGCCTTGGCATCAACCCCGTCGACACCCAACGCCAGAAGGACTGCCGTCTTGATGTCTCCCTCGGCCTGCTCAAGCGAGCTCGCGGCATGCGACGGGTCACAGTGCGCGATTTGCGCGACCATGGCCTCGGCGCGCCGCTTCAGCTTGGCATTGGTCGGCTGCATGTTCACCATCATGCCGCGATACACCCGGCCAAAGCGCAGCATGATCCCTGAGGAGATCAGGTTGAGCACGACCTTCTGTGCGGTGCCCGCCTTCATCCGGGTGGAGCCGGCGATCAGCTCGCGACCGGTCTCGATCAGGATCGGAAACTTTGCCGATGCCAGCAGTGCGGTGCCGGGATTGTTGGCGACACCGATCGTCACTGCACCGAAGGCGCCTGCGCGCTGCAGCGCCGCGACCGTGAATGGCGTTGTCCCGCTGGCGGCTACCGCAATCACCACGTCGTGCTGTGTGAGCCGCGCGGCGTTGATCTGCGTGACCGCATCATCGACATCGTCCTCCGCGCCTTCGATGCTGCTGACGAACGCGCTGTCGCCGCCGGCGACGATGAAGCGGACGCGCTCCTTGGGCCAGGCGAAGGTCGGCGTCAGCTCGGCGCCGTCCTGGACCGCCACGCGGCCCGAGGTGCCGGCGCCGACATACACAATGCGTCCGCGGTCGCCCAGCGCCGCCTTGGCCGCTTCGGTCGCCGCCGTGATCGCGGGAAGGGCATGGCCGATCGCGGCGACTGCCGCAAGCTGGCCCTCCCACATGGCTTCCATCGCTGAGTTGAGCGACCATGCATCAAGATCGGCAAAGCGGGGATCGACTTCTTCGGTGGCCATATAGTTGATCCATGCGCCCTCAACCGGGGAACTTTGAAACCTGTTCATGGTCGGTTTCTCGCTCAGTGTCTCTCTTGGGCAGTTCAAGCCGGCCTCGCGCCACAAGTAAGGCACCGGCCGTCGCATCGGCGTCAGGACGCCTCAAGCGGACGCGCAGATCGGGCGTCAGCCACGGCGTAATGGCATCCGCGAGTCCGCCCACGAGCGAGAGCCGGTCAATTCCTCTCGCCAGGAACAAGTCGAGCAGATCGCCAATGGCATCGGCGGCGCGTTCGACAATGCGACGGCCGACTGGATCGCCCTGGTTGGCGTGCCGCATCACGATCGGCGCGAACGCGGCGTAGTCCGTGGCCTTGGCTTCTTCAGACCAGGCCACGGCCTGATAAGGATCATGATCGAATGCGCCCAGCACCTCCGAAAGCAATGGGGTCAGCTCGCCGCGGCGATCCGCGGCGCGCAGCGCCAGTCGGACGACCTGCAGGCCGATGTCGGCGCCGCTGCCTTCGTCCGATACGGGAAAGCCGTAACCGGCAAGACGGATTTCGCGGCCGTCGATCAGGCCGACACCCACCGAGCCGGTGCCGGCGACCACGATGGCCCCGTCCGCCCCACTATGGGCGCCGAGACAGGCCGCCAGGCCGTCGCTGATGAAGATGACGGACGCAAAGGGATGCGCGATCGCGTTGAGCGCCGCTGCCGCGCCTCGGCGACCGAGACCGGCAAGGCCAATTCCGACGTGCATCCGCACGAAGTCCTCGCGCATCAGTCCGGCCTGTGCGGCTGCTGCTTCAGTGGCCTCCATGATGGACCGCCAGGCCTTCTCGATGCCAATACGCGTCGTGGCGGGCCCTGAACTCGCTTCGCCGAGTACCCTGCCGTTTCCGTCCTCGATCCGGGCGCGGCAGCGGGTTCCGCCGCCATCAATGCCGAGATACGTGGTATCTTTCATCGCCATGGAAGTTAACGCGAGGGTTTCGCTCCGGGTCCTCCCCAAAGCCCTTGCTGTAGATATGAAGTCTTGGACGGGACACGCCTCACGAGTCCGTGACCGCCATTCTCGGATCAATACTGATGGGCCACGCCAGCTCTTCCGTCTCGCTCTCGATTGCCGCGCAGCACATCTTTGATGGGGTCGACATGCGTGGGCCGGGCTCGGTCAGGATCTCGCAGGGGCGGATTGAAAGCATCATATTCGGCGAGCCGGAGGCGCACGCCTCAATCCGCCTTCCCCGGGATACGATCCTTGCACCCGGATTCATCGATATCCAGGTGAACGGAGGCGGGGGCGTTCTTCTCAACGACCAGCCGACGGAGGTTGGTGTTCAGCGCATCGTTGCGGCGCACCGCAAGCACGGAACCACGGGCTGCCTCCCGACCCTCATCAGCGATCGCAGCGACGTCATCGAGCGGTTGGCTGTAGCCGCCCGCGCTTGTCCGACGATTCCCGGCGTACTCGGCTTTCATCTGGAGGGGCCGGCCCTCAACAGGTCTCGCAAGGGCATTCATCCGGAAGCCGAGATACGCGTGCCCAACGGCTACGATCTCGCCGCAATCAAGAGCTTTGGGGACTGCGGCCGCTCCATCGTGACCTTGGCGCCGGAATGCGTGCCCGCGTCCATGATCGACGAATTGATCGGCGCCGGATTGCGTATCGCGGCCGGCCACAGCGATGCCACCGCAGCCGAAATCGGGCGGGCGGTCGATCGCGGTGTTTCGGGGGTGACCCATCTGTTCAATGCCATGTCGCAGCTATCCGCCCGCGAGCCGGGCTTGGTGGGCGCCGCGCTCGGGGATGACCGGCTGTTCGCAGGGATCATCTGCGATGGCATCCATGTCGACCCTGCCAGCTTGCGCGTTGCCTTCCGCTGCAAGGGGCGCGATCGATTGATGCTGGTCACCGATGCCATGCCATTGGCGGGCACGAGTGAGCGGCACTTCATGCTGCAGGGAAGGCAGATCACCTTGCACGACAATCGCCTGACCGGCCCGGACGGCACACTCGCGGGCGCTCACCTCACCATGATCGAGGCGGTGCGCAACGCTGTTGCGCTGATCGGAATCTCCCTTGTCGATGCTCTCATCATGGCGTCTCGGACGCCCGCGGCATTTCTGGGCCTAGAGTCCGAGCTTGGACGGATCGTGCCCGGATACCGCGCGGATCTTGTCGCCTTCAATCCGAACTTCGAAGTCGTCGGCACATGGATAGGCGGTCTCGGTTCGACGGGCGAAGCGAGCGAGACTTTTCACCGGGGTTAGATGCGCAACAATCCCATCATCGTGCAAAAATATGGCGGGGTCTGCCTTGAAACACCGGCGAAAATTCGTGCGGTTGCGCGCAGTCTCGCCGATCTGCATGTCCGCGGTCATCGTGTCGTAGCGGTCGTCTCCGCCATGGGCACGACCACCGACCAGTTGATCCAGATGGCTTATCAGGTAAGCCCTGCTCCCAATCGCCGTGAACTCGACATGCTGCTGACGACCGGTGAGCGCATCAGCATGTCGCTGATGAGCATGGCGCTTGCCGATCTCGGCGTGCCCGCGATCAGCTTCACCGGCAGCCAGGCCGGCGTGATGACCGACGGCTCCCATTCCTCGGCACGCATTTTGGATGTACGGCCCGTTAGAGTGCGTGAGGAACTTGATCGTGGGCGCGTCGTGGTGCTGGCAGGATTTCAAGGCGTGAACCCGGCGACCAGAGAAATCACCACGCTTGGCCGGGGCGGCAGCGACACCACGGCCGTCGCCATGGCCGCGGCGCTGAAAGCCGAGCGCTGTGAGATCATCAAGGAGGTCGACGGCATTTGCTCGGCCGATCCGCGCGTCGTGCCGGATGCAAGGCCGCTGCGGCGAGTGGATTTCGCATCCCTGTCCGAAATGTGCTTCTGGGGCGCAAAGATCCTGCATTTTCGCAGCGTAGAGCTGGCGCAAAGTCAGCACGTGCCTCTGGTGCTCAAGCAGTGGGGTGGCGGTGAGCGCGGCACGCAAGTGATGAAGGAGGTTGCAGGGATGGAAAGCGGGAAGGTTCTGGCCGTCAACTCGATGGCTCGCATTGAGCATGTGGAGATTGATTCCAGGGATCTCAACCACGGCTTCGAGAAGTTCGCGCAGCATCTCAAGCAAAACAGTCTGTCCTGGCCGCAGCTCCTTGCATCACACTTCGCGACAGGAAAAACCAGCATGACCGTGGCCTGCGATACGGAGTGGCTCGACGCGCTGCTGCGCACGCTGGAGGTCGCCAAGGACCTGCGCAAGCAGCGCGAGGCGTCAAGCTCGGTGAGCCTCACCTGCTTCGGCGGCGTTTCGTCGGAATTGCCGTTCAGGGCGTTGCAGGTTCTCGGGCAGCACGGGATCGTTCCCGACAAATACGTGTTGTCGCCGCATTCGGTCAGCCTGTTTGTCCCTGTGGAGAGCCGGGAGGTTGCGGTTCAGGCGCTACATTCGCTTGTCCAGCAAACATAGCTTCGCGGAGCAGCGGACATCGCTCCAACTTGCGCCTTGATCTCCAAATTGCGGGAATGAACAAATCTCCGAGCAACTTGAGTTGCGAACTCAAGCGCGCGGCAATCCCGGCGCGAGTCCGGAGCACGATCGTACCGTCTCGTCCAGGCAAGTGCGCGGGCCGCCACCCGCGCTTAATGAGCGTTTAACGCTTTTGCGCAACAGATAGAGATCACCAGCGCGGAAGTCCTAGTTACGAGTGCGAGCCGAGCTCCCGGGGAGGGGAATCGGATGGGACTGCTTTTCGTTGGAGTGATCGCTGGAGTCCTGATCGGCTTTGGCTGGTTTGCGCCTTCCCGAGGATATTTCCTGGGGTGCGCATCACGACCCTGTTTCGACAGCGTTGCAGTCGCTCGACCCGCGGACCCCACGCCGAAGGTATCGGCGTCAGATCCGGCGATCGTCAAATCGAATTCTGCAGCTCCGGCAAGGTCCGGCAAGACATCATCTCCGAAGAAGCGGAGATCGGCCGACCTCGCAAAAGCGGCGTCCCCGCGCACGAGGATCAGCGTCCCGGCATCCGAACGCCCCGCGGAAAAATCAGATCCTGTTCTGGACAAGGCAAAGGTCGCGATCGCAGCGAAGTTGGAGGATCCGGGATCGGTTGAATTCAGCGATATGAAGCGCGCGATGCGGAAGAACACGTTTGGACGCCCTGTGGATACGATTTGCGGGCGTTTGAAAACAATAACCGCGTCAGGCGCGATTGGAGAGAGGCCATTTCTGTATCTCGTGAAGGAGGACGAAGCATACGTCGTCGACGGCAAGTCGGGGTCGGCGGCGTCAACCGCGTACCGAAATATCTGCAATTAGGGAATGCGCGACCGCGCCACGGCGCGGCACGCGCGAAATGTTTTGAGCGGAAAGAATTTCCACCCAGGTGCCAGGCCAATCCACAGTGGATACGACGGCTGGCGCTGCGCGTGATGGTGCATTCAGGATGAATGCCGCCGCGGGGAACACGCAACACGGATCGATGGGACTGTCGCAGAAATTCTTTTCATTTCCGAGGAAATCATGGACGACCTAACCAACTCCTCAAAACGGCTTGATGGATCGCTTCACTTGCCGGTTCTGGTGATCATCGAGCCGCTCCTGTTGCCTCGGACATGTATTCTGAACGTCCTCAGGCGGGAATTGGCCGACTTCGAGATCCTCGACATGGCGACGGTCCAAGGCTTGGACTGCACGGCAGCCCGCGATGTTCGCCTGGTGGTGCTGAGTATCGCGGACAAGCGCATCGGCGATGCCTCGGTTGAGGACGATCTCGCCTTCGTTGGCGAGTGCTGTCCCGGCGCTGCCGTCGCGATCCTGTCAAACCATGATGACGAGACGACCGCGCAAGCTGCGATGCAGCGGGGCGTGCGCGGCTTTCTTCCCACCTCGCTACCAATCGAGGTCGTCATAGCCGGCCTGCGCCTCGTTCTGGTCGGCGGGGTCTACAGGCCGTTGCCGGTCGCCGGATTGAACAGGATGCCGGGCTTCGAGCCGCCGGATGCGCGCGGGCTTGCATCCGCTTATCTGATGAACGAGGCGACCAGAGTGGCCATCGAGAGGAGCATGACCGATCTCACGCCTCGAGAGCAGCAGGTTCTCGCAGAGCTGGAGCTTGGCCTGCCCAACAAGCTGATCGCCGCCAAATTGAATCTGTCGGAAAGTACCGTCAAAATGCACATTCAGCACATCATGAGGAAATGTGCCGCTCACAATCGCACGGAAGCGGTCCTCCGCTGGCGCGGCCGGTTGCCCGCACCGAGTCGCGATCACGAGCCGGGCCCAGCTTCAATGCCGGAGATCCAGTCGCCCTGATCAGGATCAATCCTCTCGGAATGCACCGCGGAAGCTGTCGAGCAGGGGCCTCAGCGCGTAAAGTGCGACCGTGCCGCGCCCTGTCGTGATGAACACCTGAACCGGCATGCCGGGGACGATCTGGATGTCGTTTGCGGCGATCTGCGCATCGTCGATCCGGATCTTGGTCGCGTAGTATGGCTGGTCGGTACGCTTGTCGAGAAGCCGGTCTGCGGATACGTGCACGACCGTCCCTTTCAGGCGCGGCACGCGACGCTGATTGTAGGGTACGAGATGCACCTCGGCATTGAGGCCGGGATGAACCACGTCAATGTCCTCGGGCCTGAGGCGGGCGGTCACGATGAGGCGGTCTTGCCGGGGCACGAGGTCCATGAGCGGAGCGCCAGCCCCGATGACGCCGCCGGTTGTGTGAATCCGCAGGTCGGTTATCACGCCATCCTCGGGCGCCTTCACCTCCGTTCGTGATAGTTGATCCCTGGCCGCAAGCAACCGCTCGCGGAGCTGGAATATCTGGTTCTGTGCTTCGCGAAGCGACTGCGCGATCTCGTTCTGCCGGTCGCTCTCGAGCTTGAACAGCGTGGCCTGCTGCTCGCTGATGACCTGCCCGGCGCGAGAAATCTGTGCAGTGATCTCGCCGCGGCGACCCTCAACGTCGGCCAGTTCACGTTGCAGGTTCAGAAGCCGCGGCCGCCGTTCCAATCCCTTGTTGACGAGGGTCGTGACCATATCGAGTTCTTCCCGGACGATGTCGCTTCGCCGTCCGGTGGCGCTCTCCTGAGCCTTGAGGCCTTCGATCTCCTTTTCGACCTGATGCCTCCGCTCGCCAATGACCGCAAGCTGCGATTCGTGAACCTGGCGGCGCGCCTGGAAAATGAACTGCTGCGCCGACACCGCAGCGGCCGCCACCTCGCTCTGCTTGCTGTCCTGCTCCAGCGTGCTCGGGATTGCGATCGTCTCAAATCTCTGCTGCTCGGCCTGAAGCCGCGCGGCACGCGCAATCGCATCCCATAACTGCCCCTGAAGGCTTTGCACCTCCGAATCGGCGCGGGTATCGTCCAGCACGATCAGCGTTTGTCCGCTTCGCACGACATTGCCGTCCGAAACCAGGATTCTCCTGACGATCCCGCCCTCCAGATGCTGAATTGTCTTGCGGCTCGATTCCGATTCCACGACGCCGGACGCGATCGCGGCACTCTCGAGAGGCGCGAGGCACGCCCAGGTGCCAAGTCCGAGCATGAAGCCGAGCACCAGCAGATTGCCCGCGAGGGTGACACCGCGAAGCCTGGCGCGCGGAGAGATCGGCGTGGGGGTCGAGCACCATGGAAACTCGAGAGGCTCGTAATCGTCGATTGCGGTCACGACGCCGCCAAGTCGCCCGGCGCGCGGGAGGCTTGCGGGTGTTCGCGTGATCTGGTCCCAGATCATGGGAAGTCGTGACGCCGCGGCAAGCTTCCAGTTCGTTGGAAAATTCCAGATCATGGTGCAATCTGCGATGTAACCTGCGGGCGGCTCAGGTGCTGTTCAAAGATTTCCTCGCTGTCGCCGAACGCGACGACCGCGCCGTCTTCCATGATGGCAATCTTGTCCGTGGCCGCGAGGAGACCCATCCGGTGAGTGACGACGACCAGAATGACATTTGCGAGCTTCATGCGCTCGATGGCATCCAGCAGCATTCGTTCGCCTCCGTAATCGAGGCTGGCGTTCGGCTCGTCGAGAACGACGAGACGTGGAGTGCCGAAGAAGGCCCGGGCCAAGCCGAGGCGCTGCCGATATCCACGCGAGAACGCCTTTTCACTATGAACAACCGTGTCGTACCCAAGCGGCAGGCGCATGATCGCCTCATGGATGCCGACGAGCTTGGCTGCGTCGACGACCTTCCGCCGATCGGCATCTTCAAGTCGTGCGATGATGTCGTTTATGGTGTCGCCGAGCAGGTTGATGTCCTGGGGGAGATATCCGAGACGATGGCCGCTTCGCTGCTCGCGAAGCAGCGCGACGTCGGAATTGTCGAGGAGGACACCGCCATGCGTTGGCATCGACAGCCCGGCGATCACCTGGCCAAGCAGGGACTTGCCGGACCCGGACGGACCGATAATGCCAAGGCACTCTCCGGGCGCGAGCCTGAACGAGATATCTTTCAGCAGGAAATGGTTGGTCCCCGCTAGTCTCACGCCAACGTTGTCGACGACGAGACCGCTCCGCGCTTGTTGTGGTGAGTTCTCTGCATCGTGCTGCTCGGTGGCGGGGAACGCTGCGAGAAGTGCGCCGAGCCGCTGACAGGCACTTGCGGCCGTCACGAGTGATTTCCAGCCCGCGATTGCACTCTCGACCGGCGCGAGCGCCCGGCTGAACATCAGCGTAGACGCAAAGATGATCGCCGGACTTTTCCCGTGATCGAGGACGAGCCAGGCAGCAGCCCCCATGATCAGGACTTGCGACAGCGCGCGGACCGGTTTGGTGGCCAGCATGACGATCTCGCCGCGCCGGAGTGCCACATCGTGCTCTCTGCGCGCGTCCTGCGCGTCATGGTGGATCGCGCGCGCTGCGCTATCGAACATTCCCATGGCGCGAATCATGTGGATGTTGCCGGCGGCGGCCTGAAGGCGGCCGTAGCTTCTGGACAGTGCGGCGCCGGATTTGAGCAGAACGTCCTCGGTGGCCAGATCTCCGGCAACCGTCAGAGCGAACAGGAAGGCCACGCAGCAGGCGCCCACCACGCCAAGCAGGGGATGGATCAGAAAGAGGACCAGGAGGAACAGGGGCGCCCAGAGCGCGTCGAACAGCATCGGACATGCGCCGGAATCGATGAACTGGCGCAGCACGGTGAGATCCCGATATGCGTCCGACGCCGGCGTCCGATCGCTGCGAAATGCGGATTCGAGGTTGGCCGAAAGCACGCAAGGACGAAGCCGATCGTCGAGCCAGGCGCCAAGGCGTCCCAGGACCGCGCGCCGCAATGCATCGAACACCCCGCCGACCACCACCGTGATCGCGACAATGAGCGTGAGCAGCAGCAGCGTGTCGCCGCTCCGGCTCGACAACACCCTGTCGTAGATCTGAAGCAGGTAGATGGAGGGCGCAAACAGAAGCAGGTTGTAGCTGCAACTATACGCGAATACGAGGCCAAGCGGTCCGGCACAGGACCAGAGCGCCGTGTGCAGCGGCGTCTGGATTTCCGGCAGGATGGGCAACCGAATGGGCGGCATCAGCATGATCGTCACCGCCTGAAATCGAGGTCCGGCGCACTTGCCGACGTTCAACGCAATCCGGTCGCGGCATCGGCGGGCATTGGCTTGAACTCCAGGACCGGCGGCATTGGCCGCCGATCCTGCCTGTCGAACGAGCTGGTGGTCAGAATGTATCGAGATGGAAGCTCACTTCTCCGCCCAACGCGGCGTTGCCGTCGCCGCCATTGCCGCCGATGCCGGCCACGACCTCCTGGTGCTGGTCCACCACGAGCTTGTTGATCTGAGTGGCATCCGTGTTGGCGTATACCTTGGAGGTATCGTGGCCGCTGTAGGATTTCTGGTTTCCGTTCGACTCGGCGTCTCCGCCATGGGCCTTGGAAAACCATGAGGCCTTGGCGTTTGCGCCGCCGGCATCCCAATCCGCCGTCTGCTTGACGTGATCGCCGGTGTTCACATGCACATCGGCGCCGTCTGCCTTGTTGGTTGGATCGAAGTTCAGCGTCGGTTTGCTGATGATGGCTCCCTTGAAGGTACCGTCGCCGCCATTTCCGACACTTTGACCACCGGTGTTGATCGATTTGAATTCGATCGAATCCGAGATGTTGATTGCCTTGGGCAACATTTGAGCCTCCGTTCTTGTGTTGGCTGTCGTGCACCATCCCTCCCGATCAGGCGGACGCGCACGGCAAGTCTGATCCGCCCATGCGCGATGCCGATAGATGTCAAATTGGATACCATCCGGTCTGGTCGACCTACGTACGAAAGTACGACATTCGTCGCGCAACGTCGGAGCGCGAAACGTCAGGGGAGGGCGCCTCTGCGCGGGATTGCATGCGCAGGACGGTGTCCGCCGTTAGCCAAGGGCGAGCGCGGACGGTTGCGATGTTTCGCTATGCCAACAGATGAAGATCCGACAGAAGATGGGCGGAAAGATCGCCACCCAGCGCGAGATTGCCGGAGCCGCCATCCCCGCCAATTCCGGCAATTTGGACCGCACTCTGGTCGATGTGCACGTTGTTGACCTGATCGGCCACTGCCGTCGAATGGGGACCTGCGATTGCGATGTTGATGGGTGCGTAGACCGCGACGCTGACATCGATCAGGCTTCCGGCAAAATAGCCGTTGCCGCCATTGCCTGCGCCATTCGAACCGGTCGCGATCGTGTCGGAGCCGCCCCACAAGCCATGGGAGAGAAGGCTTGCGTGGCCGCCCGCCGCGGCGTTGCCGTTGCCGCCGTGCCCGCCAATGCCGGCGAGCTGAACTATGGATTGATCCACATAGGCGTCATTCGTCTGCACCGAGTGAACGTTGGAGCCATAGCCTGCGACTGCGATGTTGATCGGGTCGTACAGTACGAACGAGGTATGAACGAGGCTCCCGTAAAACGCGCCGTCGCCGCCATTGCCGGCCTGGCTCCCGCCCGTTTGAACGTCGAAGGCGCTGGCGCCGTTGCTTGATCCCCAGCTCGGGTCAAGTGTCATGATGCTGCCGCCGGCGGCGACATTGGCATTTCCGCCACTTCCGCCGACGCCCGCGATCTGCGTGGCCGATTGATCGATGTCGACCGTGTTCGATTGACTTGCATGCGCAGTGCCGCCCGATCCCGCCACCGCAATATTGATGGGATGATAGATCACCACCGGTGCGTCCACCAACGCACCCGAGAAATAGCCGCTGCCGCCGTTTCCGGCACCGTTGTCGCCGCTCGCGATCATGCTGGAGCCCAGGGAAGTACTGACGCTGCCGCCTGAGGCAATGTTGTCATTGCCGCCATGTCCGCCGATGCCGGCCATCTGAAAGGCGGATTGATCGACATTCAAATTGTTGGACTGGCTGGCCAGCGCGACCGAACCGTATCCAAGACTCACCGAGATGTTGATGGGCTCATAGATCAGCAGGGACGCGTGAACGATGCCTCCGTAGAAGTAGCCGTCGCCGCCGTTCCCGGCCGTGTTCGCCCCGCTCTCGGCCGCAGCAACGCCTGTCCCGGGATGGGATGCGCTAGAGTCAAGCTTGGTGGCCGGAGAATCCAGGCCCGCTGTCGTGTGGTTGCCGACGTGACCGCCCGTGCTGACCCCCGATGCGATGGGCTGTTCGGATTGACCCGGACCGGAATCATGAGGCGAGGAATTTGCGCTCGCGGAATGCGCTCCAAGGCCTGCAAACGGGCCCGGACCATGGACCAGGCCGCCAGCGCCGGCCGGCTCCGTCAGGAACGGGGCTTTCGGAGCCGGACCCGGTTCATCGTCGCCATCGTAGCCGTCGTGGCGATGGGAGGCGTGATGCAGCCGGATTCCATCCGACATCCGCGAAAAGTCCATCGTAGCCTCCCTCATCACAATCGCTCCAGCGCAATCGGACGGGTCCTGCATTCCGGACAGAATGTCATCCTGGGAAGGTCGAAAGCCCAGTCGTCAGTTCGGATATAGTGGTTCGGATGGCAGCCGTAGCTGCGGCTATATCCGTTCGGGTGCGACCAAAGCCTTTGTAACGGCGGGCCCGAACGCGAGCTGACGCGAGAGCCACCGGCAAACCTTCGATTGGGAGTATTGTTGCCAACTCAGGATTGCACGACTACGCTCTACCCTAGGTACGCCCAAACGGTCTTTCGATTGGCCGCACGTTCATGCCGAAATTCCTTCGCATCGGGGTCCATCAGTCGAACGTTTCCGGATACACGTCGAAGGCCTGGTGTGTTCGCCGGGTTGGCTCGGCGGTTTTCCTGAAGTGGGGCGCCGTGGAGGTCCATGGTGCCGGAGACGGACGAAAGGTCTACTGGACGATTCCACCGCGGGAAAAAACAATCCGTTGCGGCACGGCGCAGCGTGCCATGGACTATGCAAAAGCCGCGATCGCGCGGCGACGCAACCATCGCTATGAGCCGCTGACGGGACCGATCGCGATCCGGCGCCGGTCCGCCGAGCGTGGCACTGAGCTCAAACCAGCGCTCGCCACGATCCTGATCGTCGATATCGTCCGCTCCACCGAAAAAGCCGCGAAGCTGGGCGATGCGCGTTGGACAAAGGTGATGAGTCACTATTACGCCGCCGTCCGCAAAGAGCTGAAGACTTCGCGCGGAAAGGAAGTCGTGACGACGGGAGACGGACTGCTGGCGACGTTCAAGGCGCCGGCTGCCGGTATCGGTTGCGCGACCGCGATCCAAAAGGCCGTGCGCACGCTGGGGCTCGAGATCAGGGTGGGGCTGCATGCGGGCGAGTACAAGGTGAGCGGGGCCGAGGTTGTCGGTCTCGCGTTTCACATCGGCGCGCGCGTCGCCGCGAAAGCGCGTGCCGGCGAAGTCCTGGTCTCGAGCGCGGTCAAGGACCTGATGTCGCAGTCCCAAATCCGCTTCAGGGATCACGGCGTCCACCAGCTCAAAGGCGTGCCGGAGCGATGGCGCCCGTACCGGGTCGAAGATTGAAGTGTCCTTGCCGGTGCGGCCACCGGTTTTGCCTAGCCCGCTGCCCGGTGTCGAGGACATCATTCTCAAACGCGTTCGGCAAATCCCGTCGGCTAAGCGGGCCGCGAAGGCAGCGAGGTCATCGCTTCCAGTTGCGCTGTTCGCGTTGCCAGTCCAGCGAGCAAGCTCTTGTGCAGCCGATCCTCGGGTTCGAAATTTTGCGCGAGCCTTCGGACGGTCTCGACAAATCGCAAGCGATAAGTCGCCGCCCTGTCGACGATCTCCAGCGCGCGGGACAGGTGCAACTGAGCCTCCGCCGAATCGCCCAAGGCAAGCGCAGTACGCGCGAGCAGTCCGTGGGCCTGGGCGAGGTGATTGAGATCCGGAGCCGTTGCGACGTAGTCGCGGAGCCGGCGTGCGGCGCGATTCTCCTTCAGCATCCCGGCACTCCTCGCAGGAATGGCGCTCGGGATTCTTGCTTTTCGCTGCGTCAATGACGCGCTGTTCCGGCGAATTATTCTCGGCATCCTGCTGGTTTCGGGACTGTTGCTGGTGTTGTAGCTACGCCAGTCGCGCCTCCAGTTACATGGCAGCCATTCGAGCACGCACGAGATCGCAATCCTCAGTGCTGGACGTGCCAAGTCCCGCCACTTGGCGGCTCAGAACGGGCCACACAGAGCTCTTGTCAGACGCGCACCAGGAGCCACAAGTTGAACGGAAGCAGCACGCGCGGCGGATGCTGCCAGTGTGCTGCTTCACTTCGTCGACGATGGCGTCGTCACCGCGCTCTACGCACAGGCGCAGCGGCCGGCCGTAATTCCATTCTGGATACGCCGGCTGCAATGTTCACGCCTGTCTGCGCCTGGACGGATACTGGCTGCAAAGCGACCGTGCGATCCGAACCTCCGACCAGGAGGTTGGCACCAACTCCGGCGCCGACCGTGCCGCCGGCGGTCGCGCCCGCATAGGTCCCGGTCAACGCCGCTCGGCGTAGCGTGGTTGGTGCGAAAACGGCCCAAGTGAGCTGACCGCCGGACGTGGCCCCTATGTCGAGGCCAAGCGTGCTGACCGTGCCTTCGTATGCCTCGCGCGCCCTGCCTCGCGCCGATGCATAGATGCAGCTCAACTGCCGCTGTCCTCCGACGATCATGCCGACTCCGGGCGCTATGTTGCACGTGAGCGTGCCGACCCTGGCTCGCCCGGCTTCCTGCGCCGTTGCCGGAGCCGCGGCAACGGCGAGCGCCAGGGCGGCGCATGCGGCGGCGAGGTTGCTCAGCCGTGTTCCCTTCAGCGATGCTCTGATCATGCGCGGCCTCCATCGATGGATTTCTGATGGTCCCTCAATGCGCATTGACCTGGCGATGTTCCCGTTGCTCGCAGGGCCGGACCAGAATGGGTCCACCGCGCTGGAGCCGCATGGCGACTCAGGTCGTGGCCAAGCGGCGGCAAGAAGCGAGCGGCCAAGCCGCAGCGGAAAATAGCCCAGAGCGGTTCCGCCTCAATCGGAGCGAGGTTAGCTATCCGAGAGGCCGTGCTTGCCTGAAATGGAAACGATTGGGAGCGAACCTCCGGGCTACAGTGCGCACCTCATCCTCGCATGTTTCCAGCGCGATCTTCTGGGCGAGCATGACGTCTCCGATCGGCAGAGCGCCGATCGGCATGAAACACAACCCGACCCGTAGGCGACCTCGCTCGTCGATTTCGCATATGTTGACCGAGGCTCCGGCGTGGATCCTGTATCGAATGCCGCTGTCCCTCCCGATCACCTCGAAGTAGCCTTTCCTGGCGAACTGTTCACGCTGGGCCGGCGACAGCCATTGCTGCAAGAGCCGCAGCGACCGGCCCTCTGGCGTGCCCTCGGCGCCATGCAGGATAAAGAGCGCTCTCGCCGCTTTCATTCGGGAGCGGCCGCCCGGCGAGGGTCGAAAGCCGAACATGACCGTCCCGGCTAGCCGCCAACCAATCTGGGAAAGAATACGGTCTCCTTTGCAGTCGGATCGAACGATCGGATTTGCGAGACCTGACCTGGACCCACCCGGACCGCCGCGGTGAAGCCGGCATCGGTGAGTTCCTGAAACCGCTGCTCCGCTCTTGCCAGTTCTTGCGCGTCGTCCGCATTGAAATGATGTCGGCTGTCGCCGCTGCGGTCCATCACGATCTGGATTGCCATGATCGTCCTCCTCGGATTGCTGGTCGCCAAGGATCTCGATCAAGTATCGAGCCGAAGTCGCAGACTTTCAAGGGGGGCGTCGCAATGGCGGCCTGGCTCGCGGACCGCACAGCCCGCCTTCGCACTTCGGCTTGGCAGGATTCGTACGCCTCGCGCTACAGCCGTCTGAGCTCGCTTGCCGAGCCGAAGCTCGCGAAGCGAGCGAAGGCTGTGGGCGCGACTAGAGCCTGCAACCAGACCGTTATGAGCGGGAAGATAAAGAGCGCGTTCGTTGATTTTTCTTGCGTTTTTGTTCGGGGTCGATCGCGTTCGTCGCGTTTCGTTCACGCCGTTTCTGGTGCGAAATTGGTGCGGTGCGCCTGCGGCTGATTACCCGAGGGCTCTGTGTTTGAGACGTCCGCTTCCGGATCGGACGCGACGATCATGGCTGAACTCTGCCGACTAAAATTCCGCCCACACCCGGCTCGTCGAATTTGGCCCAACCTGTGCGGTTGCCGATTTGAGCTGAATTCGTCTTCTTGCCGGAACGCCGGTCAAAAACCGGGACTCAAATCAACTCCGTAGCTTGCCAAGAGGAGCGACACGAACAGGCCGGCCGTGCCTAGAATGACAAGCGCCTTGAGACACTCGGCCTGAACCGATTTTGAGGGAAACGCCCGGGAAAAAGCTCTTGCGATGACAGCCATTGTGACCTCAGGATTTTGACGGCACGTAGCTCATGGATCGGGCGGCGGCAGCTCGATCGCCGGCGTCGAGGCGGCCCGCGCCGCACCATTCGAGGTCTGGGTGCGGGAGGACCGCGCCGTTGGAAGACAGGCCGGCACCGCGAAGGCCAAGGCATAACGGTGGTCCTGAACGCCTGCGGCGCGGCACGCGGTACGCGCCAATCCGCCGTCTGATCTGCATCAGACGGGCAAGGTTGATAGGGAGAAGGACGAGGTGAAGCAATAACACCGGATAGATGTGCGCCATTGCTCCAAACAAGATGAACAGGATGTTGCTTCCCATGGCCAGGAGGCGCAGACGAAGCATGCTGGTCGTGCAGAACGTTGCCAGGACCGTCGCTGACGCCGCATAGCCTAGTAGATCGGTCCGGCTCATTTTCCGTCAACATGCTGGTGCGCTCCGGAAGATGCATTCAGCTCGCTAACAATGCTGTGTTTGGCCTGATCAATGAGATCACGGTACCTAAGGAGCACACGTTCCGCCTGGAGTCGGCGCGAATGATGCAGAGCATCGACAATCGTCACAAGAATGGTTTTTGTTGTTCGTAGTAGACTTGGCGATGACTCACGAAGAGAGATCTTCGTCGCAATTGATGGCGCGTATCTCATTATCGATACTCCTTGTCTCAAGAACATGGTGCGTAGCCTGGCCTGGGCGTTACAATAGGGATGTGATGTAGGAGGAACATGGAAATGGAGATGCCGTTCGTGGTCGGGTGAGACCGTCGGATCAATCACCGTCGGAAAAGACGAATGTCATGTCGTGGATCCTCTGCACCGGAAGGTTTTTGGTAGGCGCCTCGGAGACATCCACGCTCACGCTCCCGGTGGAGCCCAGCACCGCTGCGGCTTTCGGAGCGGAGAAGAAAGCCAGCTTCACGCCGAATCCGACCAGGATGACAGTCGCAATTGCGATAACGGGATGGGAGCGCATGATGGTCCTCCGATTTTGCGGCCGGGGATGTCCCAGCAAATCGTCGAGCGAGACCAATTGAAGCCCGCCACTATCGTCGCCGGCGTCAGTGGCGCGTTACAGCGGCGTTATTTCCGCTCGAAGGGCCCTGAAAACGTGTAGAGTGAGCCTGTCAGGGGGCATCACCGTGCGAATCCTGCGCGCGCCAATGGACGGATCGCGGTCCCCGGAGTTCAGTCTCTCGTTGTTGGGAGGCTTCGAGCTGACCGGACCGGATGGCGTTGTCGAGCTGCCTAGCAAGAAACTTGCGGGTTTGCTGGCTTATCTGGCCTGCAACGCCCCCCGGCCGCAGTCGCGTGCGAAGCTGTCGACCCTTCTGTGGGGCTCGCATTTCGAAGCGCAGGCCAAGCAGAACCTACGCCAGGCTCTCTTCCGCCTGCGCAAAGTGCTCGGTCACGCTCTGGAGAGCGACGGCGAAGTCGTATCGCTTAACGCGGCGAGCGTTCTATGCGATGTCAGCCGCTTCGAGGCCCTGGTCCGTGAGGGCAGCCGAGATGCCCTGAGTGCGGCAACCGATCTCTACCGGGGCCGGTTGATCGATGACGTTACTATCGGTGAAGAGGGCTGGAACGAATGGCTCACCGGTGAACGCGACAGGTTACTCGAGCTCGCCCTTGGCGCCATGGTAGGGCTCGGCGAGCAGGAGCTGGCCGCAGGCCGCGCCGAGCACGCCCTGAAGGCCGGCCACCGCGCCATCGCCCTCAACAACATGCGGGAGGACGCCCATCGGCTGGTCGTACGGGCGCTGGCGGCCACCGGACGCAAGGCCGAAGCGCTCGCCCACTACCAGGACCTCGTTGCCCTGCTCAAGCGGGAGCTGAATACGGAGCCCGACGCAGCGACCAGATCGCTCGCCGCCAAGCTGCGCGGCCTGCGGCCGCCGAGCGGATCGCCCGCCGTCAGCGAGGTGGCCAAGCCCGCGCCGTTACATCGCGACCGGCCGTCGGCTGCAGTGCCGCCTTCGACCAGTGCGAGCGGAGGCCCCGACCCGGAGGTGAACGCCGAGAGGCCCGGCGCGCCGAGCGCTGCGCCATCGTCTGCGGTTCTCTCGGGTGGCCTCGAGCGGCGACAGTTGACGATCCTGGTTTGCAAAAAGGTCGGCTCAACGCCGCTTTCGGCACGCCTCGACCCCGAGGACATGCGTGATGTGATCGCCGCATTCCACAAGGTGGTCGCCGACGCGGTGGCGCGATTTGACGGATTTGTCGCCCAGTACCAGAGCGATGGCGCGCTCGTCTATTTCGGTTACCCAGAAGCTCACGAGTACGATGCTGAGCAGGCCGTGCGCGCCGGTCTTGCGATCGTCGCTGCTGTTGGCTCGCTGAAGGTCTCTTCCGGCGTTCCCCTTCAGGCGCGCGCTGGCATTGCCACCGGCGTGGTTGTCGTCGGCGAGCAGATGGCGGGCACCGATGTCCTGCAATTCGTCGCGATCGGTGAGACGCCAGACCTCGCGGCTCAGATGCAGGCCGTGGCTTCGCCCGGCGAGGTCGTCATCGCGGCCAGCACACGGCGGCTGACGGGGCGATTGTTCGACTGTCGTCCGCTCGGTGCCGATGAGGTGACGCGATTGCCGCAGCCGGTGGAGGCGTGGCGGGTGCGCGGCGAGACTGCCGGCGTCAATCGATTCGAGGCGCGACGCATCGGTGCGCTGCCGCCGCTTGTTGGTCGCCAGGAGGAGATCGAGCTGCTGCTGCGCCGCTGGAAGCAGGCCAAGCTCGGCGAGGGCCGTGTGGTGCTGCTCTCTGGGGAGCCAGGCATCGGCAAGTCGCGCATCGCCGAAAGCCTGCTGGACGCGCGCGAGGGTGAGCCGCATGCGCGCCTTCGCTATTTCTGCTCTCCCCACCATACGAACAGCCCGCTGTACCCGTTCATTACCCAGCTCGAGGGGGCTGTCGGCTTCGAGCCCGGCAGCGACGCCAGGGCAAAGCTCGACAGACTCGAGGCTTTGCTCAAGCAGACGTCGAAAAATGTACTACGCGACGTGACGCTCGTCGCTGAGCTGTTGGCAGTGCCAGTCGAGGACCGCTACCCGGCATTGGCGATCAGCCCGGAGCAGAAGCGAGAGCTGATTCTCACGGCGCTTCTCGATCAGCTCGACGGTTTAGCGGCGAGTAACCCTGCCCTGATCGTGTTCGAGGACATCCACTGGATTGATCCGACATCGCTCGACCTGCTCGATCGATTGGTTTCTCGCGCGGCCTACCTGCCAATGCTGTTGGTTGTCACAATGCGGCCAGAGCTCCAGCCAGCCTGGGTCGGGCAGCCGCATGTGACGATGCTGCCGTTGAGCCGCCTTGGCCGACGCGATAGCGTCGGCATCATCGGGGGTGTCACCAGGAACAAGGAGCTGCCCGAGACAGTCGTCGAGCAGATCCTAGCCCACACAGATGGCGTGCCCCTGTTCATCGAGGAACTGACCAGCGCGCTGATTGAAAGCGGTGTCCTCCACGAGACTGCCGGCGGTTACCTGCTCGACGGACCACTGCCGCAGCTTGCCATACCGACGACGCTACAGGGCTCGCTGGTGGCGCGTCTCGACCGGATTGGCGCGGCCAAGGATGTGGCGATGATCGGCGCGGCAATCGGACGGGAGTTCCCCCGCGAGTTAATTGCCGCGGTGTCGGATCTGGCCGCCATGGACCTCGACGCGGCACTGGAGCGGCTGACAGCCTCCGGCCTCGTCTCCAGACGCGGAATGTCGTCAGACGCGACCTACGCGTTCAAGCACGCGCTGGTGCAGGATGCCGCCTACGCCACGATGCTCAAGAGTCGACGTCGGCAATTGCACGCGAGCATCGGCAAAGCGCTGGTCGAGCGGTTCCCGGCGGTGGCCGAAAGCCAACCCGAGGTGGTCGCCCACCATTTAACGGAGGCCGGGCTTGCCAGCGAGGCGATTGGCTATTGGGCTAGGGCGGGTCGGCTTGCGTCCGCGCGATGGGCTCACCGCGAAGCCCTCAACTCTTTTGAGCAGGCGCTGCATTTCCTCGCGGCGCTGCCGGAGAGCCGGGCCACGCTGGAGCAAGGCTTCGAGATCCAGATGGAGCTGCGGACGGTCCTGAACCGCATGGGTGAGGCCCGGGCGGTGCTGGAGCGCGTGCGCGAGGCCGAGCAGCTCGCGGAGCGCTTGAACGACGACCACCGTCGCGGCCAAGTCTGCGTCTTCATGACACACATCCAATCAAGGCTCGGAGATATGGACGAGGCGCTTGCGTCCGGAACCCGTGCGCTGGAGTTCGCCGACCGCCTCAGAGACCAACGACTACGTGTTCCGGCCATGACGTATCTCGCGCAGGCACATTACTTCCGAGGTGAGCACGAACGGGTGGTGGCCCTGACGACTGACAATCTCGTGGGGCTTTCCCCGGAGGTCCCGGAAGATTTCGGACTCGTCATCCCGCCGTGGATCACCGATCGTTGCTATCTGATCCTGAGCCTGGCCGAGCTGGGTCGATTCGACGAAGCGGCCGAACCTGAAGCCGAGGCAGTTCGGCTCGCGACGCTGACGCGGAATGCATTCAGTATCGGCTGGGCTCACCTCGCCGCAAGCTGGGTCCGCCTTGTGAGGGGCGACTGGGCCCAGGCGCGCCCACTCTTCGAGCATGCGACGGAGGTGATTCGCGCGGGGAATGTCGCCACTCTGTTTTCCGCATCCGCCTACTTCTCCTCATGGGGCCTCGCACAGCTCGGCGAGG
Organism: Bradyrhizobium sp. ISRA442; assembly: GCF_038085055.1. Lineage (NCBI taxonomy): Bacteria > Pseudomonadati > Pseudomonadota > Alphaproteobacteria > Hyphomicrobiales > Nitrobacteraceae > Bradyrhizobium > Bradyrhizobium sp. ISRA442. The sequence goes on from NZ_JALGCN010000008.1 coordinate 100,411, forward strand.
CGAGCGAGGCGCTGAGCCGGTTGCGAGAAGGCGAGCAATTTCTCGAACGCCAGGCCGCGGGTGGATATATCGGCGATCGCGGATGGAGCTATCTGCTGCTTGGTCGAGCCGCGCTGGCGCTTGGCCGGCACGATGACGCGCGGCGCCTGGCCGACTGCGCGTTGAAGTCCTCTGCGCGCCAACCCGGGTTCGCGGCTCACGCGATCCACCTGCTTGGCGAGGTCGCCACTCATCCCAACCAGTTCGACGCGGAGAGTGGCGAGGCTCACTACCGCAGGGCGCTTGCATTCGCGCAACCGCGCCGCATGCGGCCGCTCGTGGCCCACTGCCACCTCGGCCTTAGCAAGCTCTATCGGCGCACCGGCAAGCAAGAGCAGGCGCAGAAGCACGTTGCAACGGCGACTATGATGTACCGCGACATGGGCATGACGTACTGGTTTGACAAGGCGGAGGCAGAGATACGTAGCGGTAGCTGCAGCTAGACAACTTCCGTTCCGCAACCTTAGACTGTCCATGATCGGCAAGCAGCCGACGTCCCAGGAGGCCGACATGTCGGATACGCGGGGCATTCTAATGGCATTTCTGCTCGTCTTTTGCGTTGGCACATACGCTGTAGCGGCGGAGAAGAAATACGATCCCGGCGCCAGCGACACCGAAATAAAAATCGGCAACATTATGCCTTACAGCGGGCCGTTATCCGCCTACGCGCTGATCGGCCGGACGGAGGCTGCTTTTTTCAACAAGATCAACGCCGAGGGCGGCATCAACGGAAGAAAGATCAGCTTCATTAGCTATGATGATGCCTTCAGCCCGCCCAAGACCGTGGAGCGAGCACGCCAACTGGTTGAGAGCGATGAAGTGCTGCTCATCTTTCAGAGCCTCGGTGCACCGACCAACAATGCCATTCGGCAATATATGAATCTCAAGAAGGTGCCGCAGCTTTTCGTCGCTACCGGCGCGGCCTACTTCGGCGATTGGAAGGGCTTTCCGTGGACGATGGGCTGGCAGCCGACCTTCCAGACCGAGGGGCGAATCTATGCGCACTATATCCTGCAGAATTTCCCGCAAGGCAAAATCGGCATTCTCTATCAGAACGACGATTCAGGTCGCGATTACGTCAAGGGGCTCAAGGATGGCCTTGGTGCCGAAGCCGCAAAGCGCATGATCGTGGCAGAAGCTCCCTACGATCCGTCGCAGCCAACTGTCGATTCTCAAATCGTCACTCTCAAGACAGCGGGGGCAGATATCTTTTTCAACGAGAGCTCACCGAAATTCGCAGCACAAGCGATTAGAAAGGCGGCTGAGATAGGGTGGAGGCCGGTCCAGCTTCTCGCGAGCATTTCGAACTCGGTGGGCTCCGTGCTCAGACCTGCCGGACTTGAGAACTCCAAAGGTATTCTTTCGAGCAACTACCTGAAGGATCCTACGGATCCGACTTGGAAGGACGATCCCTCTATCAAGGAGTGGGCGTCTTTCATGGACAGGTATTTCCCCGAGGGAGACAAGACAAGCTCGTTTAGTGTCTATGGCTACGTCACCGCGCAAACCATTGTTCAGGTGCTCAAGCAATGCGGCGACGAGCTCACTCGCGAGAACGTCATGAGACAGGCCGCGAATCTGAAGGATCTTGAACTTGGGCTGTTGTTGCCGGGCATCAAGATAAATACAAGCCCAAAGGATTATTTCCCAGTCGAGCAGATGCAGATGTCAAGGTTCAACGGTGAACACGGTGAACTGTTCGGCCCCGTACTTTCTGGAGAAATCGGGACGCCATAGCCGTGACCTGGGGCGGCTGGATGACAGTTCCGCGATGTCCGCCCCGGAGGGCAGGATCGGACTGAGCAGAGGATTTTTGCTCAGACACCAACAGTCGACTTCTGCGCGTTCATGAGTCCACGCCCTCAGCCGCCGCAGAGTGTGATTGAATCACTGGTGGGCCCGGCAGGACTCGAACCTGCAACCAGACCGTTATGAGCGGCCGGCTCTAACCATTGAGCTACAGGCCCCGCCGCGAGACGGCCGCAACAGAGGTGGCCGGCAACGGTGCGCCGTCCGTTTACAGGGCCTGAGCCGGGGGTGCAATGCCGAGCCTTGGTCGGCCGAAGCGTCGGCCCTAGGCCCTAAAGCGGGTGACCGTCCTGCCGATTGGCCGAAGTGGGCGATGCTGCAATTGTGCCGGTGTTTTGCCCGACGTGTCAAATGTCCCAACGCCGCTCGCATCCTTGCGGCAAGCCGCCATTTCTACTTTGCATGGGGTTGTTTTCGAGTTTTTTGTTTGGAGGGAGACCGGCCGGTCTCCCCTCCGTCTTGCCCGCGAGCCAAAGCTCCGCGGCTGGCCAGCTCTAGTCCACCGAGACACCGGCGAACTCCACCACCTTGCGCCACTTCTCGGTCTCGTCCGAGACCAGCTTGCCGAACTCGGCCGGCGTCATCTGCTTGGGGATGCCGCCGGTCTCGGCGAGGCGCGCTACCAGCTTCGGGTCCTTCAGGGCCTCGCCGACGGCCCTGTTGAGGATCTCGACGACCTCGGGCGGCGTGCCCTTCGGCGCGGAGATGCCGTAGAAGCCGACCGATTCGAAGCCCGGCACGGTTTCCGCGATCGCGGGCACGTCGGGCACGCTCGGCCAGCGCTGCGGCGAGGTCACCCCTAACGCGCGGACGTTGCCGCCGCGCGCCTGCTCCAGCGCGGACGGCAAATTGTCGAAGATGAGCTGCACCTTGTTGGAGATGATGTCGGGGAAGGCGATCGCCGAGCCGCGATAGGGCACGTGCACCATGTCGCACTTGGTCATCACCTTGAACAGCTCCGCCGACATGTGCACCGAGGTGCCGTTGCCCGAGGAGGCAAAGGAGATCTTGCCGGGATTGGCCTTGCAGTAGTCGACGAACTCCTGAACCGTCTTGGCGGGAAACGCGTTGGAGACGACCAGCATGTTGGTGAGCTGCATGATGCTCGCGACCGGCACGGTATCGCGCACGAAATCGAACGGCAGCTTCTTGTAGAGCGAGGTCGAAATCGCGTTGTTGGGCGCGACGAACAGCAGTGTGTAGCCGTCCGCCGGCGCGTTGATCGCGGCGGCGGCCGCAATGTTGCCGCCGGAGCCGGTGCGGTTTTCGACGATGAATTGCTGGCCGAGATGGTCCGACAGCCATTGCGCCATGATCCGCGCCACGATGTCGACCGGGCCGCCGGCGGCGAATCCGATCAGCCAGTGCACGGGGCGGTTGGGATAGTCGGCGGCGGTGGCGGGAGGGGCTGTGCTGAGAAGGCTTGAAAGGAATACGAGACCGAAAACACCGTTACGCAAGATTCGCAGCATGACGCCTCCCATTGCTTTATTGTCGTTGCGTGCATGCTTTCATAAAATCCGCTCCCTGCCTACATCGTCTCAAGTTCATGTTGACGCGGGCGGAGCCGGAACGACCATGAAATTCGGTTCATCCATCCTTCTCGGCGCGGTGCTGCTCGCCAGCCCCGTTGCAGCCCAATCCGGAGACAAGGCCATTCCGACCACGACGATCAGTCTCGGCACCGCGACGCCGGGCGGCGGCTTCCCGCTCTACGGCAACGCCTTTGCGGAAGTGATGAACGCGGCCGATCCGCAAGTGTCCATCGCCCCGCGCAACACCAAGGGCAGCAACGAGAACATTCCGCTTTTGGAGAAGGGCGAGCTCGATCTCGCGCTGGTCGCGGGCGAGCCGGCCTATGAGGCCTTCGCCGGCATCGGCCGGGCGAAGGTCAGGCTGAAAATCCTCACCGCGATCTATTCCAACCCCGGCATGTTCGTGGTGCGCGCGGACAGTCCCTACAGGACCATCCGCGACCTCGTCGGTCAGCCGGTCGCGTTCGGCGCCAAGGGCTCTGGCCTGCCGATCCTGGCGCGCTACGTTCTCGACGGGCTCGGCCTGAAGCAGGATGAAGATTTCAAGGCGATCTATCTCGATCGCGCCGGCGATGGCCCCGCGATGGTCGAGGACGGCCGGGCCGCCGCGCTCTGGGGCGCCGGCATCGGCTGGCCCGGATTTGCGGCGGTCGCATCGAGCGCGTCCGGCGCGCGCTTCATCGCCCCGAACGCTGAAGAGATCGCGCGCATCCGCGCCAAACATTCCTTCCTCAAGCCGCTGACCGTGCCGGCCGGCAGCTATGCGAAGCAGACAGAACCGATCGCCTCGCTCGGCTCCTGGAGTTTCGTGCTGACGCGCGCGGATCTACCCGACGATGTCGCCTATCGTCTGGCGAAGACGCTGCATGGCGCGGAGGCGACGTTCTGCAAGACGCTCGCGCAGGCCTGCGAGACCACGGCAGCAAACACGCTCGCCGCGGCGCCGCGGCCGGAGCTGATTCATCCGGGTGTGATGAAGTACTTTCGCGAGATCGGGGTGGCGAAGTAGCGAATTGCGAGTAACGAATGGCGAATGGAGGTTGTCCCCCATTCGCCACTCCCTATTCGCCACTCGCTACGCCCTCACTTCTTCACCAGCGCGCACGCCGGGTCCGGTGGGCCGAACGCCTTGTCGCCCGAAATGGTCGTGAGGATCTTGTAATAGTCCCACGGATATTTGCTCTCCTGCGGCGACTTCACCTGCACCAGCCAGAGATCGTGCACCATCAGATTGTCCTCGCGCAGCTTGCCGTTGCGCGCGAAGAAATCCTCGATCGGCTTCTCGCGCATCTTGGCCGCGACCTTCAGCGGATCGTCGGTGCCGGTCTCCTTGATGGCGTTGAGGTAGTGCATCACGCTAGAATAGACGCCGGCCTGCCACATCGTCGGCATCTGCTTCATCTTGGCGAAGTAGCGCTTCGACCATTCCCGCGTCTTGTCGTCCATGTCCCAGTAGAAGGACGTGGTCAGCAGCAGACCTTGCGCCGCCTGCAGGCCGATGCCGTGGATGTCGGTGATCAGCGCGAGCAGCGCCGCCATCTGCTGGCCGCCCTTGAAGACGCCGAACTCGGCGCCGGTCTTGATCTCGTTCATGTTGTTGGGCGGGCCGGCCGCGATGCCGATGATCTTGGCCTTGGAGGCCTGCGCCTGCAGCACGAAGGAGGAAAGGTCGGGGGTTGCCAGCGGCGGCCGCACCGAGCCGAGCACCTTGCCACCATTGGCGGTCACGACGTTGGAGGCGTCGCGCTCCAGCGAATGGCCGAAGGCGTAGTCGTCGGTGATGAAGAACCAGCTATCGCCGCCGCGCTTGACCACCGCATCCGCCGTGCCGACGGCGAGCGCGCGGGTATCGAACACCCACTGGATCGCGTAAGGCGAGCAGAACTTGCCGTGGAAGTCGGCGGTGCCGGTGGAGTGGGTGATGAACAGCCGCTTCTTCTCGTTGGCGATGTTCTGCACCGCGAGCCCGACCGCCGAGACCGGCACGTCGACGATCAGGTCGACCTGGTCGACGTCGTACCAGCGCCGTGCGAGCGCGGCGCCGATGTCGGCCTTGAGCTGGTGATCGCCGACGACGACGCTGATCGGCTTCCCGAGCACCTTGCCGCCGAAATCGTCGATCGCCATCTGCGCCGCCGTCACCGAGCCCTGGCCGGTCGGCGCCGAGGCCGGGCCGTTCATGTCGGTGAGCACGCCGATCTTGACGACGTCGTCCGATACCTGCGCCGATGCCGCGCCCGGTATCAGCGCCGCCGCGAAGGCGACCGCGACCGGCAGTCCAAATCTGGTTGGATTCACGCTTGTCCTCCCTCATCCGGCTCGTTGGCCGCTGTTGCCTTTGCGCCGGGTATGCCCGGCTGAATTGGTTTCTTTTGCAACTATTCGGGGGCGGGCGTCAACGTCAGGCCGCGAAGCGGATCTGTCCCGCGGGAGAGGGGTCGTAGCCGGTCAGCTCTTCGGCGCGCTGCCGCAGCCGGCTTTCACCGAGAAAGCGGATCAAGGCCTGCATCGCGGGGCGGAAATAGCTGCGTTGCCGCATCGCGAGATCGAAACTTTCCCAGGCCAGCGGCACGAAATCGAGGCCGGCGGAGCGCGCCGCGGCGCGCGTCGCCACGCCGCAATCGGCATGGCCGGCGCGGATCGCGGCGGCAAGGTCCGGTCCGGTGAGGCAGGGCGTCTCCAGCCGGCGCAGCTCCTTGGGCGAGGCGCCGGCGCGCTTCAGCAGCACATCGAGCAGCATCTGCGCGCCTGCGCCCTCTTGCCGCACGGCCATCCTGGCGCCGAGCGCCAGCACCTCCGACAGGTTGTGCAGCCGTTTGGGGTTGCCCGCCGGCAGCACGAGGCCCTGCTCACGGCGCACGAGCCCGACCAGCACCGCATCATGCAAATCCGCCGCCGTCCGCAGCGCCGCGACATTGGCATCGGCCGCGAGATTGTCGGAGCCATCGAGGCTGTGGAAATGCACCGCCGCGGCGATCACCTCGTTGCGTTGCAAACGTTCGAGCCCGCGGGCGGTCCCTTCGTTCAGGGAGGCGAGCCCGGAGCCGGATTCGCGCAGCGCCCATTCCAACAGATCGTCCTGGCTGCCGCCCATGATCGCTGGCGGTTCGGCGGCCAGCATGCCGGTCGGGCGCGCTAGCCCCGAGAGGACCCAGAGGTCGAGTTCATGCCGGGGAAACAACCACTTTCCGGTCACCTTGCTGCAGGGGATCGCACCGGTGGTGACGAGTTCGTAGAGCTTGCGCTCCCCAAGCCGGAGGTAGTCTGCGGCTTCGCTGGTGGTCAGGAAGTCCATTCTGCATTCCTAGGCAAATTCTTGATTCTTTTTTGGCATTTGACGCAAGCTGTAAATTCTGCAGATCAATAGGGTCCGGTGGAACCATGCCCGATCATCTCAGTGCTTTGCAACTCATCCTGGCCGGGGATCCGGCCCTGTTCGCGATCGTACGGCTCTCACTCGGCGTGAGCCTTGCGGCGGTGGCGCTGGCGGCCGCCATCGGTCTGCCCCTGGGCGCCTTGCTGGCGCTCACGCGGTTTTCGGGGCGACAGGTCCTGGTGGTGCTGCTCAATGCAATGATGGGCCTGCCGCCGGTCGTGGTCGGGCTCGCGCTGTACCTTTTGCTGTCGCGCTCGGGACCACTCGGCGCCTTCGGCATCCTGTTCACCCCGACGGCGATGGTGGTGGCGCAGACGGTGCTGATCCTGCCCATCATCGCCGCGCTGGCGCGGCAGACGGTCGAGGATCTCTGGGCCGAATATCGCGACGAGCTCAACGCCATGAATGTCGGACCGCTCGGCCGCATGACGACGCTGCTGTGGGACGCGCGCTTCAGCCTGATCACCGCGCTGCTCGCCGGTTTCGGCCGTGCCGCGGCGGAGGTCGGCGCGGTGATGATCGTGGGCGGCAATATCGATGGCTTCACCCGCACGATGACGACCGCGGTGGCGCTTGAAACATCCAAGGGCAACCTGCCGCTCGCGATGGGATTGGGCGCGGTTCTGATCGTGCTGGTGCTTGCCATCAACGCTGCCGCCTGGGGCACGCGGGTCTGGTCGCAACGGTTGATGGGATGAACATGCGCGCGTCGGTCAGCGATCTTCCCCTGGTTCTCGACGGCGTCTCGCTGCAGGCCGGTGCGACCACACGTGTCTACGACATCAGCCTCACCATCGCGCCGGGCGCGCCGTGCCTGATCGTCGGTCCCAACGGGTCCGGCAAGTCCAGTCTGCTTCGGCTCTGCATGGGACTGAGCGCGCCGACGAGCGGCCGCATCACCTGGGGCGGCCGCACCGATCGGGCACCGACGCGCCGCGCTTTCGTGTTTCAGCGGCCTGTGATGTTGCGCCGCGCGGCTTCGGGCAACGTGACCTACGCGCTCGCGCAGGCCGGCACGCCGCGGTCGCAGCGCGCCTCGCGTGCACAGGATTTGCTGCAACGCGTCGGACTTGCCGATCTCGCGCACCGCCCGGCACGGCTTCTCTCCGGCGGGGAGCAGCAGCGGCTGGCGCTGGCACGGGCGCTCGCGCGCGATCCCGAAATCCTGCTACTGGACGAGCCGACCGCCAATCTCGACCCCGCAGCGACGCGTGCGGTAGAAGAGATCGTCATGAGCGCGGCGCAATCGGGCATCAAGATCGTGATGGCGTCGCACGATCTCGGCCAGGTGCGGCGGCTTTCGGGCGAGGTGATCTTCCTCGCGCGCGGGACGCTGTGCGAACGGGCCGCGACCAACGACTTCCTCGATCATCCGTCGACGCCGGAGGCACGCGCCTTCCTGCGCGGCGATCTCATGGTTTGAACTCGGAGCACACTCATGGCCTTTCGCCGCCTGTCCATTGCACTCGCACTTCTCGGCAGCCTTGCCGCAGGCATTGCGGCGGCGTCCGCCGAGGACCGCTCCATCGTCGTGGCCTCGACGACGTCGACGCAGGATTCCGGCCTGTTCGGCTATCTCCTGCCGATCTTCAAGGCCAAGACCGGCATCGACGTGAAGGTGATCGCGCAGGGCACCGGACAGGCGCTCGACACCGCGCGCCGTGGCGATGCCGATGTCGTGTTCGTGCATGCCAAGCCGCAGGAGGAACGGTTCGTCGCCGACGGATTTGGCGTGAAGCGGTTCGACGTAATGTACAATGATTTCGTGCTGATCGGGCCGAAGAGCGATCCCGCGGGCGTGAAGGGCAAGGACATCGTCGCTGCGCTGAAGGCAATCGAGGCCAAGGGCGCCCCGTTCGTCTCGCGCGGCGACCGCTCCGGCACCCATGCGGCGGAGCTCGCGCTCTGGATTGTCGCCGGTATCGACATCCCGAGCGCCAAGGGCCCCTGGTATCGCGAGATCGGCCAGGGCATGGGCGCGGCGCTCAATACCGCGAGCGCGATGAACGCCTATGTGCTGTCCGACCGCGGCACCTGGATTTCGTTCAAGAACCGCGGTGACCTCGACATCGTCGTCGAGGGCGACAAGCGTCTGTTCAACCAGTACGGCGTGATGTTGGTGAATCCGGAGAAGCATCCGGGCGTGAAGAAGGAACTGGGGCAGACTTTCGTCGACTGGCTGATCTCGCCGGAGGGCCAGGCCGCAATCGCCGGCTACAAGATCGACGGACAGCAATTGTTCTTTCCCAACGCGACCAAGAATGGCTGACCTCGGCGACGGGAGCGGTTGCCAAACCGCTCGATGCATGGTCCACCATGGCACATGATCCAGCGCCTGCCGCCATCGCTCACGTCGCTCGACGCTGCGCTCGCCGCGCTGCTGGATCGGCTCGCGCCGCTCGCGCCGGTCGAATTGCCGCTTGCCGAGGCGGCCGGCTGCATCGCGGCGGGGATGCCGTTGCTGACGGCCTATCCGCCTCGTGACGTTGCCGCCGCCGACGGCTGGGCGCTGTCCGCGAACGACCTCGTCGGCGCGTCCTCCTATTCGCCGCTGCCTCTGACGACAGCACCACAATGGGTGGAGGCCGGCGATACGATGCCGGCGGGATGCGACTGCGTGCTGGATGCCGACGCCGTCGACGTATCGGGGCCGCTCGTCCAGGTGTTGGCGGAGGGGCTGCCGGGCCAAGGCGTAAGGCGCGCCGGACGCGATATCGCCGATCGCACGTTTGCCGCCGCTGAGGGCGCTCCGATCGATGCGGCCGATCTTTTGCTCGCGCGCGTCGCAGGCGTCGACAGGCTGGGTGTGCGGCGGCCGCGGCTGCACATCGTCAATGTGCCCGGTGCGACGGCGACGATGCTCATGATTGTCGACATCGCGCGTGCGGCGGGACTGCAGGTCAGCAGCCACGAGGCCCGGGCGCGTGATGCTGTATCGATCGCCGATGCGCTCGAGGCCACAGCCAGCGATCTCATCGTGACGATCGGCGGCAGCGGCGTCGGTCGCGTTGACGCGGCCGTTACGGCGCTGGCCCGGCGCGGTGACGTGATCGCCCACGGTGTTGCGCTCCAGCCCGGACACACTGTTGCGATCGGACGGCTTGGAAAAGTTCCGGTCATCGCCTTGCCCGGTGCGCCCGATCAGGCGCTGGCGGCCTGGCTCGCGCTGGTGCTTCCGGTCATCGACCGATTGTCGGCGCGGGGCCCGCGCCGGTCGGTGACCCTGCCGCTCGCCCGCAAGATCGCATCCGGTGTCGGCGTCGCCGAGCTTGCGCTGCTGGCGGAAGAGCAGGGCGCATGGATGCCGCTCGCGATCGGTGAATGGTCGCTGCGCGCAATCGCCGACGCGGATGCATGGCTGCTCATTCCCGGCAGCAGCGAGGGATTCGCGGCGGGCACTCCGGTCGATGCCTATCTGATGCGTGAATGATATGGGTTCCGACATGACCGGAATTTCGCAGCCGCAAGATCGCAGTGCGCTCGAGCAGGAGCAGTTCCTCAAGATTCTCTCGCGCGAGGATGCGCTGGCGCGTTTTGATGCCGCGCTGTTCCCGCGCGCGATCCCGCGCCAGACGCGCAAGCTTGCCGACGCGCTCGGTGCGGCCCTGGCCGAGGACGTCGTGGCGCCGATCGACGTGCCGCCTTTCGACCGTTCCAATGTCGACGGCTTTGCCGTGCGCTCGGCGGATCTTGAGGCGGCGAGCGAGGGCGCAGCCGTGCGGCTCGTGCTGAACGGCGAGACGATCGCCTGCGGCACGGCGCCGACATTGCAAGTGACGGCGGGAACCGCCACGCCGATCGCCACCGGCGGCCCGCTGCCGCGCGGCGCCGATGCCGTCGTCATGGTCGAGCATACGGAGCCGGCCGGATCGGGCGGTATCTTTGTTCGCCGCGCCGCCTCGCCGGGGCAGTTCGTGTCCTATGCCGGTTCCGACATTGCACGCGGCGAGGCGCTCTTGCGTGCCGGCACCATCATCGGCTCGCGCGAGACCGGCATGCTGGCGGCCTGCGGCATCGCCGAGGTGACCGTCGCGCGCAAGCCGCGCGTCGCCGTCATCTCCACCGGCGACGAGTTGGTGCAGCCGGGTCAGCCGCTCGCGCCGGCCGCGATCTACGACACCAATGGCGCCATAGTCGCAGCCGCGATCGACGAGAATGGCGGCGAAGCGGCCTTCCTCGGCGCCGTTCCCGATGACGAGGCGAAACTCGAAGCCGCAATGCGTCAGGCGCTGGCTGATGCCGACATGCTCGTGCTGTCAGGCGGCACGTCGAAAGGCGCGGGCGACTTGTCCCACCGCATCATTGGCCGGCTCGGCAAGCCCGGGATCATCGCGCACGGCGTGGCGCTGAAACCGGGCAAGCCGCTATGCCTTGCGGTATGCGACGGCAAGCCGGTGGTGATCCTGCCTGGCTTCCCGACCTCGGCGATGTTCACCTTCCACGACATGATCGTGCCGGTGCTGCGCAGAATGGCCGGTCTGCCGCCGCGCTCCGACGCCAGGGTGAGCGCGACCGTTCCGGTGCGCATTGCCTCTGAACTGGGCCGCACCGAGTTCGTCATGGTCTCCCTGGTTGAGGGGAAGGACGGGCTCATCGCTTATCCTTCGGGCAAGGGCTCCGGCGCGATCACCTCGTTCGCGCAGGCCGACGGATTCCTGCGGATCGATGCGCTCGCCGACCAGATGCCGGCCGGGACCGAGGCCGAGGTGACGTTGTTCACACCGCATGTCCGCGTGCCCGATCTCGTCATCATCGGCAGCCATTGCACCGGCCTTGATCTCGTCACCGCGCCGCTGGCGCGCGCTGGGCTGGCGGTGCGTTCGATCGCGGTCGGCAGCCTCGGCGGGCTCGCGGCGGCGCGACGCGGCGAATGCGATCTCGCGCCGATCCATCTGTTCGACGATAAGAGCGAGACCTACAACGCGCCCTATCTCGTCGATGGTCTCGAGCTCGTGCCGGGCTGGCGGCGGATGCAGGGCATCGTGTTCCGCAAGGGCGATGCGCGCTTCGAGGGCCTCGGCGTAACGGACGCCGTCGCCAAAGCGCTGAATGATCCCGCCTGCATCATGGTCAATCGCAACCAGGGTGCCGGCACGCGGATCCTGATCGACCGCCTGCTCGGCGGTGTACGTCCGGAAGGCTATTGGAACCAGCCGCGCTCGCACAATGCCGTTGCCGCCGCCGTCGCGCAGCACCGCGCGGACTGGGGCATGACCATTGCGCCGGTCGCCCATGCTGCCGGCCTCGGTTTCATTCCGCTCGCGGAAGAGCATTATGATTTCGCGCTGGTCACAGCGCGCAAACAGCGCCCGGCGGTGCAGGCCTTTCTCGATGCGCTCGGCTCGATTGAGGCCCGCGCCGCGCTGGAGCGGGCTGGCTTCCGGCCGGCTTGAACGGACGACGCGGCGGTTCAAGCTGCGCGACAGACAGGGGGGACGCGATGGCGAGGCCGCTTTCGGTTGCGATCATCGGTGCGGGCATGGGCGGTCTTGCGACGGCCGCAGCGCTTCTGCGTGTCGGCATCGATGTCAGGGTTTACGAGCAGGCTCCTCAATTCGCTCGCATCGGCGCCGGCATTCAGGTTGGCTGCAACGCGATGAAGGTCTTGCGCGAGTTGGGCCTCGAGCAGCGGATGCGCAGCCAATCCTTCTACCCGCGCTCCTGGAACAATCGCGACTGGCGCAGCGGCGACATCAAGTTCGATATGATCTTCGGCGAGAGCGCGGAGCAGAGATTCGGCGCGCCCTATCTGCTTGCCCATCGCGGCGATCTGCATGCGGCTCTGGCAAGCGCGGTGCCGGATGAATGCGTGAGGCTCAACCACAAGCTCGTTGGACTCGACGAGACCGGCGAGGGTGTCCGGCTGACCTTCGCTGACGGTACCACCACCGTTGCCGATGCCGTGGTCGGTTCGGACGGCGTGCATTCGGTGGTGCGCGACATCCTGTTCGACACTGCGCCGGTGCGGTTCACCGGCCGGATTGCCTATCGCACCACCTATCCAGCCGCGCTGCTCGGCGGCGAGAGGATTGACGACTGCACCAAATGGTGGGGCGAGGACCGTCACATCGTCATCTACTACGTCAAGCCGGACCGCGGCGAGGTCTATCTCGTCACCAGCCAGCCCGAGCCGGATTTCCGCATCGAATCCTGGTCGGCGAAGGGCAACGTGCGCGACCTGCGCGCTTCGTTCGAGGGTTTTCATCCGCAGGTCGGGCGGGTGCTCGATGCGTGCCCCGACGTACACAAATGGGCGATCATGGATCGCGACGCACTGGATCGCTGGGCGGACGGCAAGGTGACCCTGCTCGGCGATGCCTGCCATCCGATGACGCCCTACATGGCGCAAGGTGCGGCGATGGCGATCGAGGATGCCGCCGTGCTGTCGCGCTGCCTCAACGGCGTCGACCGCGACGGCGTCGCGGATGCGTTCCGCCGCTTCGAGGCGACGCGCAAGGAGCGGACGACACGCGTGCAGGAGACCTCGCGCGCCAATATCTGGCTGAGGGAGCGGACTGATACGAGTTGGGTCTACGGCTACGACGCCTGGACCGTGCCGCTGGCGGCCTGATCGTGGGATGACTGCTCTACTGAGCCGAGCGCTCGTCCAGCGCCGCCAGCCGTTCGGCCTCCGCGATGTGCTCGACCGTGTTGGCGTTGAAGAACGGATCGAGCGGGTCTGTCGGCCATGTCACGGTTGCGAGCGGATAGCGCGTGGTCCAGCGGTCGATCTTGCGGAGGTCTTCGACGACGAGCGCATGCCGCAGCTCCTCGCGCAAGTCCACGCGCCACAGCCCGATCACCGGATGCGACTGCCCGCCTGACGCGGCGACCGCGAGCTGCGCGTTGTCCCGTTCGCGTCCCTCATGCAGGCGCGCGACGAGGTCACGCGGCAGGAACGGGCAATCGCCGGCGGCGCTCAGCACCCATTCGATCCCCGGCCGGTTTTCAGCGGTCCAGTCGAGCGCGGCGAGGATGCCGGCGAGCGGGCCGGGAAAGCCGGGCACGTCGTCGGCGACGACCTGCAAACCGAACCCGACGAAGCGTGCCGGATCGCCATTGGCGTTGAGGATCAGCCCATCGCATTGTGGTGAAAGGCGCGCGATCACGCGCTCCAATATGGTGCGGCCGCCGATCGTGCGCAACGGCTTGTCGCCGCCGCCCATGCGCCGCGCCAGGCCACCGGCAAGCAGCACGCCCTGCGTGGGTGGAATCCTAGTCGTCACCGCCTTCACCCTTGCGCTTGTGCTTGGCCGACTCCTCCTCGACGTAAGCGAGGTTCTGGTCGTAGACGATGCGCTCTTCGCCCGACAATGCAATGAAGCGTTTTCCGCGGGTACGGCCGATCAATGTCAGCCCGACTTGCCGCGCGAGATCGACGCCCCAGGCGGTGAAGCCGGAGCGCGACACGAGGATCGGAATTCCCATGCGCACGGTCTTGATCACCATCTCGGAGGTGAGCCGTCCCGTCGTATAAAGGATCTTGTCGGATGCATCGACGCCGTGGCGGTACATCCAGCCCGCGATCTTGTCGACGGCGTTGTGACGGCCGACATCCTCGGTGTAGCAAAGCGGGGCGCCCTCCTTGCACAGTACGCAGCCGTGGATCGCGCCGGCTTCGAGGTAGAGCGAGGGCATGGTGTTGATCGTCTGCGTCATCTGGTAAAGCCAGGAAGTGCGCAGCTCCGCCTTCGGCAGCGCCACGCTCTCGACCGCTTCCAGGAGATCGCCGAAGGCAGTCCCCTGCGCGCAGCCCGAAGTCTGCGTGCGCTTCTTCAGCTTGGCCTCGAAATTGGTGTGATGTGCGGTGCGCACCACGACGACCTGGAGGTCGTCGTCGTATTCGACCTCGGTCACCACGTCATCATATTTCAGCATGTTCTGGTTGAGCAGATAGCCCAGCGCCAGATATTCCGGATAATCGCCGATCGTCATCATCGTGACGATCTCCTGGGAATTCAGGTAGAGCGTCAGTGGCCGCTCCATCGGCACCTTGATCTCGACCCTGGCGCCTGTCTGGTCGGTCCCGGTCACGCTCTGGGTCAGGCGCAGATCGTCCGGGTTCGGGACGATCAGGGGGACCGGGGTTTTCTCCATCTTCATCATGGCCGCGAGGTTAGCATGACATTCGGGTCAAGCCGATATAAGCATGGCCGAAAGAGAGTAAAATGCCGCCTCGTCGTCATTACGAGCGCAGCGAGCAATCCAGAAATGCATCCGCGGAGACACGCTGGATTGCTTCGCTTCGCTCGCAATGACGGGGGTAGGCGGTTCCACCCGCGCGATGCGGCTGGCGGAGATCGAGTTGTTATGAAAGTCATCGGCCTTGCGGGGTGGAGCGGCGCGGGCAAGACCACGCTCTTGACGCGGCTCATCCCGCATTTCAACGCGCAAGGCTTGCGCGTCTCCGTGATCAAGCATGCGCATCACCAGTTCGACGTTGATGTGCCCGGCAAGGATTCCTGGCGGCATCGCGAGGCGGGCGCGGCCGAAGTCCTGGTCTCCTCCGCCAACCGCTGGGCGTTGATGCATGAGCTGCGCGGGGCGGCCGAGCCGCGGCTGCCGGAACTGCTCGCAAAACTGTCGGCGGTCGATCTCGTCGTGGTCGAGGGCTTCAAGCGCGAGCCGCATCGCAAGATCGAGGTGCATCGCGCCGCGAACGATAAGCCGCTGCTGTTTCCCGACGATCCGGGGATTGTCGGAATCGCGGCCGATATCGCCATTGAAACACGGCTGCCGACCGTCCATCTCGATGATATCCCGGCTGTGGCTGCGCTGCTGCTGCGCGCGGCGATGCCGGTCGAGGAAGCGGTCGCTAGAAGCGTTTCGACGCGCTGACGAGGCACTATGGCGCAACTGTCCGACGATTGCTTTGCCTTCGGGGGACCGATGATGTCGGTCGACGAGGCCGTTGGCCTGATCACCACCCGCGTCAACGCGGTCGCCGATCTCGAGACGGTGAGCCTGGTCGAAGCGGACGGGCGCGTGCTCGCGCGCGATATCGCGGCGCCGCTGCCGCTGCCGCCTTTCACCAACTCCGCCGTCGACGGCTATGCGGTGCGCAATGCGGACCTTCCGCAAGGCGAGGCGCGCTCGTTCCCGCTCGACGGCCGTATCCAGGCCGGTGGCATTGCGCAGGCGCCGATCAAGCCCGGCTACGCCGCGCGCATCTTCACGGGCGCGCCGATGCCGCCCGGTGCCGCGACCGTCTTCATGCAGGAAGACGTGCGCGTCGATGAATCGGGCAAGGTGGTGCTGCCGCCGGGGCTGAAGGCGGGTGCCAACGTCAGACCCGCGGGGGAGGACATTCCGCAAGGCCACGTCGCGCTGCGCGCCGGCCAGCGCTTGCTGCCGCAGCATGTTGCGCTCGCCGCGGCGTTCGGTCTGACCAAGCTCGACGTGGTCAGGCGCATCCGCGTCGCGGTGTTCTCGACCGGCGACGAGCTGGCGTCGCCCGGCGAGCCGCGCGCCGCGTCGCAGCTTTTCGACTCCAATCGTTTCATGCTGATGGCGATGCTGCGCCGTCTCGGCTGCGAGGTCAGCGATCTCGGCATCCTGCGCGACGAGCGTGCCTCGCTCGCCGACGGCTTGAAGCAGGTCGCCGGCGCGCACGATCTGATCCTCACCACCGGTGGCGTCTCGACCGGTGAGGAGGATCACGTCAAGGCGGCGGTCGAGAGCGTCGGCTCGCTGGTGCTGTGGCGGATGGCCATCAAGCCCGGCCGGCCGGTGGCGATGGGCATCATTGGCGGCACGCCGTTGATCGGATTGCCCGGCAACCCCGTTGCGAGCTTCGTCACCTTCGTCCATGTGGTGCGGCCGACGGTGCTGGCGCTCGCGGGCAGCACGCCCGAGCCCCTGACGCCGATGCCCGTGCGTGCGGCCTTCACCTACAAGAAGAAGGCCGGCCGGCGTGAATATGTTCGGGTCTCGCTGCGACGCGCGGAGGAGGACGGCGCGTTGGAGGTCATCAAGTTCCCGCGCGAGGGCGCCGGGCTGTTGTCGTCACTGGTCGAGACCGACGGTCTGGTCGAACTCGGCGAGAGCATCACGCTTGTCGAGCCGGGACAGAGTGTCGGCTTTCTTCCTTATGCCGACCTGATCTGAAGACCCTCGCGTTGACGCCATCGACCTGCCCCGCCATGTTGCGCCCATGACCAGGACCACGCTCGATCTCACCGGGCTGAAATGCCCGTTGCCTGCCTTGAAAACGCGCAAGGCGCTAAAACCACTGCAGCCGGGCGATCAGCTCGAAGTGCACTGCACCGACCCGCTGTCGGTGATCGACATTCCCAACCTGATCCGCGAGACCGGCGACAAGGTCGAGATCACCGAGCGTAATGACGCGCGCATCGTGTTCTTGATAGAGAAGGCAAATGCATCAATAGAAAACGCCAATGGTGCGCCGCGTCCTTGAGGCCGTCACCTCGTTGATACCAACCATTTGTCTATCACCATCGCGTCTGTCCCAATTGACAATTTCCGTGGGGACGCGGAGGTTGAATCGTGCCAGCGATACGTGGAGCAAGCTGGCCGATGTGAAGCCACACCGCGTGGCGTGCGGCATAGACCCCCACCTAAGGGGTTAGACGTCTGGAGTGCGCGTCGTGATCCTGGCGCGTGCCGAAACTTTGTGCGGGGCGGCGGGGACAGATGCGCCGCAACGGGCTGAGGACAAGGGTCATAGCAACAGGTTCACTCAGAAGGGTGTCCTGCAGGGGAGGATGTGTATGACTACAATTGAAAGCGCTGGAAGGCTGTCGGGCGCCGGCGCGGGAATTCTCGATCGCGAGCACACCGTCGCGAAGGCCGGCTTCAATCGCTGGCTGGTGCCGCCGGCGGCACTCTGCATTCATCTCTGCATCGGCATGGCCTATGGCTTCTCGGTGTTCTGGCTGCCGCTCTCGCGCGCCATCGGGATCACGCAGAGCAAGGCGTGCCCGGACATCTCGCTGTGGCAGGAACTGTTCACCACGACGTGCGACTGGAAGGTCGCCAGCCTCGGGTGGATGTTCACTTTGTTCTTCGTGTTGCTCGGCGTCTCCGCCGCGATCTGGGGCGGCTGGCTCGAGCGTGTCGGTCCGCGCAAGGCGGGCGTCGTCGCTGCGCTCTGCTGGGGCGGCGGTCTCTTGATCGGCGCCTTCGGTGTCTACGTCCACCAGCTCTGGATCATGTGGCTGGGCTGCGGCGTGATCGGTGGCGTCGGGCTCGGCCTCGGCTACATCTCGCCGGTATCGACTCTCATCAAATGGTTTCCGGATCGCCGCGGCATGGCGACCGGCATGGCGATCATGGGTTTTGGCGGCGGCGCCATGATCGGCGCGCCATTGGCCAATCTGCTGATCAACTACTTCAAGACGCCGACGTCCGTCGGTGTCTGGGAAACCTTCGTCGCCATGGGCGTGATCTATTTCGTGTTCATGATGATCGGCGCGTTTGCCTATCGCGTCACGCCGACCGGCTGGCAGCCGGAAGGCTGGACGCCGCCGAGCGAAAAGAAGTCGATGATCACCGAGCATCACGTGCACCTCGACAATGCGCACAAGACGCCGCAGTTCTGGCTGATCTGGTGGGTGCTCTGCTTGAACGTGTCGGCGGGGATCGGCGTGATCGGCATGGCCTCGCCCATGCTCCAGGAAATCTTCGCCGGCAAATTGATCGGTCATCCCGAGCTGACTTTCGGCCAGCTCTCGGTTGACCAAAAGGCGGTCATCGCGGGTATCGCGGCCGGCTTTGCTGGCCTGCTGTCGCTGTTCAACATCGGCGGCCGGTTCTTCTGGGCGTCGATGTCCGACTATATGGGCCGCAAGAATACCTACTATACGTTCTTCCTGCTCGGCATCGTGCTCTACGCGCTGGCGCCGACCTTCGCGGCGATGGGCTCGAAGCTGTTCTTCGTGCTCGCCTTCTGCATCATCCTCTCGATGTATGGCGGCGGGTTCGCGACCGTGCCGGCCTATCTGGCCGACATGTTCGGCACGCAGTTCGTCGGCGCCATCCATGGCCGGCTGCTGACGGCGTGGTCGACCGCCGGCATCATCGGTCCGGTCGTGGTGAACTACATCCGCGAGTTCCAGCTCGCGGCGGGCGTTCCGCGCGACCAGCTCTACAACACGACCATGTACATTCTCTGCGCGATGCTGATCGCAGGCCTGATCTGCAACTATCTGGTCAAGCCGGTCGATCCGAAGTGGAACATGAGCGAGGAGGAGGTTGCAAAGCTCCAGGCCGCGAGCGCCAAGGGCGAGGCTGCGATCCAGCATGGTTCCTTTGGCATCGGCACGGGCGGTCTGGACGCCAAGGCCGCGCTGTTCTGGGCGTTCGTTGGAATCCCGCTGGCCTGGGGCGTGTACAAGACGGTCGAGAGCGCGGTGAAGATCTTCTGATCGCAAGCTCACCGCCGCGGGAGGCTGAAGCTCGGCTTCCCGCGGTGTCTTGCATCAAGGAGTGCATGAACAGACCTGACGGCTAGGTTCCGCAATAGAACGTTTCGGGGGGCATGGCGGGCGCCCTGCCTGCCCCCTAAATCATTATAGAGGCGTTCTAAATTGTCTTGCATCTGGCATACCACAGGCTAAGGTTTCTCGGAATGAGGTTTGATCCGCAAGACGCGGGAGACGCGGTTCCCGAATGATCAGGCCAGGAAATGACGGCGGTTCGCGGTGGCGATCCTGCCGGCAATCATCGCGATTTTGAGGAGAACGCGGCGTTTCCATGAGCAGCCACGACGTTCACAAGGTTCTCGAATTCGAACACCCGGGCGAGGGGCGCCGGCGCGCCAAGGCCACGCCCAAGGGGCGGCAGGTCGATCCCACGGCAGCGCACGAGATTGCGCAATTGCTCGGCGATAAGCCGCGGCGGCGCGACCTGCTGATCGAATATCTGCACCTGATCCAGGACAAGTATCACCAGATCTCGGCCGCACATCTCGCGGCCCTTGCCGACGAGATGAAGCTCGCTTTCGCCGAAGTGTTCGAGACCGCGACCTTCTACGCGCATTTCGACGTGGTGAAGGAAGGCGAGCCGGACATCGCTCCGCTCACCATCCGCGTCTGCGACTCGCTCACCTGCGCGATGCTCGGCGGCGAGAAGCTGCTTGAAGACCTTCAGCGCACCAGCGGCCCCGGCATCCGCGTGGTGCGCGCGCCCTGCGTCGGTCGCTGCGATACGGCGCCGGCTGCGGAAGTGGGACACAATTTCGTCGACCACGCCACGGTCGGCGACGTGCTCGCGGCTGCGAAGTCCGGCGACACGCACGCCCATGTGCCGAAATACATCGACTATGACGCCTATGTCGCCGGCGGCGGCTACAAGCTGCTCGACCGCGTGCGCTCGGGCGAATTGTCGACGGACGATCTCCTGAAGTCGCTCGACGACGCCTCGCTGCGCGGCCTCGGCGGCGCAGGCTTCCCGACGGGGCGCAAATGGCGCGCGGTGTTAGGGGAGCCCGGGCCGCGGCTGATGGCGATCAACGGCGACGAGGGCGAGCCCGGCACGTTCAAGGACCGCTACTATCTCGAGACCGATCCGCACCGCTTCATCGAGGGCATGCTGATCGGCGCGCATGTGGTGCAGGCCGGCGAAATCTACATCTATCTGCGCGACGAATACCCGGCCGCGCGTGCAATTCTCGAGCGCGAGATCGCAAAGCTCCCCGCGGGCGGTCCGACGCTGCACATGCGGCGCGGCGCCGGTGCCTACATCTGCGGCGAGGAATCCTCGCTGCTCGAAAGCATCGAGGGCAAGCGCGGCCTGCCCCGGCACAAGCCACCTTATCCGTTCCAGGTCGGCCTGTTCGGCCTGCCGACGCTTATCAATAATGTCGAGACGCTGTGGTGGGTGCGCGACATCGTCGAGGAGGGCGCCGACTGGTGGAAGGGCCACGGCCGCCACGAGCGTCACGGCCTGCGCAGCTTCTCGGTCTCCGGCCGCGTGAAGAATCCCGGCATGAAGCTCGCGCCCGCCGGCATCACCGTGCGCGAGCTGATCGACGAATATTGCGGCGGCATGGCCGACGGCCACACCTTCTACGCTTACCTGCCGGGCGGCGCTTCCGGCGGCATCCTGCCGGCGTCAATGGACAACATCCCGCTCGATTTCGGCACTCTGGAGAAATACGGCTGCTTCATCGGCTCCGCTGCCATCGTGATCCTATCGCAGAAGGACAGCGTGAGAACGGCGGCATTGAACCTGATGAAGTTCTTCGAGGACGAGAGCTGCGGCCAGTGCACGCCGTGCCGCGTCGGAACCCAGAAGGCTGCGCTGCTGATGCAGCGGCCGGTCTGGAACCGTGCACTGCTGGAAGAATTGAGCCAGGCGATGCGCGATGCCTCGATCTGCGGGCTCGGACAGGCGGCATCGAATCCGCTCACTTCCGTGATCAAATATTTCCCTGACGAGTTCAAGGAAGCGGCTGAATGACGAAAATTACATTCGAGCTCGACGGCAAGCAGGTCGAAGCCAATCCGGGCGAGACCATCTGGCAGGTGGCACAGCGCCAGGGCTGCGAGATCCCGCATCTCTGCTATTCGCCCGCGCCGGACTACCGGCCTGACGGCAACTGTCGCGCCTGCATGGTCGAGATCGAGGGCGAGCGCGTGCTCGCCGCCTCCTGCAAGCGCACGCCGTCGGTCGGCATGAAGGTGAAGACCGAGAGTGCGCGCGCGGTTGCCGCGCAGAAGATGGTGATGGAGCTGCTCGTTGCCGATCAGCCGGCGCGTGCGACCTCGCACGATCCGGACTCGAAATTCTGGCACTGGGCCGAGACCACCGGCGTCACCGAGAGTCGCTTTCCCGCCGCCGAGCGCTGGGCGACCGACGCCAGCCATCCGGCGATGCGCGTCAATCTCGACGCCTGTATCCAGTGCGGCCTGTGTGTGCGCGCCTGCCGCGAGGTCCAGGTCAACGACGTCATCGGCATGGCTTATCGTAATGCCGGCGCCAAGATCGTGTTCGACTTCGACGATCCCATGGGCGAGTCGACTTGTGTCGCCTGCGGCGAGTGCGTGCAGGCCTGTCCGACCGGCGCGTTGATGCCGGCCGTGATGCTCGACGAGGCGCAGACCCGCGTCACCTATGCTGACAAGAAGGTGGATTCGCTCTGCCCGTTCTGCGGCGTCGGCTGCCAGGTCACCTACCAGGTCAAGGACGATAAGGTGATCTATGCGGAGGGCCGCGACGGCCCGGCCAACCGCAATCGTCTCTGCGTCAAGGGCCGCTTCGGCTTCGACTACATCCACCATCCGCATCGTCTCACCAAGCCGCTGGTGCGGCTGCCGAATGCGAAGAAGGACGCCAACGACCAGGTCGATCCAGCCAATCCCTTCACCCATTTCCGCGAAGCGTCGTGGGAGGAAGCGCTCGACATCGCCGCCAAGGGCCTGGTCAAGATCCGCGACGAGAAGGGTGTCAAAGCGCTGGCCGGCTTCGGCTCGGCCAAGGGGTCGAACGAGGAGGCTTACCTGTTCCAGAAGCTGGTGCGCACCGGCTTCGGGTCGAACAATGTCGATCACTGCACGCGGCTGTGTCACGCTTCATCGGTGGCGGCGCTGTTCGAGGGCCTGAGCTCGGGCGCGGTATCGGCGCCGTTCTCTGCCGCGATGGATGCGGAAGTGATCTGGGTGATCGGCGCCAATCCGACCGTGAACCATCCGGTCGCGGCGACCTTCATCAAGAACGCGACCAAGCAGGGCGCAAAGCTCTTCGTGATGGACCCGCGTCGGCAGTCGCTGTCCCGCCATGCGACCAAGCATCTGCAGTTCAAGCCCGGCTCCGACGTCGCCATGCTGAATGCGATGATCAACACGATCATCACCGAAGGGCTGACCGACGACCAATATATCGCCGGTTACACCGAAGGCTTCGAGGATCTGAAGGAGAAGATCAAGGAGTTCACGCCGGAGAAGATGGAGCCGATCTGCGGCATCCCGGCGCAGACCCTGCGCGAGGTCGCCAGAACCTATGCGCGGGCCAAATCCTCGATCATCTTCTGGGGCATGGGCATCAGCCAGCACGTCCATGGCACCGACAATGCGCGCTGCCTGATTGCGCTCGCGCTGATCACCGGCCAGGTTGGCCGCCCAGGCACCGGCCTGCATCCGCTGCGCGGCCAGAACAACGTGCAGGGCGCCTCCGACGCCGGCCTGATCCCGATGTTCTTCCCCGACTATCAGCCGGTCGGCCGCGACGACATGCGTGCCAGTTTCGAGAAGCTGTGGGGCCAGGAGCTCGATCCTGTCCGCGGCCTGACGGTGGTCGAGATCATGAACGCGATCCATGCCGGCGAGATCAAGGGCATGTATATCGAGGGCGAGAACCCCGCGATGTCCGACCCCGATCTGCAGCATGCGCGCGAAGCGCTCGCCATGCTCGATCATCTCGTGGTGCAGGATCTCTTCGTCACCGAGACCGCGTTCCACGCCGACGTCATTCTGCCGGCCTCGGCGTTCGCGGAGAAGGACGGCTCCTTCACCAATACCGATCGCCGCGTCCAGCTCGCGCGCCAGGTCATCAAGCCGCCGGGCGATGCGCGCCAGGATCTCTGGATCATCCAGGAGATCGGCAAGCGCATGGGCCTGCCGTGGAACTATTCGGGCCCCGGCGATGTCTTCACCGAGATGGCGCAGTTGATGCCGTCGCTCAAGAACATCACCTGGGAGCGGCTGGTGCGCGAAGGCGCCGTCACCTATCCGGTCGACGATCCCGACAAGCCCGGCAATGAGATCATCTTCACCACGGGCTTCCCGACCGCGAGTGGCCGCGGTAAGATCGTGCCGGCCAAGGTCGTCCCTCCGGACGAGGTGCCCGACGACGAATTTCCGATGGTGCTGTCGACCGGCCGCGTGCTCGAACACTGGCACACCGGCTCGATGACGCGTCGCGCGCAGGTGCTCGACCAGATCGAGCCCGAGGCGGTCGCGTTCATGTCGCCGAAGGACATGCGGAAGAAGAAGCTCGCGCCCGGCGATTTCATCCGGCTTGAGACCCGCCGCGGCGCGGTTGAGGTCAAGGTGCGCTCCGATCGCGACGTACCGGAGAACATGGTGTTCATGCCGTTCTGCTACGCGGAAGCGGCGGCGAACCTCCTGACCAACCCGGCGCTTGATCCGTTCGGAAAGATCCCGGAGTTCAAGTTCTGCGCGGCGAGAGCCGAACGCGTCGAGATGCGCGACGCGGCGGAGTGAGTGCGTACTGGCTGCCATCGCAGGCGAGGCTTGCCACATTGAACACTGTCATGCCCCGGCTTGCCGCCTTCGCTAAAGCTTCGGCGGCCGAGCAGCCTCGTGGCCCGGCGCAGCCTTGGCGAAGCCGGGACCGGAGCATCCAGTACTCCGCGGCTCGTCGATTAAGCTACAGACGGCTCTGGAATACTGGATCGCCCGATCAAGTCGGGCGATGACACCGAGATTGTGGACTGCGTGTACCTCAAGCCCGTCGTTGCGAGCTGTCGGCCCTGCGCGAAGCGCGGCCCGATGACCGTTCCGCGAAGCAATGCTAGACATTGCGCATGTCCAAAGCCACCCCCGCAACCCGCGCGCTCGCTGCCGCCGGTGTTGCCTTCACCCTTCACACCTATGACTACGATCCCGAGGCCGAGAGCATCGGGCTCCAGGCGGCGTCTGCGCTCGGCGAAGATCCGGCGCGCGTATTGAAGACGCTGATGGCACTGGTCGACGGCAAGCCGGTCTGCGTCATCGTTCCGTCCGACCAGGAAGTCTCGATGAAGAAGCTCGCTGGTGCCGCCAGCGGCAAGTCGGCGCAAATGATGAAGCCGCTCGAAGCCGAACGCGTCACCGGCTTCAAGGTCGGCGGCATCAGCCCGTTCGGACAACGCAAACCAGTGCGCACCGTGATCGAGCAAAGCGCGCTCGCCCATGACCAGGTCTATGTCAATGGCGGTCAACGCGGCCTGCAGGTGCGGCTCAGGCCGGCCGACGTGCGGGACGTCCTGAAGACGATCGTGGCCGACGTGGTCGCCTGAGCGCCCCAGCGGTGCCAATTGCAGCGCACAAAACCGCGCTTGGCACCGGTTGATTTATTTGCCCGGCTGCGTGCCTTGAGCCTGCACAGCCGTATGAGACTATGGTAGCATACCCACATCCGCTGAAAAAAGTGCGTCGAAAACAGGGAGGACGACATGCGGGTGACTGCGTCGAAGGTCCTTGGCTCACTGGCCGCAGGACTTTTTTTTATGTCGGCTGCCGCGCTGGCCGCTGAACCGCCAAAGGAGATGAAGCTTTACGTCTTCTCTTCGGGGGCGCTCAATCTCGACAAGTCGATCATTCAGAACGGCAGTAGCGGCAAGGTCCAGATTCCTGTCGGCTTTTTCTTGATCCGCCATCCCAAGGGCGACGTTCTGTTTGATTGCGGCAACAACGACCGCATCATCAAGGACCCCGATTATTGGGGCCCGTTCGTGAAGGCGCTTGATCCGGGCCGCTCGCCCGACGTCGCTATCGACGCGCAGCTTTCCAAGATCAACGTGAAGCCGTCCGATATCAAATATGTCGTCCTCGGCCATTTCCATGTCGATCATGCCGGCAACATCGGTAAGTTCCTGGATTCGACCTTTGTGTTCCAGCGCGACGAGATCAGGAACGCGTTCTGGCCGGCGCCGGGCTATGCCACCTTCTTCATCTCTGACGATTTCGCCATGCTGCGCAACAGCGTCGGCGGCGGCATGCCGGCCAAGTACAAGACCATCGAGCTTGATGGCGATCTCGACCTGTTCGGTGACAACAGTGTCTTCATCCACCGCACCGTATCGCACACGCCCGGAAGCCAGATCCTGGTGGTGCGCCTGCCGAAGACGGGCACGGTGGTGCTGACCAGCGATGCCGTCTATCTCCAGGAGAATCTGGACAAGAACATCCTGCCGAGCATCGGCAGCGTCTATGATCCCGTCGGCATGCTCGATGCCTACGCCTGGGTGAAGCGGGTTCGCGACACCGAGGGCGCTGACATCATCTATGCCCACGACCCCGATGTGTTCAAGGCGCACAAGCACTCGCCCGAATTCTACGAGTGAGTGGCGACCTCGGGTCGTTCCGCGCGCGTCGTCATCCCGGGCCTTCGCGCCCGGGATTTTGCGCGGTAGGCTTAGGCGGTGTTTGCCAGAGGGGTGTGTAGAGTCTCCATGCTTCCGGCTGTCTCTCCGGTCGTTCTCGCCGAGCGCGTCACGAAATGGTACGGCCCGCGGCGCGCCGTCGCTGACGTGTCCTTTACGATCTCGCCCGGCGAGATTGTCGGCCTGCTCGGGCCGAACGGGTCCGGCAAGAGCACGATCTTCCGCATGCTCACCGGCTATCTGGTGCCGACCTCGGGACGCATCGAGGTTGCCGGTTACGATGTTGTGGAAGATTCCCTCGGCGTGCGTCGCGCCATCAGCTATGTGCCGGAAGACGCGCCGCTTTACGACCACATGCGGGTCGGCGAATTCCTGCATTTCATGGCCGGCCTCAAGGGACTGCACGGGCCGAAGGCGAGGGCAGCGGTCGACGAGGCGACCGAGCGGCTCGATCTTGCGCGCGTCATGAAGCTGACGACCGGCAAGCTGTCGCGCGGCTTCCGCCAGCGGGTCTCGATCGCGCAAGCGCTCCTCGGTGATCCCAGGGTTCTCGTGCTGGACGAGCCGACCAGCGGGCTCGATCCGCATCAGGTGATCGCCGTGCGCGACCTGATCCAGTCGCTGGCCGGCCGCCACACCGTGCTGCTGGCCTCGCACGTCCTGCCCGAGATCGAGAAGATCGCCTCGCGCGTGATGATCCTGCTCGATGGCGTGCTTTTGACATCCGATGCGCTGAAAGATGCCGCGCAGGATCTGATGTTGCGTCTGTCGGTGGACGCGGCCGAAGATGTCGTGCGCGGTGCGACGAAGGCGGTCGCCGGTGTGCGCGAAATTGTCGCGAATCCGGACAGTGCGGGACGCTTCCTCGTCAGGGCGGAGCGGCGTCCCGCGCTTGCGGCCGACTTGGTCTCCGCCCTGGTCGCAGCGCAAATTCCGGTGCGCGAGCTGACCGAGCTCCGGCCCGATCTCGAACGGGTATTTCTCGATCTCACTCGGCGACCGGAGGCGGCCGCATGAGAAGCTTTGCGGTGCTGCTGGGTAAGGAAGCGACGGCGCTGTTCTCCTCGCCGATCGCCTACGTGCTCATGACCGTGTTCCTGCTGATCATGGGCTACAGCTTTACGCTCACGCTGTTCCTCAGCCATCAGCCCAGCATGGTGCACATCTTCTTCCAGATGTTCGTGCTGTTCATGCTGACCGTGCCGCTGATCACCATGCGGCTGTTCGCGGAGGAGCGGAAGCTGAAGACGCTGGAGGTTCTCCTGACCGCGCCGGTCTCCGAGGTCGCGATCGTGCTGGCGAAGTTCCTGGCCGCGATGAGCCTGATCGTCGTCATGCTCCTGCTCTCAGGCGCCTACGCGGCCGCGCTCGCCTGGTTCGGCGATCCTGATTTCGGCCCGATCTACAGCGGCTATTTCGGGCTTTTGCTATTTGGAGCGGCGCTGGTCGGCACGGGGCTATTGGCCTCGGCGCTGACGGCCAACCAGGTGATTGCGGCGCTGATGTCGCTCAGCGTGTTCCTCCTGCTCTGGATCATCGACAATTTCGGCTGGCTCCTGCCGAGCCCCGCCGACACGCTGGTGGTGAACCTCTCGCTCTCGGTGCATTTCCGTCCCTTTGCCGTCGGCTCGATCTATCTGTCCGATGTGGGCTTCTTCCTCAGCGTCACCCTGTTGATGCTGCTGTTGACGGTCCGCGCCCTGGCACGGCGGTGAGAGGGCAAGGCGATGAGCGGATCTGCCAGATCGAACATCGCGCTCCTCGTCCTGGCGGCCGGCGCCATCGCCAGTGGCGCGATCGGCTTTGCAGGATTCGGCGAGACGGCATCGAACAGCCTGTTGTTCGCCGCCTGCTTCCTCGCTCTGCTCGCGCTTTTCATGCTGGCAATCCGGCTTCCGTTGCGCGGCGGCGGCTTGCGCTGGTCGGCCTGGTTTGCGAACGCGTCGATCGTAGTCGCCGCGGTCGTGGCGGTCATCGGCGCCAATGTCGCGCTCTACCGCCACGACGTGCATTTCGACGTCAGCCGGGAAGGACGCAACACGCCGCCGCAGCAGCTCATCGACGTGATCGCACAATTGCGAACGCCGCTTGCGCTGACCTATTTCTACAATGCGAGCGATGCCAACGCGATCTCTGTCCGTGACCTCGTTCAGACCGCCGCGCGCAACCATCCGTTGCTGGCGTTCCGTGCCATCGATCTCGACAAGGAGCCCGGTCTTGCCCGAGATCTCGGCGTGCGCGCCTACAATACGGCGGTGCTGCAGGCCGAGGATCGCAAGGTCCTGGTCGAAAACGTCATCGATCCCGCCCGCATCGGCTATGCGGCATTGAGCGTGCTGCGCAAGCGCGTGGAGACGGTGTGCTTCGTCACCGGCCATGGCGAGACGTTTCGGCCGCTGCCCTCGCACTTCCATTTCAGCCATGTCGAGACCCTGAAGGGCCACGAGACGCCCGGTGCCGGCGACGTGCTGGAAACCGCGCCCGAAGCGCTCGACCGGCTCTTGCTGGCTCTGAACCAGATCGGCTTCGAGATGCGCGAGCTCGTGACAGTGACGGCGACCAGCATCCCGCCCGACTGTTCGGTTGTTGCCGATATCGGCCCGCGTACGGCTTTCACCGTTGACGAGGCGGTGCTGCTCGGCGATTATGTGAAGGGCGGCGGCCGGTTGCTGCTCCTGATCGATCCGCTGTCAGAGATCGGTGGTGATCTCGAGCGGCTACTGCTCAAGCCCGTGGGATTGTCGAGTGAAGCGGCGATCGTCATCGATCCCCTCAATCATTTCCGCACCGATGCGGACAAGGTCGCGGTGCCATACTATCCGCCGCATCCGATCACGAAGCGTCTGGCGCTCACCGTGTTTCCGCAGGCGCGGCCGATCGCGGTGTCGCGTCCGCCGTCCGGGGTGAGCCTTGTAGTGCTGGCCGCAAGCAGCCAGGACAGCTATCTGCGATCGCCTAAGGCTGCGGCTACGACAGGCGGAGATCCGCCAAACGCGCAGCGGAGCGCACAGCCGCTCGCAGTCGCGCTGGAAGGTAGCTGGCCGGGAGCCTCGCCGAGCAAACGCTTCCGCCTGGTCGTGGCCGGCACCAGCAAGGTCGCCAGCAACGAATATTTCCCCTATGTCTCCAATGGTGAGCTGTCGCTCGCCATGCTGCGCTGGCTCGCCGAGGATGACGCGACGCCGAGCGTCGCCCCGCAGACCTTCAAGCTGCCGGAGATCGTGCTGACCAGCAGCCAGATGCGGGACACCTTCATCGTGCTGGAGGTGCTGCTGCCGCTGAGCACGGCGCTGTTCGGTGTTGCAATGTGGTGGAGGCGACGGTGAGGGACCGGGCGGCCACCCGCGCGATGGTCCGATGGCTGACGCCGCTGCTCGCTGTTTGCCTGATGGCACTGCTGGGTGTCTTGATCGTCAGCGGGCAATGGCCGGAGCTGCGCAGCAAGGTCGCATTCGCACCGAAGGGGCTCGTGACGATCGCGCCCGCCGACGCGCAGCGGGTGGAGATTCGCTCTGACGGCGACAGCGTCGTCCTGTTGCGTAAGGCCGGCGAGTGGACGATCGAGGGCTTGGATGGCGCCGTGCCGGTCGAACTCAGATCGCATCTCAAAACGGCGCTGCGGCTTGTCACCGTCAGCGAGCCCGCACGCGAAATTTTAGCCGCGGAACTCACGGCGGCGAGCTTCGCCGCCTTTGGTCTCGATCCACCCGCAACGGTTGCCGTGATCGAGACCGCCGATGGTTCGACGACGTCCGTGAATGTGGGCGCGCTCAACCCGGCGAGCACCTCTCATTACGTCCGGATCGCCGGGCGTCCCGCAGTGTATCTGATGCCGCGCCATGTCGGGGAGGAGTGGAGGGTCACGCTCGATATGGCACGCCGTCTGCACGGCACGTCCGGGCCGGACGCGGCAAGCCGTGGCAGGAGCCTGTTGCTGCCGGTTTCGATGGCGCAGGTCTGGGCGCTCGAGATCGTCTATGCCGGCAAGCTCACCCGCTTCGAACGCGACGCCGCCGGCAACTGGTTCCGCCATCTCGGTCAGCACAATCACTCCGCCGGCAACCTCGTGCACGTCGCCGATCCCGAGCAGGCGCGCATCATCGACGCGGCGCTGCGTGCGTTCGATGCCGCCGCAGTCGAGACCTGGGTCGGACCGGCCGATCCGTCGCAACTCGCCCGCTACGGGCTCAACCTGCCGAGCCTGATCGTGCTGGTCTTCGCGCGCGATGCGGCTGCGCCGTTGGCCAGGCTCGAGTTCGGCACGTCCGCCGACAGTCTCGACCGCTACGCACGTCTCGCGCCCGATGGCGCGGTGGTCACCGTGGCCGAGTTCGAGATGCGCCGATTGACCGAGCTGCTCCGCGCCGTCGGAGCAGGATCATGAGCTTGCTCCGCCTCCTGCTCGGCATCGTCCTGCTCGGCTTCGGCGTGCCGGCGTGCGCGCACCAGGTCAATCTCTCGACGGCGCGCCTGGCGCTGGCCGCCGACCGCACCGTGACCGTCGAGGTGGCGCTCAAGGGCAGTGACGTCGACCGCCTCGTCGGCATCAAGATCTACGACGCAAAGGCGGACGCGGTCGATCCCGCCGCGGTCGATGCGGCTGCCGCATCGATCCTCGCGTACATGAAAGCACATCTCGCCGTGACCGGTGCCGACGGCACAGCCTGCAGCGCCGGAACAGCGGCGATCCTGGCGGACGGCGATGGCGTCATCTATCGCAACAGCTTTGCCTGCGCGGGCGTCGCTGGCGACATCGTCTATCGCTCCACTGTGCTGACCGAGAAGGATCCGACCGCGCGCCAGGTCGTGCTGGTCGCGCAGGGCAAGTCCGAGGCGCAGGCGCTGCTCGATGCCGGCAATACCACCGTCACGCTGTCGGCGCCGGCGCCGCCGCTGTGGTCGACAATGCAGCGCTATCTTCTCACCGGCATCGAGCACATCTTCCTCGGCTACGATCACGTCGCGTTCCTGATCGCGGTCGTGCTGTGGGCGCGCCGGCTCATTCCGGTGATCAAGATCGTCACTGCCTTCACCATCGCCCATTCCATCACGCTGTCGCTGGCGGCGCTGGACCTCGTCGTCATTCCGAGTCGCATCGTGGAGCCTGCGATCGCCGCCTCGATCGTGTTCGTGGCCGTCGAGAATTTCTTTTCGCGCGACATCGACAAGCGCTGGCGCGTGACCTTTCTGTTCGGGCTGATCCATGGCTTTGGCTTCGCCGGCGCGCTCCGGGAGGTCGGCCTGCCGGCCAACGCGATCGTGCCGGCGCTCGCGGCGTTCAATATCGGCGTCGAGATCGGGCAGGTAGCAATCGTCGCGATCGTCATGCCGGCGCTCGGCCTGTTCGATCGGCTGATCGCGCCTGATCCGGCCAAGCCGGTCAGGGCGGCAAGATTGGTCTATGCCGTATCCGCGGCGATCAGCCTGCTCGGCGGCTATTGGCTCTTCACGCGCGTGTTCGAGGCCTGACCGAGGCGGCTTGCATACGCCTTCGCGGCGTTGCTTGGGCCCATTCATTCCCGTGAGCATCTTGGTGGTGCCGCTGTCCGGCGTCGGGGACGGCGCACCCATGACATCGAGGCGGGCTTGAGTTCATGTGCGGGGCCTGTATAGAACAACGGAAGAAATAGAATATCGTTCTGTAGGGTAGAACGACTCGATCGAGGGTGGAGCAATGGAATTCGACCGTGGCCAGAGCAGCGATCCGCCGGTGTCATTTTCGCCAGACGCTGTCGTCGCGAGCTTCAGGGCAATTCCGGAGTTGCTGGCGCGCGACGCGGCGCTGATCGCACGCGGCCGCTGGCTCGACGTCGATTGTCTGCTCGGCCCGAGCACGCAGCCGTTTCATGTCGCCATCCGTGCCGGGCAGATCATCGACATGGCGCCCGCGCCGGTGCTGATGCGGTCCTGGCGGTTCGCCTATCGCGCGACGCCGGCGGCATTCGCGGCCTATTGGCAGACGATGCCGCCGCCCGGTTGGCATGATCTTCTGGCGCTGACCAAGCGCGGGCAGGCGACGCTCGAAGGCGATCTGCATCCCTTCATGGCGCATCTGCAGTATTTCAAGGATCTCTTGGCGCTGCCGCGCCGCAACGGTTTCGGAGGCCCGTCATGAACGGCTTCATCGAGCCGATCGTCGGCCGTTACGTGCATGTCGAGATCAACGGCGAAACCAATCGCATCTATTTCGAGGAGAACGGTAGCGGCATTCCGCTGGTCTGCCTGCACACTGCGGGCTCCGATGCGCGGCAGTGGCGTCATCTGCTCGTCGATGAGGAGTTCACCAAAAACTTCCGCGTCATCGCCTTCGACATGCCATGGCATGGCAAATCGAATCCGCCGGACAGCCAATATGGCAGCGAATACCGGCTCACCACGGCAGGCTATACCGCGACGATCCGCGCTTTTTGCAAGGCGCTGAAACTGGAATGGCCAGTGGTGATTGGCTGCTCGATCGGGGGCCGCATCGTGCTGAACCTCGCGATCGAGCACGCCCGCGAGTTCCGCGCGCTGATCGGGCTCGAGGCCGCCGATTTCCAGCAACCCTGGTACGACACCGCCTGGCTCAACCGGCCCGACGTTCATGGCGGTGAAGTCTGCGCAGCGCTCGTGTCCGGCTTGATCGCACCGAACGGCCCGGAAGCGGCGCGAAACGAGACGCTGTGGGGCTACAAGCAGGGCGGCCCCGGCATCTTCAAGGGCGACCTCTATTTTTATCGCGTCGACGGCGATCTGCGCGGTCGCATCGGTGCCATCGATGTCAACCAGTGCCCGCTCTACCTCCTGACCGGCGAGTACGATTTTTCCTGCACGCCGGACGACACGATGCGCACTGCGGCAGGCATTCCGGGCGCCAAGGCCGCGGTCATGGAGCGGCTCGGCCATTTCCCCATGAGTGAGAACCCCGCGCAGTTCCGCCGCTACATAGCGCCCGTCCTGCAAGACATTCTCGACAAGCAAAGTTCGTAAAGTGGAGTCGTATCGTATGAAGTTGCGTTGGATTGCGGTGGCCGTTCTGGCCGCACAGGCGAGTGTGGCGTCGGCCGCTGACAATGTCATCCGGATCGGCGTCCTCAACGACCAGTCCGGTGTGTTCGCCGACAATGGCGGGCGCGGCTCGGTCGCCGCTGCGAAGCTCGCGGCGGAGGATTTCGGCAACGAGATCCTCGGCAAGAAGATCGAGATCATCTCGGCCGATCATCAGAACAAGCCTGACATTGCCTCGGCTACTGCGCGCAAATGGTTCGACAATGAGGGCGTCGACATGATCGCGGACGGCGCGGCCTCGTCCGCCGGCTTTGCCATCCTCGAAGTGGCCAAGCAGAAGAACAGGATCTTCGTGATCAGCGGCCCCGGCTCATCCGACTTCACCGGAAAGTCCTGCTCGCCGATCAGCTTTCACTTCAACTACGATACTTATGCGCTGTCCAAGCTGACCAGCGACGCGATCACGCGCGCCGGCGGCAAGACCTGGAATTTTGTCACCGCCGACTACGCTTTCGGCCATGCGTTGCAGCGCGACGCAACGAAGTTCATCGAGGCAGCCGGCGGCAAGGTGATCGGCTCGGCCGCGCACCCGCTCGGCACCGCCGACTTCGCCTCGTTCCTGTTGCAGGCGCAGGGCTCCAAGGCCGACGTCGTGGGCCTTGCGACCTCCGGCGCGGATGTGCAGACCGCCATCAAGCAGGCCGGCGAGTTCGGCATCGTAGAGGGCGGTCAGAAGCTTGCCGGTCTGCTCGTCTTCATCACTGACGTCAATTCGCTCGGCCTGAAGGTCACCCAGGGCCTGCAGGTGACGACCTCGTTCTATTGGGACCTCAATGAGGAGACGCGGGCGTGGTCGAAGCGCTACGCCGCGCTGATGGACGGCAAGGTCGCGAGCATGGTGCAGGCGGGTGTCTATAGCGGGGTCCGCCACTATCTCGCCGCCGTCAAGGCCGCCGGCACGACGGACGCGACGGCCGTTGCGGCAAAAATGCACGAGATGAAAGTGAACGACATGTACAACAAGGATGTCGCAATCCGGCCCGACGGGCGCGTGCTGCACACGATGTACCTCGTGCAGGTGAAGAAGCCGGAGGAGGCCAAGTACAAATACGATTACTACCGGGTCGTCAGCTCCAAGCCGGGTGATGACGTTTTCCGGCCGATGAGCGAGGGCGGCTGTCCGCTGGTCAAGTAGGAATATCGGCGGGCGGGCGCTTGCGCCTGCCCACCGCTGGCTTTTGAGGAGAGTACGGAATGTCTGGATTGATCGGGTTCATCGGTCTCGGCGTCATGGGCGAGCCGATCTGCCGCAACCTCTTGCGCAAGAGCGGGCGGACGGTGCTGGCGTTCGATCTCGCCGCGGATCCGCTGGCGCGGATCGTCGCGGATGGCGCGACTGCGGCCAAATCCGTCGGCGACGTCGTCGGCGGCAGCGAGATCATCTTCCTGTGCCTGC
This sequence comes from Bradyrhizobium sp. ISRA442, assembly GCF_038085055.1. NCBI lineage: Bacteria > Pseudomonadati > Pseudomonadota > Alphaproteobacteria > Hyphomicrobiales > Nitrobacteraceae > Bradyrhizobium > Bradyrhizobium sp. ISRA442. Next base: position 134,679 of record NZ_JALGCN010000008.1, read on the forward strand.
CGAGCGCGAAGCATGTGCTGTCGGCCTTCGAAGGCGGCATCCTGCCGTCGATCAGGAGCGGACAGACCGTGATCGATCTCGGTACATCCGAAGTCGGGATGACGCGCGAATTCGCCCGGCAACTGGCTGAAAAGGGCGCGCTCTGGATCGATGCGCCGATCGCCCGGACCCGCCAGGCGGCGCAGGATGGCACCCTCAGCGTCATGGTCGGCGCGACGCCGGAGCAGTTCGCAAAGGTCGAGCCGCTGATCCGGCATTTCGCCACCGACGTCACCCTCTGCGGTGGCACCGGGGCAGGGCAGGTGACAAAGATCCTCAACAACATGGTGCTGTTCGAGACGGTCAATGCGCTGGCGGAAGCCGTCGCGCTCGCCAAGCACAGCGGCGTCGAGCCGAAGCTCCTGCTGGAGACGCTGTCGAAGGGGTCGGCGGACAGCTTCGCGCTCCGCAATCACGGCATGAAAGCGATCCTCGCCAAGGAGTTTCCGCTACGGGCTTTCTCGACCGAATATGCGATGAAGGACCTGAGCTACGCTCTGGCGCTCGGCGAGGAGGCCGGCCTCAACCTCAGGGGCGCGGGGCTGATGCGCACGATCTTCGAGGAGACGATCGACAAGGGCATGGGCGATGCGTACTTTCCGGTGATCGCAAAGTTGATCGACCCGTCCGGATTCCCTCAAAAGGAGACTGCATGGCTTCGCCCGGTGTCGCCGCCGTCGACCGCGCCTTGACGATCCTGGCGGCGTTCGAGGACGCGCCCGAGCCGATGGCGCTGGCCGAGCTCGCCCGGCGCACCGGCATGTACAAGAGCACGCTGCTGCGGCTGATGAGCTCGTTGCAGGAGTTCGGCTACCTCGTGCAATTGTCCGACGGCCGTTATCATCTCGGCGCGACGCCGTTCCGGCTGGGCGCGGTCTATCAGCGCGCCAACAATCTGCATGATCGGGTGATGCCGCTGTTGCGCCAGCTCGTGGCCGACGGCACCGAGAGTCCCTCGTTTCATGTGCGGCATGACGCCAAGCGCAGGCTCTGCATCTTTCGCGTCGATTCTCAGCATTCGACCCTCGACCGGGTCGAGGCCGGCATGCTGCTGCCGCTCGATCGCGGCGCGGCCGGCCGGATTATCCTCGCTTTCGACGGCGAGAAGGGCGAGGCCTATGACGACATCCGCGAGAGCTGCATTGCGGTGTCGTTCGGCGAGCGCGATCCGGATTGCGCGGGGCTGGCCTGTCCCGTATTCGGGCCCGGCGGCAAATGCGCCGGCGCCTTGTCGCTCTCGGGGCCGAAGCCGCGCTTCACGCGGGAGAGCATCAAGACGATGTCGTCGCTGCTGCTGAAAGCGGCCATTCGCCTGACGCGGGCGCTCGGCGGTCCGACCGAGCTCCTGGAGAGCGCTGTGGCCTCGGCCGCGGACGGCCGTGATGCGGGCTCACGTCCGCCGCGCCGGGCCAGGAGATAGCCGGCGCGTCTACTGTTTCTGCAGAAGCTTCAGCCGGCAGCGCAACGCTTCGCGAATGTGCGCGCGCGCAAGGTTTTCGGCCTTGTCGCCGTCGCGTGCGGCGATGGCGTCGATGATGGCCTGATGTTCTCTGTGGCTGGTCGTCGGCCGGCCCGTCACCGTGAAGGTCGTCGGTCCCAGCAGCGCGATCCAGTCCTGCAACTCGCGGGACGCGTTGTCGAGGTAGCGATTGCGCGCGGCCCGGCAGATGGCCTCGTGGAAGGCGCGGTTGAGCCTTGCCATCTCGGCGGCGTTGGTCTCGGAAGCCTCGGCAAAGGCCTGCTCGATGTCCCGGAGCGCGTCGATCTCGGGGGTGGAGGCGTGCTCGGCGGCAAGACGGGCAGCCGCACCTTCCATGATCTCGCGCATGGCATAGAGCTCGAGCACCTCGGAGATGTCGAGGCTGCGTACGATCAGCCCGCGGCCTCCGGCGGGCTCGACGAAGCCGCGCGCCGCGAGCCGGCCAAGGGCCTCCCGCACCGGCGTGCGGCTCACCTTCAGCCGCTCGGCGACCTCTTCTTCGCGCAGGCGGTCGCCGGCGCGATAGCTGCCTGCCTGAAGCGCCTCGCACAGCGAGCGGAACACGGCTTCGCCCAGCGCCACACCGGCGCCGCGCGAGATCGATCCGCCTGCCTTTGCCGGGCGTCTGGCCATGGTTCCTCGTGACGCAGGACGCATCCTGCCCATGCAGAGATGCCGCTTGCACCGTTGATGTATATCTTTGTATACAAAAGTACGCAATGGCGGCCGGGTTGACCGCGGCCGCCGGCCAGCAGATTCTCTCTAACTCGCGTCGCATCGGACGGACGGCATGGGCAGCAAATACGACGTGCTGGTGATCGGTGGCGGCAATGCGGCGCTCTGCGCGGCGATCGCCGCCCGGCGCGGCGGCGCCTCGGTCCTCGTGCTCGAAGGCGCACCTAAGTTCTATCGCGGGGGCAACACGCGCCATACCCGCAACATGCGCTGCGCCCATGACGCCGCGACCGAGATCCTGACCGGCCCCTATACCGAGGAGGAGTTCTGGAAGGATCTGCTGGTCGTGACCGGCGGACAGACCGACGAGGAACTCGCCCGCCACATGATCCGGGAGTCCAAGGACATCCTGAACTGGATCGTGGAGCAGGGCGTGCGCTGGCAGCCCTCGCTCGGCGGCACGCTCAGCCTCGGGCGTACCAATTCCTTCTTCCTTGGCGGCGGCCGCGCGATGCTGAATGCGCTTTATCTCACCGCCGAGCGGCTCGGCGTTGAGGTCGCCTACGATGCAGAGGTGATCGATCTCGTGATCGAGGACGGCATGTTCTTGGCCGCCCGCGTCAAGCGGCCGATCAACGGCGACACCGAGATCCGCGCGACCTCGCTGGTTGCGGCCGCCGGCGGGTTCGAGGCCAATATCGAGTGGTTGAAGGAGCACTGGGGTGAAGCCGCCGACAATTTCCTGATCCGCGGCACGCCCTATAATCGCGGCTCGATCCTGAAGATGCTGCTCGGCAAAGGCGTGCAGGAGGTCGGCGATCCCACCCAGTGCCACGCGGTCGCGATCGACGCCCGCGCGCCGAAATTCGACGGCGGCATCATCACACGCCACGACTCCGTCGTGTTCGGCATCGTCGTCAACAAGCACGCGCAGCGCTTCTATGACGAGGGCGAGGATATCTGGCCGAAGCGCTACGCCATCTGGGGCCGGCTGGTCGCCGCGCAGCCCGATCAGATCGCCTACATTATTTTCGATTCGACCGTCGTCACCAGCTTCATGCCGACGCTGTTCCCGCCGATCGCCGGGCAGACGATAGCCGAACTCGCCGGCAAGCTGACGCTCGATCCGGCGGCGCTGGAAAAGACCATCTCGGGCTTCAACGCCGCGGTGCGGCCCGGCACCTTCGACCACACCATCCTGGACGACTGCCGCACCGAGGGCATCACGCCTCCGAAGACGCATTGGGCGCGGCGGATCGAGACACCGCCCTATCTCGCCTATCCGGTGCGGCCCGGCATCACCTTCACCTATCTCGGCACGCGCGTGAACAAAGAGGCGCGCATGCTGATGAAGGGCGGTAGGCCCTCGGCCAACATGTTCGCGGCCGGCGAGATCATGGCCGGCAACGTGCTCGGTAAGGGCTATGCCGCCGGGATCGGCATGACCATCGGCAGCGTGTTCGGGCGGATCGCAGGACGGGAAGCGGCGAAACATGCACGGAACTAGGATTCTCGACGAAGCCGACCGCCTGATGACGGTCTGCAATTCCTGCCGTTACTGCGAAGGTCTGTGCGCGGTGTTTCCGGCCATGGAGATGCGCCGCGCCTTCTCCGACGGCGATCTCAACTATCTCGCCAATCTCTGTCACGCCTGCGGCGCCTGCTATGTCGACTGCCAGTTCTCGCCGCCACACGAATTTAACGTCAATGTTCCGAAGACGCTGGCGATTGCGCGCGCTGAGTCCTATGCGGCCTATGCCTGGCCGCGGGCGCTGTCCGGCACCTTTGCGCGCAACGGCCTCGTGATCAGCATCGTTGCTGCGCTCAGCGTGGCGGCCTTCATCCTCGGCTTTGTCGCCCTCAACGACCGCGGCGTTTTGTTCGGCGTGCATGCCGGGGCCGGCGCATTCTACAAGCTGATGCCGCACAATGCGATGGCCGTGCTGTTCAGCGCAGCGTTCCTCTATGCCATCCTCGCGCTGGTCATGAGCGTCCGCGCGTTCTGGCGCGACATCGGCGATCCCATCGGCGGCCGCGCCGATGGCGGTTCGCTTCTCCAGGCGATCCGCGATGCGGGCGAGCTGCGCTATCTCCATGGTGGCGGCGTCGGCTGCTACAATGAGGACGACCGGCCGACCGACCGCCGCAAGCTCTGTCACCACCTCACCTTCTACGGCTTCCTGCTGTGCTTTGCGGCGACCTCGGTCGCCACGCTCTACCACTATCTGCTGGGCCGCGAGGCGCCGTATCCGTGGTGGGATTTGCCGGTCGTGCTCGGCACGCTCGGCGGCATCGGCCTGATCGCGGGGCCGATCGGGCTGTTCGTTGCCAAGATGCGTCGCGCCCCCGAGCTGCTTGACGAAGCGCGCTACGGCATGGATGTCGGCTTCATCGCCATGCTGTTCCTAACCGGTGCCACCGGCATGGCGCTGCTGATCCTGCGGGAGACCGCCGCGATGGGGCCACTGCTCGCGCTGCATCTCGGCGTGGTGTTCGCGCTGTTCGTCACCATGCCTTACGGCAAGTTCGTGCATGGCATCTACCGCTTCGCGGCGCTGGTGCGCTATGCGCAGGAACGGCGAACCGAGGGCACCTGATCGGCGGCCGATCGCCCCTGCGGACCATCAGCCTCGCGCGACGGCAATTTCGCGCTGCCGCGTCTGGACTGTGATGATCTCGGACCTTGCGGTGTCGACCTGAACCCGGTTGCGTCCCTTTTCCTTGGCCCGATAGCAGGCGACGTCGGCGCGATGCATGGCCTGCTCGAGCGTCGTGTTGCTGTCGGAGATGCAGGCGACGCCGATGCTGGCCGTCACCCCGAAGCAGCGATCGTCCCAGACGAAGTTGAACAGCTCGAGCGACTTGCGCAGCCGCTCGGCGATATCGACAGCGTCGAGCGGCAAACATTGCGGCAGGATCATGCAAAATTCGTCGCCGCCAAGCCGGGCGACCAGATCGTGCGGTTGCCGGTCCCGCTGCAGCAGGCGCGACACCTGGGTCAGCAGACGATCGCCGGCGAGATGGCCGTAGGTGTCGTTGACGGATTTGAACTGGTCGAGATCGATCAGGATCAAGGCCAGTGAGCCGGCGCCGTCGAGCTCGCATTGCAGGCGCGCCTCGAAGGCACGCCGGTTGGCGAGCCCCGTCAACCAGTCGTGCGAGGCCTGCCAGGCAAGACGTTCCTTCTCCTCATGCAACGCATCCTCGAACGACTGGCGTTGCAGAACCAACCGTCGCGTATGCCAGATCAGCAGAAGGATCAGGGTCACGGCCGTGACGATGTTCACGCAGGTCAACGTCAGCTTGATGGTGCGGGAGCCTTCGCCAAGCACCGTCGAGAACCGGTTGGCATGCTTGGTGAACCGGCTGTTCAGCTCCGAGAGCCGCGACGACAGGAGCTGCAAGCGGCCGCTGTCCCGAATGAGACCGTTCTTGAGATCGTTGCGGATAACATCGCCGAGGATGCCGAGCTCCAGCAGCATGGGATCGGTGGCGGTCCATTCCCGGATCGCCTCCTGGAAAAAGCTGATGCGGCTGAAATAGCGGAACAGCCAGATCAATCCGGGAACGTCGTCGGGATGGTTGCCGCCTTGCAGGAAGCCGATGCGTGCCGTCTCGACATCGACCGGGTCGCGCTCGAGCGCCCATCTTGCGTATTCATCGCCGATGGGAACGGCGAGGGAGGTCCGGTAGTGCGCGAACTGGCTCGCCTCGCCCGAATGCAGATAGAGATTGAGGAAGTAGACGGCGTTCTTCTGCGATCGTGACCACATCGCCTCGCCGGCGACATAGGCGCGGACCGATGACATCACTTCGAGGCTGAGTCCGGCGATCGTCGCCTGCAGCACCACGACCATGACGAAAGGCGAGACGAGCTTGATGACATGAACGAAGTTGCGTCCCTTCGCCGACGTCGCTGTTCTGCGAGACACTCTACGTTCCCCAAATCGCTCAACGACCCCAGCGGAGCGCTCGCTGATAACGCGAAGTCGGCTGGAACGCTGCTTAACTCGACCTGAAGAGCGGAGCGACCGTGTTGCAGGGTGAAGGCGCTGTGAAGTGGATGCAGGCAGATCGTCGCAAATGCCGCGAATCCGGAACTGGCACAGCATCCGAGCGAACAATCTGTCGAATTCTTCGTGCGTGGTTTACTCGATCGAGAGAAATCGGTCGCCGCTAATGTTGTGTCTCTACGTCTGATTCACTCAATGTCATTCCGGGGCGCGACGAAGTCGCGAGAATTCATTCATCCACGTACTCTGCGGCCAGATGGATTTCCGGGCTCCGTCGCTCCGCTCGGGCTCCGGAATGACGGAATTGGGACTGTCGGAGTTACAACACTAGACCAGCACGGGCGTACGCACGCGACCGGCATTGCCGAACACGCGCAGGTAACGCTCGATCTCGGAGGGCATGCCGGTCGCCTTCTCCGGATTGTCCGAGAGCTTCACCGCTGGACGCCCGTCGACCGACGACACCTTGCAGACCAGCGAGATCGGATCGAGATCGAAAGAGCCGTCCGGTGCGCAGCCGACGAAGTCGTTGGTGAGGTTGGTGCCCCAGCCGAACGAGAGCCGCACGCGGCCTACGAAATGGTGATAGGTATCCTCGATCGAGCCGACGTCCATCGCGTCGGAGAAGACGAGCAGCTTGTCCCTGGGATTGCGGCCCTTCGTCTCCCACCATTTGATGATCTCTTCGCCGGCCTGGATCGCCGGGGCGCTGTCCGGGCGGAAGCCGGTCCAGTCGGCGACCCATTCCGGCGCGTCGCGCAGAAAGGCCTTGGTGCCGAAGGCATCGGGCAGCGCGATCAAGAGATTGCCGCCATAGGTCTGGCGCCACTGGTCGAGGATGCGATAGGGCGCCCAGCGCAATTCCTCATCGTCCTTCGCGAGCGCGGCCGCCACCATCGGCAGCTCATGCGCGTTGGTGCCGATGGCTTCGAGATCGTTGTCCATCGCCAACAGCACGTTGGACGTCCCGATGAAGGACGAACCCAGCCCTTCCTTCACCGCCTCTACGCACCAGCGCTGCCACAGGAAGCCGTGGCGGCGGCGCGTGCCGAAGTCGGACAGCCGCAAATTCTCCAGCTTGCGCAGCCGCTCGACCTTGGTCCAGAGCTTGGCCTTGGCACGGGCGTAGAGCACGTCGAGCTCGAACCGGCCGCGGTCCTTCATCGCCGCACGCGAGCGCAGTTCATTGAGGATGGCGAGCGCCGGAATTTCCCACATCGTGGTGTGGGTCCAAGGCCCATGGAAGTGCAGCTCGTACTGACCTTGGACCTTGCGCAGCTCGTATTCGGGCAAGCGGAATTCGGCGAGCCAGCGGATGAAATCGGCCGAGAACATGTGGGTCTTGCCGTAGAAGGTATTACCGGCAAGCCAGATCAGCTCTTTCTTGGTGAAGCGGATGGTGCGGGCATGGTCGAGCTGGGCGCGCAACTCGCCCTCGTCGATGGTCTCGGCAAGCCGCACATGGCGCGAGCGGTTGATCACCGAGAAGGTCACCTTCTGATCCGGGTAGGATTCCCGAATCATTTGCAACATCAATAACTTGTAGAAGTCAGTATCGAGCAGGCTGCGGATGATGGGATCCAGCCGCCAGCTATGATTGTAGGTCCTGCTCGCAATATCGGTCACGGTCATGGACGAATTCTAGCGTGGCTGCCGCGTCGCAACCAGTGGGTCTGGCGAAGGGCAGGCTTCCGCAAGCCGTGACCAAGGATCAGTCGCCGGCCGTCGTTGCCGCCACGGTCTCGAGCTGGCTTCGGATCCAGCGATGGGCCGGGTCTTTCTGATAGCGCTGGTGCCAGACCATGAACATGGGCAGCTCGGCCAGCGTCCGGCTGCGCGAGGCCAGAGGAATGCGCGCTTGCGCGAAGCCACCCATCACGCCGGAAGCCAGCAGGCTCGGCATGCTCGCCAGCATGTCGGAGCCGCGCAGGAAGGACGGCACGCCGGAAAAGCTCGGCACGGAGATCGCGATGTCGCGATGGAAGCCGTTCGCGGCGAGCCGGCGGTCGAAATCGAGCCGCTCATTGTCGGTATAGACCACGGTGATGTGGCGGGCCGCGAGATAGGCGGCGCGGCTACCCGGCGCGGCGCGTGCCTTGGGATCGTAGTAGCAGACGTAGTGATCCCTTAGGAGACGCTTCTGCACGATGTCGACGCCGGACGGCGGCAGCGGCGTGATCAGAAGATCGCAGCGGTTCTCGCGCAGCATGGCAGGCGAGGGTGACTGCGAGGGAATCACGCGCAGGTTCAGGCTCTTCACCCTGTCCGCGACATGATCGAAGAACCGCGGCAGCAGCAGATCGCGCTGGAAATCATTGGCTGCGATCGTCAGCGAAAGCTGCGCGCGCGCCGGCTCGAAGCTGATGCCGCCAGCAAAGCTCCGCATCTCGTCGATCAGCGCGCGCGCCTTTACCGCCAGCGCCTGGGCGTGCGCGGTGGCGACGATGCCGCGCCCGGATTTGGCGAACAGCGGATCGCCGGCGATCCGCCGCAGCTTGTTCAATCCGTGGCTGACGGCTGATTGCGTCAGGCCGAGCCGCGTCGCCGCTGCCGTCACCGAGCCTTCCTCCAGCACGGCCAGGAACAGTTCGAGGGCGTGGCCGTCGAGCGCCAAATGATCAATTTCTTTCATGCAATTCATTATAATCCATCTATTTATCTTGAGAATGGCCGGAGCCATGATCTCCAGATTAACCGTGCGCCCGGACCCGGACGCCAGAGGGAGAGACCAACGCCGATGAACGCCCAGGCGCCAATTCCAGCCTTGCAGGATCCCCGCCTTAACCGCCCCGAGCCATTCACGCCGCCGCTTCGTGATGGCGGCTTCTTCCAGCGCGACCGCTCCATCCATCCGCCGGCGCATGCGCCCGGCTACAAGTCCTCAGTGCTGCGCTCGCCGCGCCAGGCGCTGCTATCGCTGGAGAGCTCGATTTCGGAGATCACCGGGCCGGTGTTCGGGCACAACGATCTCGGCCCGCTCGACAACGATTTGATCCGCAACTACGCCAAGGACGGCGATCCCGTCGGCGAGCGCATCATCGTTCACGGCCGCGTGCTCGACGAGACCGGCCGCGGCGTGCCGAACACCCTGGTCGAGTTCTGGCAGGCCAATGCCGGCGGCCGCTACCGGCACAAGAAGGACACCTATCTCGCACCGATCGATCCGAATTTCGGCGGCTGCGGCCGCGCGCTGACCGACGACACCGGCTATTATTACTTCCGCACGGTGAAGCCCGGTCCCTATCCCTGGCGCAACTACGTCAATAGCTGGCGTCCAGCCCATATCCACTTCTCGGTGTTCGGTTCGGGCTTTGCGCAGCGGCTGATCACGCAGATGTATTTCGAGGGCGATCCTCTGATCCCGGTCTGCCCGATCCTGACGACGATCCCGGACAAGGACGCGCTTGAGCGTCTGGTTGCTCCGCTCGATCTCAACGCCTCTACGCCGTTCGATTCGCTCGCCTACCGCTTCGACATCGTGCTGCGAGGGGCGCGCTCGACCTATTTCGAAAACCGCACCGAAGGAAACTGAGCAAATGCCGCAGCCGCTCAATTACCTCAAGGAAACCGCCTCGCAGACCGCCGGGCCCTATGTCCATATCGGCCTGATCCCGGCGATGGCCGGCTTCGACATCTTCGAGAAGAACTTTTCCAACGTCCTGGTGACGCCGAACACGGAAGGCGAGCGCATCACGCTTGAAGGCCGCGTGCTCGACGGCAGCGGCTCGCCGCTGCGCGATGTGCTGCTGGAAATCTGGCAGGCCAATGCCGCCGGCCGCTACAATCATCCTGCCGATCGTTCCGCCGGTGCGCTCGACGAAGACTTCCGCGGCTGGGGCCGCGCGGGCTCGGATTTCGACAGCGGCCTCGTCACCTTCGACACGATCAAGCCCGGCGCCATCACCGACAGGATGGGGCGCAAATGTGCGCCGCACGTCAATGTCTGGGTCGTCGCCCGCGGCATCAATATCGGGCTGAACACGCGGCTCTATTTCTCGGACGAGGAAGCGGCCAACGCCGCCGATCCCGTGCTCAACCTGGTCGAGCCGCCGATCCGGCGGTCGACGCTGATCGCAAAGCGCGGCGAGCGCGCCGGCAAGGTCGTATATTCCTTCACGATCAATTTGCAGGGGCCGGAGGAGACCGTGTTCTTCGACGTCTGATAATCCCGCGGCCGTTGCGCGGGATCATTCCACCCGGTCGCCGCGATTGATCGCTCCGCGCGCGAGGAATTGCGGCGGCTGACGCATCTCGCGCGATCCGGGCCGCTCGACCGGATCGCGCCCCACTTTTGGTTTCAGCTCTGCCAAATCAATGAATACGTCCGCCTGCCGGCGCAGTTCGTCGGCGACCATGGGCGGCTGGGTGGCGAGCGTGGAGACGACCGTCACGCGGACGCCGCGGCGTTGCAGGGCTTCCACCAGCGAACGAAAGTCCCCATCGCCAGAGAACAACACGATCTGGTCGACATGCCCGGCGAGTTCCATCGCATTCACGGCGAGATCCACATCCATGCTGCCCTTCACCTTGCGGCGGCCGGTGGTGGCGTCGACGAATTCCTTGGTGAGCTTGGTGACGACGGCGTAGCCGTTATAATCGAGCCAATCGATCAACGGGCGGATCGACGAGTATTCCTGATCCTCGATGACGGTGGTGTAGTAGAAGGCCCGCAGCAGCCTGCCTCGGCCGTGAAATTCGCTGAGCAGGCGCCTGTAGTCGATGTCGAAACCGAGCGCCTTGGAGGTGGCATAGAGATTGGAGCCATCGATGAAGAGTGCGATCTTCTCAAGCGAAGACATTATGCACAAATCTCCAGTTCCGCAGAAAACACTGAAATCGCCGATGGCTTGCTGAAAAAGACAGCGCAGACGGCCGGACAGGGTGTGGCCGTCTTGCGCCAAGGTTAGGGAGGTCCATGCCACCAGCGCCAGGGCGCCGAATGCAGCCACGCTAAGGCGTGCGCATTTCCCGCTCAATTGTACGGAGGTAAAGGGCAGCTATCCAAAGGATAGGGCGCTATATACGAAGGTAAGTGGCGGCGCCGGCAACACGCGCTGGCAACAAAGGCCATTACGGCTCGCAGCCTGGCCTCCGACCAAAGTCTATCCGGGCAATGCCTGCTGCCCTGGAACCAAACTCCCTCCGAATGATTCCATCGGCATATCCCCGCGGGAGATGTGTCATGAGCAGGTTGCAAGAGCGCGAAACCGTCCCAGACGTCTACAATCTATTCCTCGCGGCTGTGCTCTTCATATCCCCGTGGCTGTTCAAGCTGACTATCAGCCAGGGCAAGATCGATCTCTGGGTGACGAGCGCGATCATCGGCATCCTCTCGCTGGCTGCCATCATCGCCTATCGCGACTGGGAGGAATGGATCAATGTCCTGATGGGCGTCTGGCTCATCGTGTCACCCTGGCTGCTTGGATTTGCGCACACGCGCGCGATGCATCTCAGCATCGGCTTCGGCATCGTCATCGTGCTGCTGGCGTTGCTCGACCTCTTTCTCCACTATGAGAAGGCGCATCCGGAAGAAACGGAGTCCCGGCAGGAGAAGGCGCATCAGTAGCAACGCCTGGCCGTTGGAACGCCCGACACGTCAATCTGCGCCGCCATGCAACTGCACGCGAAAGGCGCGCGGCGAGAGGCCCGTGGCAGCGGCATAGACACGGCTGAAATAGGCGGGATCCTCGAAGCCCAGCGCATACGCAATGGTGGAGACCGGCAGGTTGGTGTAGACGAGATTGCGCCGTGCCTCGCGGATCAGGCGGTTCAGGATCAGGTGCGAGGCGGTATCGCCGGTCGCCGCCCGCGTCACCCGGTTGAGATGCGTCGGCGTGATCGCCAGCGCCTTGGCATAATCCGCGACGCTCCAGCGCTCGAGATGATGCTCCTCGAGCAGCGCCTCGAAGCGGCGGAAAAGGCCTGACTCGGCCGTTCCACTACTGCCGCTCTCGCTCATCAGCGCGCGCGCGACGAGCCCGATCATCGCTGCCGATAGCGCGCGGAGCACATGGGCCCGGCCGAAATCACGCGCCGCATGTTCGGCAAAGATCTGTTTCATGGTCGTGCGGATCTGCGGCGTGCCGCGGACCACGGCCGATCGCGACAACGCGCCGCGCAGGCCTTCCGAGGCAAGCAGCGCCTCGTCAAGGATTTCCGCGGCGATGGTCAGCACCCAGCCTTGCGTGCCCGGCACGAAACGGAAGCCGTGGACGTGGCCGACCGGCACATTGACGATCTGCATCGGCCTCAGCGGCACCGCGCGCCCGTCGAGCGTCGCCTCGCCGCCGCCGCGCTCGATCAGGAGCACTTGGTGCAGCCGGGCATGCCGGTGCACGGCCAGCGTCCAGTCGTGCAAGACCGAGCGTGACGCGATCGTCTCGCAATGCACGACATCGGGCAGATCGCCGGACTCGCCGAACAGGTTATAGACCCGGATGGCCGGGGAAGGGGCTGCGGTTCTCATGTTCGAATTGTACAAGACAAAGGCGAAACCCTCCATCGGTTTGCGGCGCAAAATCTGCAAAAAGCGCTCCGACGGGAGGACGCAAAAATGAAAGTTCAGGTCTGCATCATCGGCGGTGGCCCGTCCGGGTTGCTGTTGTCCCAGCTCCTGCACCTGAAGGGCATCGAGACGGTCGTGCTGGAGAAATACAGCCGCGAGCACGTGCTCGCCCGTATCCGCGCCGGCGTGCTCGAGCACGGTTTTGCCAAGCTGATGCGCGAGGCGCAATGCGGCGAGCGGATGGACCGCGAGGGCGAGATCCACAAGGGATTCGAGATCGCTCATGACGGCGTGCTCTCCCACATCGATCTGCACAGTCATTCCGGCGGCAATTCGGTGCTGGTCTACGGCCAGACCGAGCTGACGCGCGACCTCTACGAGGCGCGCGACCGGCTTGGCGGCAAGGTCGTGCACAATGCCGAGGACGTCACGCCGCACGACCTCACCTCCGACAAGCCGTTCGTGACCTACCGTGTGAACGACGAGACCATCCGGGTCGATTGCGACTACATCGTCGGCGCCGACGGCTTTCACGGCGTCAGCCGCAAGTCGATTCCGAAGGACGTGTTGCGCGAATATGAGAAGGTCTATCCGTTCGGCTGGCTCGGCGTCCTGTCACGCACCAGGCCGGTCAACCCGGAGCTGATCTATGTGAAGCACCGGCGCGGTTTCGCGCTATGCTCGCTGCGCTCGCAGGTGCTGAGCCGCTACTACATCCAGGTGCCGCTGACCGACAAGGTGGAGGACTGGTCCGACGATGCATTCTGGGCCGAGCTGAAGCTGCGCCTGCCGGACGAGGTCGCTGGCCGTCTGCTCACGGGCCCGTCGATCGAGAAAAGCATCGCTCCCTTGCGCAGCTACGTCGCCGAACCGATGAGCTACGGCCGCCTGTTCCTCGCCGGCGATGCTGCCCACATCGTGCCGCCGACGGGCGCGCGCGGGCTCAACAGCGCCGCCTCGGACATCTATTATCTCTATCATGGCCTCCTCGCGCACTATCAGGAGGGCGATGATTCCGGCCTGGAGGGCTACTCGGCCAAGGCGCTGGCGCGGATCTGGAAGGCGCAGCGCTTCTCCTGGTGGATGACCATGATGCTGCATCGTTTCCCCGACCGTTCCGGGTATGAAGACAGGCTCCAGCAGACCGAGCTGGAATATCTGTTCTCGTCCGAAACGGCGCAGCGCCTGCTCGCGGAGAATTATGTCGGGCTGCCGTTTTAAGGGCGGTGGATTGCTCAGCAGGTGACGTGAAAAAGGCCGATCTTCCTGGCATGCGAGCGGTTGAACGTATGAATTGCCTCCGGGGTCGGCTCGAGCAGGACCGCGCAACCTTTCTTCGCAAAATACGCCTCCGCTTCCGGCGATAGATGCACATTGCCCATCTGGCCCGACCCAAGAATGAGCTGCTCGCATCCGTCTTCAAAGATGAACTTCGCCTCGTCCTTCGAGAGGACGTGCGAGGTGCCGTAGTACTTCTTCGACAGCTTTTTCTTCCGCTTCGCCACTTCGCCGGACAGACGAATGATCACGTCGTGTTCATAGGTCTTTCCGTCAATCGTGATCGTGCCGAACGTCGTGGCTTCGATCTCCATGGCCTGACCTCCTCATGATATCGGCACAAAGTCTCGCTCTCGGCTTCGGTGGACGAGCCTGCGCCAATCCGCACTGGGCACAGGCCCGTCGAGACTCCGAAGTCGCTTACGGGAGCTCGGATATCAGCTTGGTCCACTCGGCCTCGGTCCAGGCGCGTGAGGTGCTGGTACGCACATTGCCGAGGGAGCCGAGCGCAAGCGCGAATTTTGTGATGTGGTCGCCGAGCGGTGCTTCGGCGAGGACGAGAAGGTCATGCGCGCCGGAGGTGAGATAGATGTCCTTGATCTCGACCCCGACTTTCTTGGCAAGCGCCTTTGCCGCTTCGCTGCGCTTGGGAGCTTCCCTGACATTCCGAATTCCCTGGTCGGTCCAGTCGATCGTCAGTATGAATGTCGCCATGTCGATCCTCCCTGAGGTACACGTGCGCATGGCCTGCCGCGCGCGGCGGGCCAACTTGCTTCATGCTGAAAAATTGAGGGAGCGCCACGAAGGTCGGCGCTGCTTTCAGACTGCGATGCCTGCCGACGGCCTGCTCGCCGCCCGTTCCGGCAACCGGCGACGTCGGCCCGTCCCGTCTCGAAGGGCAGCTCGATTTAGACTACGCCATGTCATGGGTTCGAAAAAGAGGGCTCTCCGGGTTGTGACCGGCGACGCAACGGGCCACGACCGCCCATCGGCGTCGAGGGCCGCTATTTTCCCTTGAGCGTGTTGACCGGCGTCCAGTCCGCCGAAGGCGGGCAGGTAGCGAGCTCCTTCGCGCGTTTGGCAAATAGTGCTGACGGAGCATCGGTTGCGGCGACCTGGTCGAAGCAATCTGCCGCCTTGGCGAATTCTCGCGCCCGCCAATGCGCAAGCCCTTCAGCGTAGCCTGCCGCCGCCTTCATCTGTTCCGCCGTCTCTGCCCCTCGCTCGGCCAGCGGCTCAAACACTTTGATCACCTCGTGCCGGCCCAAAACCCTGACGGCATCGAGCTCGCGCCAGGCGAAGCTGTCGGTGGTCTGCGCGACCGTCATTTCGGAGGCCATGATCGAGGTCGCATAGTATTTGTTGGCGCCTTCCAGCCGCGAGGCGACGTTCACGGTGTCGCTCATGACCGTATAGTTGAAGCGGCGCCGGGAGCCGATATTGCCGACCACGGCCTCGCCGCTGTTCAGCCCGATGCGGTGCGACAGGCCGCGGCCTGCGAACGCGGCATTGCCGGCGTTGAGCTCGGCCAGTTTCTGATGGCACTTCAGGGCGGCGCGGACCGCGTTGCGGGCGTGCGCGGGATCATCGGCCGGCGCGCCGAACATCGCGACGATGGAATCGCCGATATATTTGTCGACGTAGCCGCCATGGCTCTCGATGATGTCGGTCATGGCGGACAGGTATCGATTCATCAACGCCACCAATTCGCCCGGCGTCATCTTCTCGGCGATCGAGGAGAAGCCGGTGAGGTCGGAGAAGAACATGGTGACATTGCGTATCTCGCCGCCGAGCGCCGGCATCTTGCCTGAGGCAATCATGGTGTCGATGACCTCGGGCGCGAGATAGAGCGCAAAGCTCTTGCGCAGGAAGCGCTCGTCGCGGTCGGCGATGACGAAGCGGTAGCCGATCATC
This sequence comes from Bradyrhizobium sp. ISRA442, assembly GCF_038085055.1. Classification (NCBI taxonomy): domain Bacteria; kingdom Pseudomonadati; phylum Pseudomonadota; class Alphaproteobacteria; order Hyphomicrobiales; family Nitrobacteraceae; genus Bradyrhizobium; species Bradyrhizobium sp. ISRA442. Next base: position 150,583 of record NZ_JALGCN010000008.1, read on the forward strand.
ATTGCGATCGCGGCAAGACCCGCCAGCGCGGGCTCGGTCAGGGGCAGCGCTAAGGCATGGACGAATAGGCTCACGGCCAGCGCAGCGTAAACGGCCGTGAGCGCGATATAAGCCGCCATCGCGCTGGCGGGTGTGAGCACGCAAGCCGCGCAGGCAATGATCATCGCGAACAGGATCGTGAGTGCGGTCCGCAGCGGAAAGCCGAGCTCCGTCACAGCATCGCGTTCCATCAGATTCCGCACCGCGGTGGCGTGGACGAAGACGCCGGCGACATCGCTGCGCGCCGCCGCAGCGTGCGCCGGGGCCGGCAGGGCGCATCGTGCGGCCGGCGTCCCGTCATATCCGCCGGACAGGCGCATCGAGGTCAGCTTCCGGTCTTCGAAGTTGAGGACGGTGCCGAGCAGCACGACCTTGCCGTCGAAGGCGCGGCGGAAGAAGTCGGGGTCGTCCTTCTCGACGCAGGCGTGCAGGTCGGCGAAGGAGTATGTCGGGACATCGCGGCCTAATCCGCGGAAGTTGAGCGTCAGCGTGTTCGTCTCGGCGCTTGGGATCGCGTAGCCCGCCAGCGTCATCGCACCATCAGGCGCAAACTCGGGTTTCGCACCCAGTGCGCGCGAGGCGAGCTCGACGGCCATTGCGGGAATAGGCTTGCCACCAATGGGAAAACTCAGCGGCATCCGCCGGATGATGTCGTCTGGATCGGTATGGACGTTGAGAGCGCGGACGTTGTTACGCACCGCTACCTGCTGTGCGCGGTAGGGGACGTCCGGATGATCGTGGCTCAGGATCTCGCCGAGCACCAACTTGCCGGCATCGGACATTTGCCTGAGCGCGATGAGGTAGTCCCGGTCAAACCCCTTCATGCGCGCGCCGAGCGGCGCCTCGCCGAAGGGGATTTCCGACTGCTCGATCGAACTCGGAAAGATGATGTCGAAGCCGATCGCCTTGGCGCCGCCGTCGGTGATGCTTCCGAGCACCCGGCCGATCTCGCGCGTCCAGGTCAGCGTCGGCGATCCCTTAAAGGGCGCTGTGTCATAGGTCTCTCCATCGATCGCCACGACGATGACCGGTGACGTGGCGGGATCGCGGTGGTCACCGACGAGCTTGCCGCGCAGCGCCGTGAGGATGTCGAGCGACAGACCTTGCAGGGCATGAAGCGGCGGGGAGTTGAAGAGCGCACCCGAAAGGAGCGCGATCAGGATTGCCGCAACGATGTCCCGTCTGCCGATCCGCCGCATCGCGCGTTGGGAATCGCCTATTCGAGCCGCAGCAGGCGACCGACGATCGGCGTCGGCGAGGAGGTGGCGCGGGCATCGACCTGGAACGTGTAGCGCTTCGCGCCGAGGGTTGCGAGATAGGTTGCGCCCGGCGTCAGCGTCTTGCCGGCCTTGGCGAAGTCGTAGAACTTGCCGGCGACCAGAATCTCGCCCTTCAGCGGCACGCTGATCGAGGCCTCCTTGCCGTCGATGCGATCGATGACCAGCGTGCTGCCGCTTCTGACCTGGACCAGCGGCGAGACACCGTAGATCGTCGGCAGCTTTGTGGGCGTGCCCTTCGCGTCGGATCGCATGGTGCGGAATGTGGTCGCCGCCCCCTGGTTCGCCTGGCGCTCGGAGAGCTGCGCCGCATTGGCGTCGCAGGGCACCTTGGCGCGCTGCACGTCGCCGAGCTGCACCGTGCTCTGCTCGGTGCCGACCAGAACGACGCCTTCACTAATTGTCTCGCGCATGCAGGATTTGAGATAACTGAGCGTGACGCTCGCCTTCGGCCCGAGCTTGATGATCTTGCCCGGCGCCACATAGTCCATGAAGGCGATACCGTCGACCTTACCCTGCACGTCCTCGACAATCGCGGCCGGCGTCTGCGCGGCGGCGGGCGCCGCAAGACAAAACACGCCGACAATGGCGCCTATCAGGCTTCTCATGGGCTTTCTCATCCAATTCGATTGTATGCGATTGATCCCCGTCTGGTCCGATACTTAGCAGCGGCTGGCGCAGGCAACTGTGACCAGAATCACTCTGGTATTGGTGCACATTACGAGGAAGAGGTTCAAACCCCGAGAGGCAGGCGCGGGACGTTGCGAACCGCTCGGGAAAGGCGGAATCAGGCCGGAGAAACCTCGGGCGAGCGGCCTTCGTCCGGGCGGCTCTCGGCCGTCTCGGCCATGTCGGGTGAGAGTGGGGCCTCGGATTTCTGGAACGGGGGCGTTCTCTGCCCAACGGCGATCGCGACGACCTCGTCCCAGCGCGACAGGAAGGCCTCGACGCAGGCTGGGTCGAATTGTCGCCCCTGGTTCTCGATCAGGTAGCTGCGTGCAGCCTCGAGCGGCATCGGCTCTTTATATGGCCGCCGCGTCGTCAGCGCGTCGAAGACGTCGGCGACCGCGACCACGCGTGCGGCGACCGGGATGCCGGCTGCCTCCAAGCCGTTCGGATAGCCCGTACCGTCCCAGCGCTCGTGATGACCTGCGGCAATTTGCGCGCCGAGCTGGATCAGCTCGCAGCTTGAGTCCGCCAGGATCCGCTCACCGATCGTCGCATGGGTGCGGATCACCGCCATCTCCTCGTCGGTCAGCCGGCCGGGCTTGAGTAGGATATTGTCAGGGATGGCGACCTTGCCGACGTCGTGCAGGGGTGCGGCCAGATAGATGTCGCGGCACAGCCGCGCCGGCAGGCCGAGCTGCTCGGCGATGATGCGGCTGTATCTGGCGACCCGCAGCGTGTGCTCTCCGGTGTCGTTGTCGCGATATTCGACCGCGAGCGCGAGGCGCAGGATGATCTCCTCTTCGCGCTCCCCGAGCTTCTGCGTCGCAGCCGCCACCGCGCTCGCGAGATCCGCGGCGCGATCGTTTTGCTTGCGCACGGCCGCACCGAGCCGGATCAGGTTGCGCAGGCGGACCGTCATCTCGACGCTCTGGGGCTGCTTGGGCAGGAAATCGGTGGCGCCGGCCTCAAGCGCCTCCATCTTGACATCGTCGGTCTGCCGCGAGGTGATCATCGCGATCGGAATGTCGGCGCAGCCGGGCAGGGTACGGAAGGCGCGGATGAAGCTGATGCCGTCCATGTGGGGCATCTCGTAGTCGACCAGCACGAGGTCAAACACGCGCTCGCGAGCGCAGGCCAGCGCATCGACGGGATCGAGGAAGGCGGTGGCCTCGACCAGACCTTCGGATTCGATGTGACGTTTCAGGAAATTGAGGACGGAGCGGCTGTCATCAACCAGAAGCGCTTGGGTCAGCATCGGCGGCGGGGGCCCTCTTCGCTGGCGAGGCACGAACCCAAGACATAACCCGATGGAATTTAACGCGAAGCAAATGCGTCGGCTGGGCGACGTTGCTGGGATATGCGCATTTCGCATGAGATTCTGGAACCCTATGCATGTTTGCATGCAGTCACGCGAAACCTTAGGGAATGTGACCCGTAGTTGTACGGACCACCTCGTTAGGAGTTTGCTCATTCGATTCACGTCAAACGTGTATCGGGATCTTAAGCAAAGGCGGATGCAGCGATGTCGCTCAATCCCTCAGAGCCGAAGTGGTCATTGCGGTTACCCGCTGACTGCAGCATCGCGGCCATTCGAAACGTCTATGACCTCATCCGCGAGGCGTTCCGCCGGCAAGACCGGCTCGAAATCGACTGCTCCAGCGTCGACAAGGCCGACGTAACCTCGATCCAGCTCCTGTTGTCGACTGCCAAGACCGGCGAGGCCCAGGGGCGTCCCATCGTCCTCACCTCCTTCTCCCAGTCACTGCGCAACACCCTCCGCCGCGCCGGATTCGCCAGCGAGGCTATGATCGATCAGCATTTCCCGCAAAAGAAAGATGGCACCTGATGGCCACGATTCTGACCGTCGATGATTCTCCCAGCATTCGGCAGATGATCAAGGTCGTGCTCGAGCCGGCCGGTCACAGCGTGATCGAGGCCGGTGACGGTGCGCAGGGACTCGCCAAGGCACAGGCCGGCAAGCTCGATCTCGTCATCACCGACCTCAATATGCCTGTCATGAACGGGCTGGAGCTGATCCGGGCGCTACGCAAGCTGCCGAGCGCGGTCGGCATGCCCATCGTGTTCCTGACCACCGAATCCAACGACGCGGTGAAGCAAGAAGCGAAGAGTGCCGGCGCCACCGGCTGGATCACGAAACCCTTCAAGCCCGAGCAGTTGCTCGCCGTCGTCGCCAAGCTGGTGCGCTCATGAGCGCGATGGACCCGACCGAGGTCTTTCGCCAGGAGGCCAGCGAACTCTTCGAGGTCCTGGAAGGAGCGCTGCTCGATCTCGGCCAGCGTCCCGACGACCGCGAGTTGGTCGATTCCGCCTTCCGCGCGCTGCACACGATCAAGGGTTCGGGCGCCATGTTCGGTTTCGACAAGGTCGCTTCCTTCACCCACGAGTTCGAAACCGCCTTCGACCGCGTCCGCAAGGGTGAGATCAAGCCGACACAAGAGCTGATCTCGGTCGCGCTCGCCGCCAAAGACTACATCCGCGCGCTGATCGAGGATCCGCAGTCGACCGACGATATCATCGGTGAAGCGATTCTCGACGACCTCAAGCGCTTCGTGTCTTCGGACCAGCCACAAGATCAGGTCGCCCAGATCGCGGCAGCGCCGCCGCTGGCCCCGGCCGAGACCAAGCAGGCCGGCTGGCATCTCTACCTGGAATTCGAATCCCACATCCTGCGCAACGGATCGAACCCGCTCGATCTCCTGGAAGATCTCTGCAAGCTCGGGCCCTGCTTCGTCGTGCCGATCACAGACGGTGTGCCGTTCCTCGACGAGATGGACCCGGAGGACTGCTATCTGAAGTGGGACGTCAAGCTGCACGCAGCCTGCGACAAGGATGCGATCGACGACGTCTTCATGTTCGTGCAGGACGAGATGAAGCTCACGCTCTCGCCGTTGAAGCATGTCGAAGCGAAGCCTGCACCGCTGTTCCAGCTCCTCGACGAGGAGTCGATGCAGGCCCCGGTGATGGAGATGTCCGTTCCGGCAGCCGGGGCTGCAACGGTGCCGGTCGTCGACGAAGCCGCGGCGAAGCTAGAGCCGAAATCCGAGATCAGGCGCGAGGCGCCGCCCGCGCGCCGCGAGGACACCAAGCGCGAAGATCGCGGCATCGCCACCGTCCGTGTCCAGGCCGAGCGCCTCGACGAGCTGATGGATCGCGTGGGCGAGCTCGTCATCGCCCAGGCGCGGCTAACGCAGCTCGCCTCGGCCGGCTCCGATCTCTCGATCAAGATGATTGCCGAGGAAATCGAGCGTCTCGCCTCCAGCCTGCGCGACACCACGATGGGCGCGCGCATGGTGCCGATCGGCTCGCTGTTCGGCCGCTTCCGGCGCCTCGTGCACGACCTGTCGCGGGATCTGTCGAAGCCGGTCGAGTTCGTCACGTCGGGTGAAGACACTGAGCTCGACAAGACCATGATCGAGTGCCTGGCCGATCCGCTGGTGCACCTGATCCGCAACGCCATCGACCACGGCATCGAGGACACCGCGATCCGCGCGGCCGCCGGCAAGACCGAGCGGGGCCGGATCGAGCTCGCCGCCGTCCATTCCGGCGCGCAGGTGCTCGTGACCGTGAAGGACAATGGCGGCGGCCTCAACACCGCCCGTATCCGCGCCAAGGCGGAAGAGCAGGGGCTGATCGCAGCCGGTGCCGCGCTCTCCGACCACGAGATTCACCAGTTCCTGTTCCATCCGGGCTTCTCCACCGCGCAGACCATCTCGGCGCTGTCCGGCCGCGGCGTCGGCATGGACGTGGTCAAGCGCACCATCGAGAACATGCGCGGCTCGATCGATCTGTCGACCAAGCCGGGCCAGGGCACCACCGTGACGCTGCGCTTGCCGCTGACGCTCGCGATCATCGAGGGCCTCCTGATCCGCGTCGGCGAAGGCCGCTACATCATTCCCCTGTCGGCGGTGGAGGAATGCGTCGAGCTCACGGCCGAGGATGAGCGCTCGCGCGGCCGCAACTTCCTCAATGTGCGCGGCAACCTCGTGCCGTTCCTGCGCTTGCGCGATCTCCTGAGCGCATCCGGCGCGCCGGACCAGCACCAGAAGACCATTATTATCTCGACCGGCGAGACCCGCGTCGGGCTCGTCGCCGACCAGATCATCGGCAACCACCAGACCGTGATCAAGTCGCTCTCCAAGTTGCATTCGGATGTCACGATCTTCTCCGGCGCGACCATCCTGGGTGACGGCACGGCGGCGCTGATCCTCGACGTCGCGCAACTCGTCGCGCTGGCGCAGTCGAGGGTCGAAAAGCAGCATATCAGCGAGGCGGCGTGATGAACGAAGGGCAGGTCGGCGAGAGTCAGGTGGACGCGATGCAGGTCGTGATGATCGGCCTCGGCGAGGAGAAGTTCGCGCTCGACGCGGGCCTCGTGCGCGAGATCATCGATCCCGTGCCGGCAACCAAGGTCGCCGGCGCACGGTCCTTCGTTCCGAGCGTGATCAACGTGCGCGGCAACGTCATTCCGCTGGCTGACCTGCGCATCCGCTTCGGCATGCCGCAGACCGACGCATCCGCAGACACGCGCATCGTCGTCGTCGAGATCCAGATCGACAACGAGCCGGTGTTGGTCGGCGTGACCGCGGACAAGGTCTACGAGGTCACGGAGATCTCGCAGACCGATGTGCAGCAGACGCCGCGCGTCGGGATGCACTGGAAGCCGGAATTCATCCGCTTCATCACCAAATGGCGTGAAGAGTTCGTCATCGTTCCGAACATGGAACGCATCTTGAATTGAAACGAGGTCTCGGGGGCGAGACCGGGGTAGGGGCTGAAGATGAGATTTACGGTCAAGGCAAAGCTTGCCAGTGCATTCGGTCTGGTCATAGTCCTGTCCATGATCGCCGGCGGCGTCGCCTACATGAAGCTCGCCGACATGATGGCGACCGCCGACAGCATGGTTCTGCGCGCAACCCGGATGGAGAAGGCGACGCAGATCGAAAAGGACATTCTGCTTCAGCTTCGCGCGGAGAAGAACTCGATTCTCGGAACGGAGGCCCAAGCCGAACAGTTTGCGGCCGATGCAGCCAAGCTTCGTGAGCAAGCGACGAAGACCAAGGATGAAGTCTACGCGCTGGCGAGCGAAGCCGGCAGGAAGCTGCTCGACAGCTTTGCGGTAGCATATGCCAAGATGAATGCGTACCAGGAAGAGACGATCCGGCTGGCGAAGACCGACAAGGTGAAGGCTACGGAACGCTCGATGGGTGATGGTCGCAAAGTCGTCGCGGATGCGATGGAAACCATGGGCGCCTATGTCACCAACACGAAAAAGCAGATGGCCGAGCAGGCCGCTCAGTCCAAGGAAGAGGGACACCAGGCGCAGTTCATGCTGATGACGCTCCTTGGCGTATCGCTGATGGTTGCGATCGCCGCGGCCTTGTGGATTTCGATCTCGATCAGCCGTTCGCTCGGCCGGGCGGTCGGCCTTGCCGGTGCGGTGGCCAATGGAGATCTCAGCCAGACCATTCCCTCCGCCAGCAACGATGAGATCGGCGACCTCGTCAGGTCCCTCAACGTGATGGTCGAGAAGCTCCGGCAGATCGTCGCGGAGGCCCTCACGGCCGCGCAGAACGTCTCGGCCGGCAGCCAGGAGCTTTCGGCGAGCGCCGAGCAGCTTTCGCAGGGCGCGACCGAGCAGGCCTCGTCGGCGGAGGAGGCGTCGTCCTCGATGGAGGAGATGGCTTCGAACGTGAAACAGAACGCCGACAACGCCAACCAGACCGAGAAGATCGCGGCGCAATCGGCCAAGGACGCCGAAGCCAGCGGCGTCGCCGTCGGTCGCGCCGTCGAGGCGATGCAGACCATTGCCGAGAAGATCACCATCGTACAGGAGATCGCGCGGCAGACCGACCTGCTCGCCCTCAACGCGGCGGTCGAGGCCGCGCGCGCCGGCGAGCACGGCAAGGGCTTTGCAGTGGTCGCGTCCGAGGTGCGCAAGCTCGCCGAGCGCAGCCAGGCAGCCGCGGCGGATATCGGCACGCTTTCGACAGAGAGCGTCAAGGTTGCACAGGAAGCCGGCAGCATGCTCGCCAAGCTCGTGCCCGACATCAAGAAGACCGCCGAGCTGGTGCAGGAGATCACCGCGGCCTGCCGCGAGCAGGACGTCGGCTCGGCCCAGATCAACCAGGCGATCCAGCAGCTCGACAAGGTCGGCCAGCAGAACGCCAGCGCGTCCGAACAAGTGTCCTCGACCTCGGAGGAGCTCGCCTCGCAGGCCGAGCAGCTTCAGTCGACCATCTCGTTCTTCCGGATCGAGCACGCCACGCGCAAGGAGAATGCCGCGGTCGCGCCGATCGACCGTGCCGTCAGCCAGCTCCGGGCCAAGGCGGCGCACATGGCGGCGGCCGATCAAGGCAAGAAGAAGCCTGCGCCCGCGCGCCAGCCGGCGCGTGCATTGAAGGCCGCCAATGGCGGTGGCGGCTTCGCCTTCGACATGGATGATCGCGAGGACGATCGCGACGCCGAGTTTCAACGCTGATCGACCGGTCCGGCCTCGCGCCGGACCGCGCTCATTCCCAAACCTTTGGACCGCATCATGGCCGCAACCTCGCAATATCTGACGCTCGGGCTCGCCGGTGAGACGTTCGGCATCAGCATCCGCAACGTCCGCGAGATTCTCGACATGCGGCCGATCTCGCGTCTGCCGCACGCACCAAACTTCCTGCTCGGCATGATCGACGTGCGTGGCAGCGGCTATCCGATCGTGGACCTCAGGACCAAGCTGGGTTTACCGAATGTCACAGCGACTGAAGCCACCCGCATCATCATCCTCGACGTGCCGATGAAGGATCGCCTGGTCGGCGTCGGATTCGTCGCCGATTGCGTCTTCGAGGTCACCGATATCGACGAGCAGGCCATCGAGCCGGTGCCCGAAGTGGGAGGCAAATGGCAGTCCGATTATGCGGCCGGCATCGGTCGCAAGGGAGAGAAGTTCGTCGTCATTTTCGACCTCGCCAAGCTGATGGCCAACGACGAGATTCCGGAAGGACGCGATGCGGCCGCGGATGCGTCCCGCGCCGCCTGAGTTTGCAAGAGTAAGCGTGGCAAGCGTACGCACCCCCAATTCGAACCAAATGAGATTGACATGAGATTCACCGTCAAAGCCAAGCTTGCGAGCGCCTTCGGCGTCGTCATCCTGCTTTCCATGATCGCCGGCGCGGTCGGCTACGTGAAACTGTCGGACATGGTTGGAACCACTGAGGTTCTGGTTAACCGTGCGGGCCGCATGGAGAAGGCCGCGGAGCTCAAGGAAGGCGTTCTGTTTCTGGTGCGTGCCGAGAAGAACTCAATCCTCGCGGCGAGCGACGCGGAATACGACCAGTTCGTGGCCGACCTCGCCAAGAATCGCGAAGCGCTCACGAAGTCCAAGGACGAGATTTACGCCGCGGCCGCCGAAAGCGGCAAGAAACTGATGGAGAATTTCTCCGTGGCGTTCGGCAAACTGAACGCCTATCAGGACGAGACGGTCAGGCTTGCGAAGACCGACAAGCAGAAGGCCTTGGACCGCTCCATGCATGACGGCCGCAAGGTTGTCGCGGACGCGCTGGAGGCGGCCGACATCTACATCAAGAACGTCAAGAAGAACATGGCCGAGCAGGCCGAGCAGTCCAAGCAGGATGGCTCGCGGGCCGAGATGCTGCTGATGAGCCTGGTGATCGCCTCGCTGTTGATCGCCGCGGTCGCCGCAACCTGGATCGCGATGAACATCAGCCGCGCGTTGACGCAGGCCGTCGGTCTGGCCGACGCCGTTGCGGTCGGCGATCTCAGCCGCAAGATCGAATCGTCGAGCAATGACGAGATCGGCGATCTCATCAAGTCGCTGAATGCGATGACGGTGAACCTGAACGCCACCGCAGCAGTCGCCAACGAGATCGCACAGGGCAATCTCACGGTTGAAGCCAAGCCGCTGTCTGACAAGGACACGCTGGGCCTTGCGCTCGAGCGCATGGTGGAAAAGCTTCGGCAGATCGTTTCGGAGGCCCTCACGGCCGCGCAGAACGTCTCGGCCGGCAGCCAGGAGCTTTCCGCAAGCGCCGAACAGCTTTCGCAGGGCGCGACCGAGCAGGCCTCGTCGGCGGAGGAGGCGTCGTCCTCGATGGAGGAGATGGCCTCGAACGTGAAGCAGAACGCCGATAACGCCAATCAGACCGAGAAGATCGCGGCGCAGTCGGCCAAGGACGCCGAAGCCAGCGGCGCTGCCGTGGGGCGCGCCGTCAGTGCGATGCAGACCATTGCCGAGAAGATCACCATCGTACAGGAGATCGCGCGGCAGACCGACCTGCTCGCCCTCAACGCGGCGGTCGAGGCCGCGCGCGCGGGCGAGCACGGCAAGGGCTTTGCGGTGGTCGCGTCCGAGGTGCGCAAGCTCGCCGAGCGCAGCCAGGCGGCCGCCGCCGAGATCGGCACGCTCTCAGGCGAAACCGTCAAGGTGGCGCAGGAGGCGGGCGCCATGCTCGCCAAGCTCGTTCCGGACATCAAGAAGACCGCCGAACTCGTCGAGGAGATTACCGCGGCCTGCCGTGAGCAGGACGTCGGCTCGGCCCAGATCAACCAGGCGATCCAGCAGCTCGACAAGGTGGGCCAGCAGAACGCCAGCGCGTCCGAACAAGTGTCCTCGACCTCGGAGGAGCTCGCCTCGCAGGCCGAGCAGCTCCAGTCGACCATCGCCTATTTCCGCATCGATCACGCCGCGAACGGCCACGCGGCGGCGCCGATCGATCGGGCGGTCACTCAATTGCGCGCGAAGGCCGCTACCATGGCGGCCGCCGATCGGCCGGCCAAGAAGCCCCAGGCAAGGCCGGCGCGTGTCATGAAGACCGCCAATGGCGGTGGCGGCTTCGCCTTCGACATGAATGACGGCGAGGACGACCGCGACGCCGAGTTTCAGCGCTAGCATTTTCGAGGCCGGTCCTGCCGTCACGGGTGGACCGGCCCGAGTTCAATGATTGCGCAGACGCGCAAGGTTTCGAGATGGCCCACATGGTCCGACATTCAGTGCAGGCGGCCATCGCGGGCCAAGGCAGGCGGGCATGATGCCGGCCGTGCAGGATACAGCCGTGCATCTGTCGGACCGCCACTTCCGGACGATCGCCGAGCTGATCGAAGGCCAGGTCGGCATCAAGCTGCCGCCCGGCAAACGGCTGATGCTGGAAGGGCGGTTGCACAAGCGCGTGCGCGCGCTGAACTATTCCGACCTGAACGAGTATGTCGACAATCTGTTCGAAACGGATAATTTCGATACCGAGCTCACCCATCTCATCGATGTGGTGACCACCAACAAGACCGACTTCTTCCGCGAGCCGCAGCACTTCACCTTCATGAGGGAAGTTGCGATCCCGGCCCTGCTCAAATTGCACGGACGCAGGAACGCGAACCTAAAGATCTGGAGCTCGGCGTGCTCCACCGGCATGGAGGCCTATACGGCGGCGATGGTGCTGGACGACATGACGCGGAGCGGATCGCGGTTTCAGTACCGCATCCTCGGCACTGACATCTCGACCGCCGTGCTGCGTCTCGCCAGGACCGCGATCTATGCCCGCGATGTGCTCGCCCCGGTGCCGGAGCAATTCGTGAAGAGGTACTTCCTGTCGTCGCGGGACAGGTCGCGCGGCGAAGTGCGGGTGGTGCCGGAATTGCGGCGCATGACGCATTTCATGCGGATGAACCTGATGGATGCATCCTATCCGGTCGACCGCGATGTCGACATCATCTTCTGCCGCAACGTCCTGATCTATTTCGAACGCGAGACCCAGCGCAAGGTGATCGAGCAGTTGCGCAGCCATTTGCGGCCCGGCGGCTATCTGCTGGTCGGGCATTCGGAATCGATGATTCACAGTGCCGTGCCTGGCCTGAAGCAGGTTCAGCCCACCATTTTCAAGGTCTAGCCGGAGCGCAACCCAAAATGCCGAGGGAGAAGGTTCGCGTACTGATCGTGGACGATTCGGCGTCGGTGCGCCAAATCCTCCAGACGATCCTCAATGACGATCCCGACATCGAGGTGATGGGGACAGCCTCCGATCCGTTCGCCGCGGCGCGCCGCCTCCAGAACGAGATTCCCGATGTCATCATCCTCGATATCGAAATGCCGCGGATGGACGGCATGACCTTCCTGCGCAAGATCATGGCGCAGCGTCCGATCCCGGTGATCATCTGCTCCTCGCTTACCGAGGAGGGCTCGAACGTGATGTTCGAGGCGTTCGAGGCCGGAGCCGTCGACATCGTGCCGAAGCCGAAGATCGATACCCGGCAGGCGCTGCTCGAATGCTCGACGCGTCTTCGCGAGGCCGTCAAGTCGGCCGCCCGCGCGCGCGTGCGGCCGCGCGCGGAGCGGCGGATGATCGAGAAGAAGCTGACGGCCGACGCCATCATCCCGCCGCCGGTGCAGGGCCGGGTGCGGCCGACGACCGAGCGCATCGTCTGCATCGGTGCCTCGACCGGTGGAACGGAAGCCCTGAACGACGTGCTGGAGCTGCTCCCGCCGACTTGCCCGGGCATTCTCGTCGTCCAGCACATGCCGGCAGGCTTCACCGCGGCCTTTGCCAGGCGTCTCGACGGCGTCTGCCAGATCCGGGTCAAGGAGGCGGAGGACGGCGAACCCGTCTTGCCGGGCTGCGCCTATATCGCGCCCGGTGCCCGCCACATGCTGCTCCAGCGCATCGGCCTGCGCTACCAGATCGCGATCAAGGACGGCCCGCCGGTGTCGCGGCATCGTCCGTCGGTCGACGTGCTATTCCGCTCGGCGGCCCAGCATGCCGGCGCCAATGCGCTCGGCGTCATCATGACCGGTATGGGCGACGACGGCGCGCGCGGGCTCCTGGAGATGCGCAGGCTCGGGGCTTCGACGCGCGCACAGGATGAAGAGAGCTGCGTCGTGTTCGGCATGCCCAAGGAGGCCATCACCCGTGGCGGGGTCGAGAAGATCGTGTCACTGCATCAGATCCCGCGCGAAATCATGCTCTGGTACCAGACCGGCCATGCCGCGGTGGCGGGTTGAACGCGATGTCCGTAATCCCGGCCAACCCTCTCAGTGATGCGATCGCTGCGATCGAGGATGTCTCCTCACGCATCGAGGACGTCTTCGCCCGTGTCGGTCACCAGCTCGGACGCGGCCATATCATCTTCAAGGAGCTGAATCAGGGTCTCGCGACGCTGTCCGGGGAGCTGTCCGGATCCGCGATCGAGGGTGCGGCGACCGCGTTGCAGGAGATCGCCGCGCGGCTGAACGAGCTGGCGCAAGCGCTGCCCGCAGAGAGCGCCTTGCTCGCGACCATCGGCAAGAGCACCGCGGAGGCGTCTTCGCTGCTCAAGCCATTGTTCAAGCACATCCAGATGATCACGATCATCGCGCGCAGCGCGCGGATCGAGGCGGCTTCGCTCGACGGCGACCGCGAGGGCTTTCTCGCCTTCACGCAGGAAGCCTACGACCTCGGCAAGGCGGTGCAGCGCTCGATCGAAGGCTGCGCGCGGGACCAGCAGCGCCTGTCGGATGCAGTTGCGACGGCATCCACCCGGCAGAGAGAGTTCGAGGGCGGCTACCGGGAGCAACTGATGTCCGGAAGCGCCGAGCTCGCCTCGGCCTATTCCGGATTGCGCGACCAGCGCAGCAAAAGCGCTCATCTCGCCGAGCTCGCGGGCACCAGCACGAGGAAGATCGCCGAGGTGGTCGGCAGCTCGATCATTTCGCTTCAGGCCGGCGACAGCACGCGTCAGCGTCTGGAGCACGTCATCCATGGTTTGCGTCTGGCCTCGGGGCCGGAGCTGGCGCCGAGCCTCGTACCTGATGCGGAGGAGGTCGGCAGCGGCGCTCGCGCCGTCTGCCGTCTACAGGCGGCCCAGCTCAGGGATGCCCAGCGCGAGTTCGGTGGCGACATCGGCCAGATCGTTCGCACGCTGTCGGCCATCCTGAATGATGCGGGCGATATCGTCGGACGCGGCCGGGCGCTGTTCGGCGCGGAGGATGACGGCTCGTCCTCCTTTCTGGCGCGCATCAAGCACACGCTCGCGCAGGCCTCGACCTTAATCGCCACCTGCGAGAATGCCGGCCGCTCGGTTGATGAAGCGCTGGCAATCGTCGAGGACACGCTGGCCAAGTTCCGCCAGGCGATCGCCGGGCTCGCCGAGGCCACAGTCGACATCACCCTGATCGGCATGAACGCCGGCCTCAAGGCCAGCCATCTCGGCAGCAGAGGCAGCGCCTTCGTCGTCATCGCCAACGAACTGAAAGCGACCGCCGACCAGGTCGCGGCGGGCGCAACTCGCTTAAGACCCGTGCTCGATAGCATCGAGCAATCGGCCAACAATCTCAGGGACCTTCGCGTTAAGGGCGATCCCGGGCAACTCGCCGAGCTCGAGCCGCAGATCCTCCAGGCGCTGCGCGAGGTGGAGACCGGCAACGAGCGGCTAGGCAAGCTGATGAACCGGCTGGTCGATGAAGGTGCCGAGTTCGAAGGCCTGATGAATTCGGCGAAGGATTTGATGCGCACGCTCGGCGAGGCCTCTGCGGCCTTGCCGGCGATCGCCTCGCGCCTCGAGACGGCGAGCGCGGTCGCAGGGAGGCCGACGCTACAGGCGGGTGACGAGACGGTGCTCGACGATCTCTTCGCCCGCTACACGATGGAGCGCGAGCGCGACGTTCATCGCGAATTCCTGCAAGGGCTTGGGCTCTCGTCGATTGCCGCCGCGCCTCGGCTCGGGACCGCCGACACTGCAGATGACGGGATAGAATTGTTTTGATTTGGCCGCCTGCGACACCCGCGCGATGTCGCAAGCAATTTGACGCGTTCGGTTTGGGGAACGTTAACCGTCGCGCAACGGCCTTCGGATCAGTCATTGTCGCGCCCCAGAGTTGGTCGCAAATACCCGCTGATTTCACGGTGGATGTTGTTCATGCTGAGAGAGGGCAAATACGCTGCCTGGTTCAGGACCCCGCTCGGCCAAGGTACCGGTATCGTGCATTTGGCCGAGGGGCGGATCTCGGGCAGCGACAGCTTCTTCACCTATGGCGGCTCGTACCACGTCGATGAGAATGGCTTCACGGCCGTCTTGACCACGAGGCGGCATTCGAAAGGTCCGCCGACCGTGTTCGGGCCGGATGAAGTCGTGGTCAATCTGTCGGGCGTGTGCACGGGCGCGATGGCGACCTGCTCCGGAACGGCCAAGGAGGCGCCCGACGTGAAATTCGAGGCGACGCTGATCTACAGCCAGGAAGATACGCCGGTCACCGACGTGAAAGGCGCCGTCGTGAAGCTCAATTCCGACAAGCTGCCCAAGGGCCTCGATAGCCGATCGCGTTCGCGCCATCCCTCCATGTCCCCCAGGACTCCGGCGTCATAGCGAGGCTCGCTTGGTCTCGTGTTGACACCTGCACCTTTGCGGCTGCAGCGCGATGGAGGCCAGAGAGTGCGCGAGGCATCTGTCGCTTGATCGCCGCAAGAGCCGCCAAGCTGGACGATGCGCTGACGATGAAATTCTTTTGCGACCACCCGCGAAGCCGATCCCGATCTCGACGGAGCGATCGCGGCATTGCGCGAGACGCATCGGCGGATGGCCGAGCCGTTGGCGCTGGAAGTGACATATGACAGGCGCAGTGTGGCCGAGTCTGTTGCTCCGCCAAGGTGGGCGTCCCGGACTGACTAGGTCGGTGGTCTTGGCAGGAAGGCCAGGATTGTCTGAGCCAGCATGACGCCCACGGTGCCGCCTGCCGCCTTTTCAAACACGTCGATTATCCGCGGATCACGGTCAGGTGTGAGCGCTTGCATGACCTCGAGCCCGCCGGCAACGGCCACCACAAGAGTGCAGGCCAGCATGAAGCGTCCGGGCAGCAGGAAAGACAACAGGAAGCCCAACAGTCCGTAGGCGCTGAAGCGCTCAATGACGACGACCCAATAGGCTTCGGCGTGGCCCGCGAGGGCAGGCCTGCCCGCCAACTTTGCAAGCGTGGCGTAGACGATGAGCGCAAGGCAGATGGCCGCGGCTGCGATGAAATGGTTTCGACGCATTACCGCATCTTAGCCACCCGAGACGGACGTCGCTGCGAAAGACGCGAACATCGTTAAGGTCGTCCACACTGGCTCTGGCGAAGGATTCCACCAGGACGGGTCAGGCCACCAGTGCCGTCGATGCGTCCACCGTGATGGTGTCAGCTTGTTGGCGCTCAAGCCCTTCAGTCACCGGCGCTCGATTGTTCCGTTCGCATCGGCTGCCTGGAACAGCACTACATCCCGCGGTACGAACGTGCTCCGACGCGAACAGCGCTGGCTTGGCGGCAATCTGTGCGGCTTCGGTGCTTGCGCGGGCGGGTAACCCACAGCCGGAGCGCCACGAACGCAATGTTGAAGGCGAGCCAGGCCACAAGGGCGACAATGGCAAAATGTGACACGACCGAAACCTCGGTTATTTCACGCGGAAATAACGCGCCGGGCGGCCGGCCGTTCCGGCTCGAACCAGTCGTGGCGTTCGCGTCCTCGTTAACCTTTCTTGGTGCTCTTCGATTTCAGCGACAGGCCGAGACGCAAGGCCATGCGCTTGATCGCGTCGGGCGATCGCCCGAGCTGCTTCGCCGCCTCTTCCAGCGACGCTGAAGACTTGGCCAGCTCCATGAGCCGGCGGTCTTCCTTGAACGACCAGGGCTTGCGCGCCATAACCGAAATGATCCTCTCGCATCGACACAACGACAAAGCCGCCAAGCGAACCCATGTGCGCTCGACGGCTCTGCTTGGGTGGGGCCGGGCTTTGGGGGAGCCCGGTGCGAAGATGGATAGGCAATTGGCGAGACTTCGCAACAAACACCGCGGATTAAGCTAACCGCTCAACCTTACCGGGATGAAATTGGTGCGTGGCGCACCGTATAACCACGGGAGTTTAGCTGGCCGAGGCCGATCCGCACGCCCATATCCGCGGACGAGAAGGCTCTGCTGCCGTGTCCGAGTTGTCGCAGAACCAGGCTCCAGGGATCACAGGCCGATTCGCATGTGTTCGTTTGCAGGAGATCGTCATGCCCGGACTTGTCCCGGGCATCCACGTTCTTTGTACCGCGCGGCAAGGCGTGGATGGCCGGGACATTGGCGAGCGGAAGCGACGCCATCCTCCGGACTGCTGTGCTCGGCGATGACGGATGTGAAAGCTTCAGCGCTCCAAGCGCTGGCTATCATACGCGATAGCGCTGCCCGAGATCGAAGCCAGATGTCGCCGATCAGCGTGAGGGACACCAAACGCAGTAGCGATGGCGCGTCGAACGCTCCGCACGGATTCGCGCCGCCATGTCTCGCGCGTCGCAAATCAACAGCGGTCAGCGCCGATCGAGTCATCGTGGTGCGATCGCACACTGCCTTCGTTTGAGAATTGATCCAATCGCGACACATGCGTTGAGCGGTGATCTCGGCGAACGGATCTGCGCTTCTGTCAAACGAGCCGTCACGAGATCGTCGAATTCGCTCGGCTATCATCGTGCAAACGACACGATCCAATGAGAAGGCCGAGATGCTTCAAAAAGCGCGAGCGGCACTTCCTCTCACGAGGTTCAGAGAGCGGGCCTTTGAAGGCGCGTTTTTCGGCGTTGCGCTGATCGCGATGGTAGGCTGGGTGTATTTCATCACCCTGTTGCTGGTGCGATTGTTCCTCTTGTTCCTCGGTTGACGCACGCGCAAGCGATCACTTCGCAAGCATGGTGCTGCCCAAATTTTCTCAAGCCTGACACGAAAATCGGCGGCGTACATCATGATGTCGACACAACTCGAAGCTGAGAATGCCGCATCAGAAGGATGAAGGCGCTCCTTAACTGGGAAGAATTCCGAATGACGCTGTTCCCGATCATCGTCTCGATCTTCGCCGGCTTCGCCGCGGGCTACGCGGCGCGCGCGTGGCGGTCTCACCGGCGCAGGGAGCGTCACCCGCTCCATCGGTCCTATGGTCCGACGATGTCTCGACAAAACCCATCGTTCGCCCGGGTGCGGCGTGCATTCTGAGAAGATGCAAACGATCCGCGATCACGACGGGAAGAGTGGCGCGTCATGACAAGTTCGAGGAACAATGCCCCGCGCCGATATTTCGTCGACGCGGGCGGGCGGCGGGTTCTGATAGGTCTCACCCCCGAGGAAACCTTCGAGTTCGAGCGGCTCGACAGCGAGTCATCCCTCGGGCAGGCGGGCAAGCAGGCCGCGCGCGACGGCGATACGCCGTGGCAGGCGGCCGGCGAGCGGCGCTGGCTGGAGCTGTATGCAAAGCATGAGGGGGCCTGGAAGGCCTGGATGGCACAAAGTCGCGCTGAAGCGCCCGGAGACTTTAACCTTTATTAACCATCGCGGTCCCATTTTCCTCCGGTCTGGCACTTCAAATCGGAAATGCACGCATGTTCCAACTGTTCCTGCGGGCCCGCACCCACAACTTCCTGAGGGACCGCTTCCGGGGAGAACAGACGTTCCGCGCGCGGTCCCCCGAGCGCGATGCCGAGACCGACCGTACGCGTATCGAAGCCATCATGCTGGCGATCGAGGACGCGCTGCACGCGGCAGAGCGTGAGCAGTCGGGCCTTAACCGCCGCGTTGAAGACGTGCTGGCGCGGGCGGCGGTGACCTTCGGCAATGGCGATGATGAATATCTCGAGCGCGAGCCGCTGGACAATCATCACCAGGATCTGTTCGACAAGGAGATCCTGAACGGCCAGCGCAGGCTCAAGGAGCTCGGTGCCTCGATCGCCCATTTCAAATTCCTGAAAGCGGCGATGCTCAGCCGCTTTCCGGAATACCGGCCTCCGACCGGCAGCACCAATTGACGGCGGGTTGCGGCGCCCGACGCAATGCTGCGAGCGGATGCTGCGCCTAGATTGCGAGCATGCTGCTGCCCTGGATGGACAGCAGGGTCAGATTTCCGGTGGCATATGCCCCGGTATCGATATTGGCGCGGTTCTCGAGCAACTCGGCCTGGCGCACCGGTGTGTGGCCATGCACGATATATTTGCCGAAGCGCTTCTTGCTCCGGAGAAATTCGTCCCTGATCCACAACAGGTCCTGCTCGCGCTGTTCGGACAGCGGGACACCGGGACGAACGCCCGCGTGAACGAAGAAGAAGTCGCCGCAGGTGAATGTCGGCCGCAATTGGCGCAGGAACGCGATGTGCTGCGGCGGCATTGCGGACGTGAGCTCGCGCACGAGATCGGATTGTTCGTACTTGGTGAGATTGGGCGAGGCCGACACCCCGTATGACATCATGGTCTGGAGTCCGCCGAAACCAAACCAGTCGGCGACGCGCGAGGGATCGTCTAGCACGGAGGTGAAATAGGCTTCGTGATTGCCCTTGAGAAAAACCGTGTTGCGGCGGCGGCTGCGCCCGATAAGAAGATCGAGGGTGCGGCGGGAGTCAGGTCCGCGATCGATGTAGTCACCGAGAAAGACCTCGATCGCACGATACGGCCGGCTGTTCGACATATCCGCATCGATGACAACGAACATCTGCTCGAGCAGATGCGCGCAGCCGTGGACGTCGCTGATCGCATAGATGCGGACGCCGTCTGGCAGTCTCGGCCGGGGCGAGCTTTGGGTCGCAGTCGTGAGCATGAAGTCTGACTTTTTCGAAGAACTTCGTCCGACATGTCAATACGCTATCGGCGAGATCGGGTCACCACGAGCCGCTTTTTTCCCACTCATGTAAGGACAATGCTCATTTGCACCTGACGGATCAGCCGCGCGGTACGACGAAGCGCAAACGCGTCGCGCCTAGCCGAAGCCTCGGCCGTCGAACGACGGTGCGGCCTTGCTGCGATAGACCGGTGCGCGAACGCGGAACAGAAGCGCCGCAGAAATAGCCAAGCTGAAGCGTCGCCGCAAAGACAAGGATCATAACAACGCCGTGAGCCGGACTGGTTCCCTGCCAGGCCGAGATCGTGCCGAGGATCGCGGCACCGAGAATGGTTGCGGGAGGCAGGATGAAGATTCGGGATCGCCCGCCCAGCAGCGACCCGATCAACAGACAGAAAACAACGACGGTACTCACGCCACAACGTCTCGAAACGGCCAAGAGCGTCAATGGCAGCGGACTAACAACGGCTTAAACGACACAGTTGAATAGCCGTTCAAACGTGCGGGCTGTGATGATCGAAAATGTCGCGATGCGAAAGTCGGCGCGATGCTCACTCCAATGTCAAGCATATGACACAGTTTGAGCACTCGAGCGCTGCGACGCTGCGTTGCAGAAAATCGATCTCATTTTTGCTGTAGTGCCGCAATGTTGCTTTGTTTGATTTAGACATTCGTTCGATCGCATCACAAATGCAATTCGATTTGCTTGCAATTTTCGATTGCGAGTGCGGGACGAGGCAGCGAGGTTCGGATGGCTGTAACAACTTATGGTTCGGAAAACTACTACTCGGTCTTATCGAACCGTCGCGGTGCCCTCCAAAGACCCCTTCAAGTCGCGCTGATCGCCGGTGACTTCCTCGCCGTCCTGCTCAGCTACTACGCAGCGAGTGCTCTGTACCGCCTGCTCGTGGCCGAACGGGATTCGTCGATCGGAGCCGGTCTCGTCGTCGCTGCGGTGCTCGTGACGATCGCGTACTTCCAAGGCGTCTACGATCATCATCGCCTGCTGAACACAGTCTGGCAGCTTCGCAAGACGCTGGCCGTCTGGGTGATCTCGCTGACCATTCTCACCGTCGAGGCGTTTCTGCTGAAGTCTTCCGCCGATCTGTCGCGCGCGACCACGCTGCTGTTCGCCGCGACCGGCGGCGTCGCTCTGAGCGGGCTTCGCGTGCTGTGGCGCTTCGCTCTGACGTCGAGCTATGCCAAGGGCCGCCTCGTCGACAGGAAGGTTGTTCTCCTAAGCCTCAAGCCGCTCGATTTCACGTCGGGCCGCTTCAAGGATCTGCGCAAGCACGGCTTCAACGTCGTGCGGCACTTCGTGCTGGATCCGTCCGAAGAGGGCGCAGGTTGGGATCGCGAGATTCGCGATGTCGTGCGTCAGGCCCGCGCGGCCGACGCGGAAGAATATCTTCTGGTCGTCGATTGGGACGAAATGCCGCTTCTGCAGAAGCTGAGCCAGCACCTGCGCGTCGTTCCTCAGCCGATCCGCCTGCTGCCCGACTTTCCGATCGCCGATCTGGTCTCGCGTCCGTTCCAGCCGGTGAGCGGCACGATTGCGATCGAGATTCAGCGCGCGCCGCTCACCGTGTTCGAGCGTGTGCAGAAGCGCTGCCTGGACGTCGGCCTTGCGTCGTTCGCGCTACTAATGCTGGCGCCGCTGCTGGTGACGGCCGCGATCATGATCAAGCTCGATTCGAAGGGCAAGATCATCTTCAAGCAGTCGCGGCGCGGGTTCAGTGGCAAACAGTTCGAGATCTGGAAGTTCCGCTCGATGACGGTGGCGGAGAATGGCCATACCGTCACGCAGGCGAAGCGAACCGACGCAAGAGTCACGCGGGTCGGACGCGTGCTGCGGCGGACCAGCATCGACGAACTGCCGCAGCTCTGGAACGTGTTGCGCGGCGAGATGTCGCTGGTCGGCCCGCGGCCCCATGCACTCGCGCACGACAACTATTACGACGAACTCATCAGCAACTACATCTACCGTCATCACATGAAACCCGGCCTGACCGGATGGGCGCAGGTCAATGGATTCCGTGGCGAAACACCGACCATCGACTTGATGGAAAAGCGCGTGGAGTGTGACGTCTGGTACGTCAGCAACTGGAGCATCTGGCTCGACCTGAAGATCATGGCGCGAACGGCAGCAGCCTTGATGTTCCAGGAAGCCTACTAACCAGTGCAAGCGGAGGCACCTAGAACTAGGAACAAGAATCGCGGTCCGAAACCCGATTTCCCAGCGCCCTCTCAAGCCGCCGTGCTACCGCGTCACGGAGATGCCGTGAGCGGGGGCGCGAGGCGAAAAATGCCTCCCAATTGCAACTGAGATGACGATATGGCGAGGCGAGAAAATGCTCGCCCCATAGGTTTCGTCCGGTTCTTCTTTTCGATTGGCATCGACAGGTTTGCGGGAGATCCTAGATGCGAGGTCGTCTGGGACACGTGGCTCTATCAAAATGCCAGGAGCCGGTTGCCCTGGATGGTCAGCAGCGTAAGGTTACCCGTGGCGTAGGCACCTGTGTCAATGTTGGCGCGATTGAGCCGAATGTCCGGCTCCCGGACGGGCGTGTGCCCGTGGATGATGTATTTCTCGTGCTTCTTTTCGCTAAGCAAAAACTCGTCCCGGATCCAGAGCAGGTCGTCCTCGCGTTGACTGGCCAGCGGCAGTCCCGGCCTTATGCCGGCATGGGCGAAAAAGAAATCTCCGCAGATGAAACTGGCGCGCAGATGTTCAAAAAACATTCGATGATGCATGGGGATTGCTGCTGAAAGCTGATCGATCAATTCCTTCTGCTCCTTCACGGTCGGGTTCAACGGCGGTTGAACACCGTAAGAGCTCAGTGTCTGAAGACCGCCATACTGTCTCCAGTTCTGAAGCAGCTTGGGATTCCTGAGGACCTCGAACAGGAACGTTTCGTGATTACCCTTGAGAAAGATCGACTCATGCTTCCGGGCGCGTTCGATCAAGAGCTCGATTGTCCCGGAGGAATCCGGGCCGCGGTCAATGTAATCTCCCAAGAATACATGAATGGCCCGCCTCCGGCCGATGGTCATCAGGTCACGATCGATCACCGTGAACATCGATTTGAGTAGATCGGAGCAGCCATGGATGTCGGTCAGAGCGTAGACGCGGATATCGTCCGGCAACCGGGGCTTTGCAGCCGAGCTCCTCGAGCGTGACGATCTCCACATCTTGTGACTGAAGGATTCCGTTGCTTGTTCGGGGCGGGCGTTCGGGAACTTTTCGGCCGTCTACAGTAAAGGAGTTCGTAACAAAACGTGAGGGCCCTTGAATGGCAAATGCGGTGGAACCAAAACAAAACGG
This sequence comes from Bradyrhizobium sp. ISRA442, assembly GCF_038085055.1. Lineage (NCBI taxonomy): Bacteria > Pseudomonadati > Pseudomonadota > Alphaproteobacteria > Hyphomicrobiales > Nitrobacteraceae > Bradyrhizobium > Bradyrhizobium sp. ISRA442. Next base: position 173,484 of record NZ_JALGCN010000008.1, read on the forward strand.
GCGAAGCCGGGTTCCTAAAGCCAATCCAATCGCTGCACAGCAAATCGCCAGCGCGGTCGCACTGTTGTTTCTTGACGACATAATGGCCTGATAATCAGCACTGACGCCGCTTATCGTCACCGCGGCGATCCCGATCAAATTGGATACGCCTGAATTGGCTTCAGATGGCGTGCATCCGTAGACGCAGGATGTGGGATGCCAATAGCCGGTCGGCGTCCTCGTGGCCGTGCACCACAGCGATGAAAGACGCCGAAAGCTCAGATCGCGCCGACCCCGGTCGGTTCATGCAATCCGGGCCGGCTCAGTATTGAAACACCAGATCGGGATTACGGGGATTCACGTACCGGACGTAAGTCCGGCTCGGACCATAGGAGTAACGAGGTTCATCGCTCTTGGTGCGCGGATCAACGGTGTAGGAATAGGAGGCCTCGAGCGAGCGATGCCGAACATAAACCGCGGCCGGGCAACCGCATCGTGGACCGCAATAGGGGTTCGGCCCACGATCGATCTGGAGCACGCTTGCAGCAACACGGGCTTTCCGCGGGTGGGCGGCGTAGTCGGCAGCGCGCGCTGGGATGACCGATACAATCACAGCCGAGACCAGTGTAACAAGGCCGACATACGATCGCGACATCGCGCTTGCTCCCTTCATTGCGATCAACCGCTCGCGCGTGGGCGAGCAACGGACCGATCTTGCAGTGACAAACTTGAAATTCATGCGTTTCGTGCTTCGGCCGGCAGCTACGCCGCATTTCGTATAGCCGTCGCGTGCCCGAATTTCAACCGCGCAGTGTCCTAAGGAATGACGGATCGATCGATTCAACAGCGGATTCAAGGAAAGTCTTGCCGAGCACTGACGCTCGCCGATAAGCCGACACGATTGCCGACTTCATCTCAGGCTGGCGGGTCATAATCAGCCAGAGGTCGCTGCGTACGACATCCTTGACGTCGGGAATAGCGAGCGCATCGGAGCGACCCGCTAGATCGATCCGAACCGGCATCAATCGTGCGTCATTTGGCGCGATAGAATACGCCATCTTCAGCGCCTCGACCACGACGGGATCGTGCGGGTCGCGCTGGGCCTGAAGCAGCGCCAGCGCCAACCACAGTTCAGGATTGTAAGGCGAGATTGATAGCGTCTGCCTGACCCTGCCGAGAGCGGCGGCGTGCTTTGTCGATCGGACGTTCGTCGGTGATTGCTGGCCGAGCTCGATCGCCTGCAGCGCGGCGATCAACGCATGATTGCTCTCGAGTTCCGGCCCGAAGGGAGAGAGCGCTGTCAGCGGGGAGGGTACGTCTCCAGTCCAGCGCGAGCCGATCTTGGTTGCGTCGGCGGGAAATGTCGTGCGCTCCAGCGCCGTCAACTCCGCCAAGGCCGAGGCGATCGCATAAGATCCGATGGTCAGCGCCAATGCCATCAGAAGGATGCGAAATCTGCTCAAGGAGGTCATTTCCAATGGACCAGTTCAATGTAAGGCCAATCCTATGGCGCAGGGATGCTGTCGTCTAACGTTTGGCGCCGCTAGTCCGGCCCGCAGATTGCGCAAGTCCGAGTGCGACCATCACGGCCACAATAATCTGGATCGTGGGGTTCGAGAGGCTTGAGTCGAGGAAACTCTCGCAGATGACGACCAGAACGCCGGCGGCTGCAGCCGCCGCGAAAAAGAAATCGCGTCCTCGCCGAACGGCGCCGCGAAAAGTGACAAAGAAGATTTGGGCGGCGAAGCTTGCCAGGATCACGATCGCCAATCGTCCCGACTCGATGGCGATCAAAACTGCGGTGGAAGGCGGAGCGTCCAACGCCGCGGCGCCAAAGTCCTGGTAGGATATCGAGGTGAGCCCAAATGTTCCGATGCCATTTCCAAACCTCGATGCATCCGCGAGCAGGCGTTCTGCCACTGCGACCGTTTCCGGATTGGCGCTGACGAATCCAAGCAGGCCCCAACCACCTGATTGAGAGTGCGGCAGCGCCATGGCGCCGGCGATCGTCGCGAGGACTGCGAACAAGATCGCCGACGGCCAGGAACGAAATCCCAAGCGCCGGACAGCGGCTATGAAAACGATGACAGTCAATCCCAAGCCAGCGACTGCCAGCAAAGCGCCTCGTTCGAGGGTCGCCAGTGCGGCGACTGACACGGCAATTCCAAACAGACCGGAAAGAACACCGACCCAAAGCCGGACCGAGGCCAGATTGCGGATGTCCTGTTGGTGCAGGTGTCGTTCGAGTGCCCTGGCAACGAGCGCGCCATTTGCCAATATCGCGAGCGCGGCTGTTGCCGGAAACGGGCTCGCAGCCGCGCCGATGTCGGAAATCACGCCGGCGAACAAATCGAGCCGGCTGAGCAGGACCTCGGCCGATATCAAGGTCGTTACGACGCACAATACGGACAGGATCGTTTCGGCCCTTTGGCGATCCTTGGTGATGATGACGGTCGACACCAGCAGCGACACGTCAATCAGATAGAGAAACAGGCTTCGCAGCGTCGCGCCGGGATCAACGCTGATGCGCCCCGACAGCGATGGTTGGTTCAATGCGATTGAATTGGCCGACCATATCGGGTTTGCAAGCGAAAAAGTGGGAGCCGGAAAAATCTGCAACGCCATCCAGACAACGGGAAGCAGGAACGCCAGCAAAAATCGCTTCAGCAACTGCGCGGCAGAGGCAAGTTCGGCCTCCGGTCCCCTTGCTGCCATCGCCGCCATCACGGCAGCTACAAGCGCAAGCACATGCTGTGCGAAAGAGCCGTTTGCGATTGCCAAGATCGGCGTCGCGGCCAGCAATGCGATGAGAAGGTAGGAAGCAATCGACAAACTGTAAGACTTCGAAGCGCGAACGGAGTTCATCGTGACAATGGGTGGACGTTGGTGAGTATCGCATAGGCCAACATACGACGCCAATGTCGTCTGGCAGACTGCGCTAGTCGTAGACGGTATGACCCGTCATCAGTCCTAGGTACACGAGCGGGCCGAATGAAGTTGATTTGCGGGATTGGCGCAGGCGTAAGTTTCGCGTAGCCGGCCGAATTATCGAGCACGGCAGTCTTGCGACAAGTAGCGGAGAGCCGTTGCCAGTCCAGTGATCGGCACCGCTCCGCGGATCGCGGCCGGCGTGGTCCCGATTTCGACCGAAAGCTCGTTTGCGTTCTGCCAGTCACCGGCGGCAAGTCTGGACGCGTCAGCAGGCAGGAGTAGCGCCTCGCCGCTCTGGATCACAGATGCTTCGAACTCTGCTCGCTTTTCTCCTGTCATCAGGGTCACGTTCGGTCGCGTCGAGCGGGGCAGTGATTCGAGAACGATGAGCACAATCTTGATACCGTCCTTCCCGCATTGCAGGTCCAGTCCCGCAAGGCGCCCATCCGATTTGGCGCTATCGACGGCGTGCATCACCGAAATGGCGTCGGCGCCGCCGTCAGGATTTCTACTCTTCACCAGTCGCCATCCGCCCTCAAGCTGTGTCGATTGGCTACCGGACTGGACCTGCCTCAAGGCCTCTTCGTCGCAGCGTCGACGCTGTTCGGTGTTGATGCCGGACCCACAGTTCAGGACGCCCGGACGCGGCGGCTCTGCTCGGCTGTAACCACCGGTCGACACCAAGAGGCCAGCGCACAGCAGCGTTAAGCGCATCATCACAAAGGGAGACGGAACGATCGCTGGAGCCAAATTCTTCATCTCGTGCTCAGTGGCCTCAGCGGCCTCGTCGAAAACCTCATCCAGCACAGCGCGAAACTTTGTCGCCATCAGGGAGATTCTTGATTCTGTTTCAGACGAGAACATTCGGCGCGATGTGAAGCGGATGGCCGACCGAACAGTTCAAGATCGCGCGCGGAACAAATGAAGCGAAAAGTCGATCTTTATCCGCCTGGAACTTGTGCACCGGGCGATGCAGGTTAGAATGTCTCCCTCGAATTGGCTTCACATTGGGGCGGTTAGCTGTAGCTGCACTGCAACAGCATCCCCTTATTCTTGGCTGCGACAATCTCTCCTTATTCTGACCATCTCCGGCAGTTTCGTTGGCGCCACTTCGGGATTTGGCCAGGACTAAGCTGGCAAGTGATGGGGATCAGACTTGAGACGCAGCGTTCTAGTATGGGGAGTCTTGCTCGGCATTCTGCTGTCTTCCGCGGGATGCGCGATCATGCCCATGTCCGGTCCGGAAGATCATGTCATCAAGAGTCAGATCACGCGATCAGGGCCGGATTACGAGCTGGTCAAGCTCACACCGACTGTCATCGACATCCTGAAAGAATATGGCCCCGGCGCAATCGCGGGGTCATTTCCTGATCGTCGGCCGCCGGCAGGCATCAGGTTTGGCATTGGAGACACGGTGGCCGTGTCGATCTTCGAAGCCGCGGCGGGAGGCCTGTTCATCCCTGCAGAGGCCGGCGTCCGGCCAGGTAACTTCGTAGCCCTGCCAAACCAAAACGTTGATTTGAACGGGAACATTTCGGTGCCCTATGCGGGCACGGTGAAGGCCAACGGCCGCACCCCGGTCGAGATTCAGCAGGACATCGTGAAGGCGATCGGAAACCGCGCCATCGAGCCACAGGTGGTGGTATCCCTGATCACACAAAACACCTCGCTCATCAGCGTGCTGGGTGAGGTGAAGACGCCAGCTCGTTTGCCGGCGAATGCGGCCGGCGAACGGATACTTGACTTGATTGCGCGCGCCGGTGGCCTGTCGGGGCCGGGCTGGGAGAGCTGGGTGACGCTGGAGCGCGGCGGCAAGAAAGCCACGGTTCCGTTCGGAGCGTTAGTGTATCAACCAGCCAACAACATCTGGATCCATCCCGGCGACACCATCTATGTCTACCGTGAACCGCAAGTGTTCCTTGCCTTCGGGGCCTTTACGGTGGGGGCAACCATAGGCGGGCAGGCGCAATTCCCGTTCGATATGTGGAAGATCAACATGGCGCAGGCGATGGCCAAGGCTGGCGGCCTGATTGATACGCAGGCCGAGCCCGCGGGCGTCTATGTCTATCGGCGCGAACCGCGCGAGTTGGCGGAGCGATTGGGCATCGACTGCTCCAGATACACTGGCCCGCTGGTGCCCGTGGTCTATAACGCCGATTTCCGGGATCCGGCCGCCTTCTTCCTCGCAAACCAGTTTCAAATGCGGGACAAGGACGTGCTGTTTGCCGCGAACGCCGCCACGGTCGACACGGCTAAGTTCCTGCAATTCGTCAGGCTGGTGATAGGCACCGCCAACGACACGATCGTAACCGCGAACAACGCGCAAATCCTACGGATCAACTCGCGCCAGTGACCGGCCCGTCCATGGCTCCAACGGAGCGGTACGCGTGGACGACAATTGAAATGAATTCGCGGGGCCTGACACCCGCGGATTCGGCAAGCTGACGGATGGGGAGATCCGGAGCGACCATCACAAGGCCGTTCGGCAGCGCCTTGCTCGCGGCACGAACTGTGCACCGGAACGCGGTGTTGCTGGTGAGATATTCCTACTGGCTGGCTCGAGGCCTTGGCCGTACCCGCTATATGGCGAGACCGCACCTCAGATCAGACTTGCCGCTTAACCCCGGAGAGCTGGCCCTGATCTGGTCGGTTCGCGTCCGAACCGGCCGCTGCAGCGTACAATGAGATCTGGAGCATGATCTTTTCGGAAGGCCGAAGCACCTCGTTCCGGATCGAGCTTCAGACGTCAATCGACGTAGCCGTACCTCTTGTAGTACCGATTGCGATAATAGGCCGCGCCGTAAGTGTCGTAGCGGCTCATTACCGCCACGTTCACCTTGTTGAGCACCGCGCCTAGCATACGCTCGCGCACGATCGGCGTTTCGGCCAGGACGCGCTCGACGACGTCGACCTTCGATTTCGCCCACTCGATGACGAGGATGTAGGTATCCGCCAGTCCCCTGGTAGCCCGAACGTCGACCACCGGCGCAAGCGGGCTGAGATCGAGAATGATGCGATCATAGTGCTGGCGCAGATGCTGGAACAGGTTTTCCATCTGCTGGGAGGCAAGCAGATCGCTCGAATTCGAGAAGCGTGACGTCACGGCACAGGGAAGAAAATGCAAATTGGTTTGCGGATCGATCCAGACCACATCCCTCCAGTCGGCTTTACCGGCGACGACGTGGATCAAGCCAAGCTGCGCGTTCGGCGTGAGCCTTGCGGTGAGGCTTGGATTGCGAATGTCGCCGTCGATCAGCAGCGTGCGGGAGCCGCTTTGCGCCACTGTCTGCGCCAGCGCTTCGCTGATGGTCGATTTTCCTTCATTCGGAAGAGCGGACGTGATGCCGAGGACCTTGTTGGATGCTGAACCGTAGTTGCTGAGATCGCTGGCGAGCTTGATCGACCGGAAGCCTTCTGCGAAACGCGAAAATGGTGCGTTGATGACGTAGCGCCCGACGCTGTCATCGGCAGAAAGAAGCCGCTCACGATGCGGCTGCGGGTGGCTGGAGCCCGGTTCGGCTCGCTGGAGCGGCAATGCTGCGCCGGCACCGCTGGGCCTCGGCTGCGCCTGCAAAGATCTCGGCTTGGCTCGTTTGCCGAACGGCCATGCCTTGCCGAGCTGAGTGGAGTCGCTGGCGGTGACCAAACCTTCGATAGTCGGAATCGAAGCGAGACAGTTCGTCTGCACGAGTTGCTCGACCTGGGAGACGGTTCGGAAGACGCGATCCATCATGTCGAACAGGATGGCGACGATACCCGCGAGAATCGATCCGCCCACCATCGCCGCAAGAAGGATAAGTGTTGTCTTGGGCGACGTTTTGTTGGGAGGAGTCGTCGCTGCCTGGGTGATCACCCGTGCTTCGGTAATGGGAAACGACTGCTGCTGAACCGAGACCATGTACAACTGCAGGAAGTTGTCCGACAGGGCGCGGGCGCTCTGTGCATTGCTTTCCAAATCCCTCAGGACGATCTGGGCCTGACTGGTATCGTTCGAGACCGCGATCGTATCGTTCAGGCTCTTCTGGCTGGATTCTTCGCGCGCCTTGGCGATTTCAAGGTCGCTCTTGTAGACCTCGGCCGTGCGTCGCAGCTCGTCGGTGATCGAGCGCCGGATCTCGCGCATCTGATTGCGCAAATTGACGACGGCCATATGCGTCGGCCCATACCTGTTCGACCAATCCGACTGCTTCGCGGCGTACTCGAGATACGTCTGGCGCAACTTGGTGATAACCGGGTTGGCCATCGTCTCGCTCACGGTCGCGAGATCGTTCAGGATGACCTTGGAGTCCTCGCTGTCTGCATTCAATATCGAAGTGATGCGTTCGAGCTTGGCCTGCGCCTCGGCGCGCTGGCTGCGGGCAACCGTCAGCGAACTGTTGATTTCAGCGAGCTGCTGCTCGGTCAGAAGTCGCCCGCCGGCATCGACGATGTTGTTCTTGGCCTTGAAATCGGCGACGGCCCGCTCGGCCGAGGATGCCTGCGACCGCAATTCCTTCAATCGATCCTGCAGCCAGACCGCGGCTCGCCGGGAGGCCTGATATTTCGACTCCAGGGAGTCCACGATATAGCCTTCGGCAACCGCATTGGCGATCTGCGCAGCCTGCTCCTGCGACAACGCCTGAAAGGCGATCTCGATGACATAGCTCACGCCGACGCGTTTAATGCTGAGGTTGCTTGCGAAGCGGGCGAGAGCCGCACGCAGAAGCTGTTCCTCGGTGGGCGGCTTCGACTCCGAAAACAGTCCGGAAATCGCTGCGGTGACGCTGCTGAGGAGTCCGCCGCCGTCGCTCATAAACTCTGGCGACTGCACGAGCTTCAAGTCCTTGATGACCTTGGAAGCGATCGCTTCGGACTTGAGGATTTCGACCTGACTGTCGACCATTGCCGAGTCGATCGGATTGTCGCCGCCGTTCGTAGGTGCTTGCGTCTGGAGACCCTGCATCTTGCGGCTGTCGATCACCAGGACGGCCGTTCCGGTATATCGTTTCGCCGCCGTGAACACGTAGACGCCGGCAAGACAGATGCACAGGAGCAGCGTGAAAATCATCACGGGATACTGCCGGCCGAGCAGCGCAAGCGCAGAGGAGATCGTCTGCTCCAGCGACGGGGCCTCGGGCGCAGTGGATTCGACCTCGCGAGGTGTGATTCTTGTTTGAAGCATCCGGCTCGCCTACGTGTAGCTATCGTGGACTGTAGCGTGTGGCATCAGGCTGGCTGTCCGCCGCGCTGAATGCGTGAACGTGGAAGTGTCGGGTCGGACCGGCCCGACGTCAGCAAGAGTTCGACATAGTGGATACGCTGGTCGAGGTGGCAGCGTTCGAGAGTTGACCGGCCCCACCGACACCATCACGGGAACAGATAGTCGGACTGTTTGACAAGTTGTTGGCCAGGGAAATTTCGGCAAGGCCGCGTGCCGTTGCCGGCGACCAGACACACGCGACCGGCAGCATCGACATTGCCATTCGCTCCGGTTCCGCCCGCCGCAAAATCATCATAGTGCGCATCTCCGCCGCCCAGCACCGCGACCTTCAGTATGAAGACAAGTTGCACCCGCCTTGGAAGATCATTCGCCGATCTGTGGATGAGACTTGAGCAAATCCCATGCCGGACCAGTTGGAACAGCGCGAGCGAACCCGCAAATACTGCGATGCAATATGGACCTGAGTGTGACCAACGGTGAGCACGTGGACCAGAAACCCGATTGGCGACGACCCGTTCCAATCTCGGTCGGTGCGAGGGCTTGCGAAGGAAGAGTGCCGATTTTCGAGGCAGCCGTCACGCGTGCGCCAGCTTCGAGATTCCGCCGGCGCAAACGTTGCTCGTCCGGATGTCGAACAAGTCAGCGGGTCAAGACCCTCAATCAAAGTCTTTGATCGAGGATTCCCGTCGCCATTCGGCAAGCGAGCTCGCCAGGTCGTAATCGAACTTGAATCCACTTGCGACCAGGCGCTTGGGCAGAATGTTCGTGGAAAACCACAACTTCCGGATTCTGTCGCGATTGATGCCGGTCTTGAGTCCGACAGCGTGCAGCATCTCGAATGGCAGCACGGCTAGATTCATCAGCCATATCGGAATGGTTAGCGCTGGTTTGGGGTATTTGGCAGTTTGTGAGAAGGCTGAGCAAATCTCGTTGATCGTGTAGCGGTGCTCGTAGCAGAAATTGTAGATAGACACGCCGTCGTTGCGGGACGCCATGAAGAACATCGACGAGACCAGATCCTTCACGTAGCCGCACGATTTGATCGTGTCGGTTCGGCCGGGATAGATGAAGGCCCGCCTTCCGAGAAGCCTCGACAATCGCGTGAAATTGCCCCGCTCGAAGTGGCCGTAAATGACGGCGGGGCGCACGATGGTGAGCCGCCGGTCCGGATTCTCCGACTGCCACAGACGATGAATTGCTTCGGCCGAGAGTTTGGAGCGACCATAGGCGCTGACCGGCGCCGGCGTCGCATCCTCGTCAAGCGGGGCTTCGGTCGGGCCGTAGATCGATATCGAGCTGGTGAAGATGATATTGCGGCTGCCCGTCTCCCTCGCAAATCGGCAGACGTTCACCGCGCCCAGCACGTTTGTATAATAATAGTCACCCTCCGGATGACCTGGAGTGACGTGAATCGCAGCCAGGTTGAAGATGTCGGAAGGCGTTCCGCCTCCGAGCTTGGGATCGATCGGCTCACGGACATCATGATGGATGTATTCGACGCCATCGACGTGCGCCCTCGGCTTGCCGATATCGATCGAGACGATCCGGCTGTAGCTCTTGGAAGCGACCAACTGCGTCATCAGATGTGTACCGATGAAGCCTGCGCCTCCGAATACGATAGCCTGGCTAGGATTGGACATGTGCTCGAGGGTCAAACGTGAGGTGCCAAATCAGGTGCGATGAGTTGCGGTCAGGACTCGCGGTCGACCGGGCGCACCCGCTCGATGAACTGCATCACCTGCGGCTGCAAGACCTGTGCCTGCAAGGAGCAAGATCGCTTCGCGTGAGTGCGCCTGCTGGGTGCCGAATGGCTCCCGCTGCTGCACATCCATGAAGCGGTTAATCGCGGCAGCAGTTGGTTGGCTATCGATAGATCATGCGGCGATAACAAGATCGTTACCCGCAGCGCGTGTGATGTCCTCGATATTGTTGGCTCCATCTGGGTCATCGACAAGTGGATCTGTGGTGCTGCGGAGATATCGCATGTTGCTCGTAAGAGTTGTGAAGGGCGATTTGGCTGCGACTGCTCGTCTGCATCGTTGCTCAATACAGCTCGCGATACTCAAATTGAAAGTTCGTTGACCCAGCCGCGATGCCCAGCACCCTCTGCAGCTTTTGGTAGCCTGCGAGCGCAACGTTAATGCAATCTGTGCTGCCGGCGTAGCAAACCTGAACCCGGATCGATTGACCGCAAATATTTTGAACCACCACAATTTGGTCGATGATCTTGGGGTTGACAGTTTGCGGGTGCGTTAGCGGGTGAACCGATATGCAAAGCTTTCCGTCCAGCGTCTTGTGATTTGGAGCGTAAGTGCCTTCCATGGGGCGAATCGAACTCGAAGGCCGGGTGGAAATGCCGGAGCCTCCATACATAGGTGGAGACGTGCGGCCGTAGCCCGAAATTTGAGCATCCGCCGTCGTTGCGAGCAGCGATGAAGCGACCGCTACGCATATAGCCGCGCAACTACATGAACTCGTCGGTCGGTCGTCACGCATCTTCACTGCTCGCTCTGCATAAATGCTCAGTCAGGACGAACCAAATCCGACATTTGATGATTGAGGCCGGCTCTTGACGGAAAGCCGCACGTCTCGGCGGGAGGATAGTGCTGCAGCTACGGCAACAGAATGACGAACAATTGGTTCCATCGATTGCAAGCGACCCGATACTGCCTCTTCCTAGCGGTCGAAAACCCGTGCTAGAGACTGAACCATTCACAATAGAGTGTCTCGTCATCGGACATCTGTCGGCTGTCATACGATGAGTATCCTCAACGCGAGTATCCTCGACGTCCATGCTGAAAGAGATACCCGGCCAGGCTGTATTGCGGGGCGCCGAATCGGCGCAGGTTCCCAGCCTTTCGGTCATCATTCCGAACCACAACTACGCCGCTTACGTGGGATCGGCGATCAGAAGCGCACTGGACATACGGTGGCGCGAGGTGGAAGTTATCGTCGTCGATGATGGGTCGACGGACAATTCGCTCGAGATCATCAACGAATTTGCGGACGAGGTGACGATCATCAGTCAGGCCAACGCAGGGCAGATGCCATCCTGCGTGAACGGCTTTCGCAAGTCCTCCGGCGACGTAGTCATATTTCTTGACTCGGATGATGTCCTGCATTCCGACGTGATGACGGAGATTGCATCCGTTTGGTCGAACGCTGCGAGCAAATATCAGTTTCAGATGCGCGTTATCGACGCAAAAGGGCTGCCGACCGGAAATGTCCTGCCGCAGTACTTCTCCTGTCCGGCCTCAGATGACATCCGCAGATGGATGACAACGACCGGTGCCTATCCGACGCCGCCGGGATCGGGCAATGCCTACCCGAGATGGTTTGTCGACCGTGTTTTCGGCTTTAAGTCCGACTTTGTCGACCGGGCGCCGGACAGTTATCTCCTGGCGGCAGCTCCTGCGTGTGGTGATATCGTGACTATCACCAAGCCCTTGGCAGACTATCGCGTGCACGGCCTCAATCACGGGGCCTTCCTTCAACTTGACGATACCCGCTTCGCGAGAGAGATCGATCTCACGCAGCGGCGCTATAAATTCTTTGCCGAGATCGCGAGCGCCGAAAATCTGCCGGTGACGCCCGATGCGCTCAATAGAAATGTCATATTTCTTTGTTTGCGGACAGCGTCGTTCAAGCTGCGGCCGGATCTTCATCCAATTGCCGAGGACGGCTCATTGCGCATTGCTGTCGATGCGCTCCGGGCCGTTGCGTCTCCGCAAGGCTTCTCGACATCTCAGCGCATATCGTTGCTGGGCTGGATTCTGTGCGTGCTGATCAGTCCGCGGTACTTTCGACGTGCTCTGGTGAGTTTGCGGTATGTGCCTGCCCAGCGCCCGAAATGGTTGCGCGCTTTGCTCGGTCTATTCCGCGTCATTCGATAATCGGGGCAGGGCTGGACTGCATCCGTTGGACGGGAACTGGACGGCGGATCGACCTCAGGCGGGCGCCTGGCGGCTGCGACCATACGCACAGCATTGCCATCATCATCAGAAAGGGCGCCATGGCGAGATTGCCGCCGCCGAGCTGGTAGCAGGCCAGCATCGTCAATGCGAGCATCGAGTTGTCTTTCCTGAATATCGAGAGAAGGAGATAGAACAGGAAAATCATGAACCCGATAATTCCGTAATCCGCGACGAGCTTGAGCGCGGGATTTCCGCTGCCGCCAAAGTAGGCAGGCGACCGCTCCAATCCACCCGGCCCGGAGCCAATAAGCACTCTGTCGGTCTGAAAGAGATAGTCCCAGGTCTGTAGTTGCGCGACGTAGCGCGCATAACCGCTTGACTTGGTTGAACTGAATTCATCGAGCCTATTGACGATGGGATCGAAAGGTTCCGGCGCAACGAGGTAGGCAGTCCCGATCGTCAAGGCGACGATCGACCCGATGGCGATAACCCGCAGTGATTTGAGCGGAGCAATCAAGGGATAGGCACCGAGGGAAACGGCCAGCACCAGGAGGCCCGAGCCGGACCGGGTCAGTACGTAGGAGATGGCGTACAATGGAAGGCTGGCAAATCGCCGCAACAGGAACACATCGACGACAACGCCTATCGCGATCAATTGGGATAGCCCTCCCGGCTCCATCGGGAAAAATCCGTTCGCGCGCCGATTCAGGGATCCATAAAATTCAACCGCATTTTGATTGTAAGCGGACTCGACGAGGACAGAATCCAGCGCCGGGATCGCATCCTTGAATGAGAAGATGCGTATCCCGCCGAATTGAAGAACGATCTGGACGATCGCCAGAACGGCGCACAGGCGAACATAGAAGAGGAAGATGGGAAGCACCGCCTCGTTCGAGAATCTCGTCGAGGGTCCGAACAGGAAGATCGAATTCGTGACAAGAACCATCGCAAGCGACGCCGGGCTGGTCTCGATACCGCGATCGGGAGATTCGGCTGCGGCGATCGCGCTGAAGAGAAACCAGATAACGACAAGTCCGAACGCGAGAGTCTGCGGCCCGCGAAGGCGCACCAGACCAACCCACCATCCCCACGCGACGAGCGCAAAGAATCCGAACAGTGAAAAGAAGACTTGTCCGGTTCCGATGAGGAGTCCGAAGCGCTGCATGCAGATGCAAAGAATGAAGGCGATATGCGCAAAAATGACGCTGTTGGTCTCGTCGCTTGACGTTGCTGCAGCGCGCTTGTTAGACGAGGTTCTAGCTGGGAACGTATCGAGGCTCACCATGTTCGGACTCGTCGATTCCTGTTTCTTGGCGCCTCAGTTGGTAGGGTGCGCTTGGGCGCAGGACGCGATCGACCGTGGTCTCGCTCGTGAGGCTGTCAATCCTCTATACTAGAGCCTGTAGCGACTTCCCACATGGAACACGACACGAGCGCCAGATTTAACCCCTACGTTCATGGTGCCAGGGGTTTGTTTTGCCTCATGGTATTCGTCTATCACGTCGTTCATTCCGGACTCCCTACGTTCGATTTGTTTGCCAGGGGGCCGTTGGGAGAAGCGTTGCAGACCGGAAAATTCGGTGTCGAGTTTTTCTTCGGCATCAGCGGGATCGTGATCCTGCCAAGCCTGTATCGGGCGCCCTCGGTCGTCGCCTTTATTCTTGATCGCTATGCGAGAATTCTTCCGGTCCTCTGGGTGACGGTGATCGCGATTGCGCTTTTCGGCTGGTTGTCAGGAAAGGGTCCAAGTCTGCTGCTGGTTGGCGCAAATCTTTTGGCGCCGCCTCCATTTATCGACATCATCCAGATCAATCCTGCCGCGTGGTCGCTCGGATACGAATTCCTGTTCTATGGCGTATGTACCGTCGTCTTCTTCATCAGTGGCTTCAGTCGGCCGCTGGCGCTGGCATTGGCCGCTGCTTCACTGATCTTTCTCCTGTACTACCCCCGCGCACTGCTGATGATCGGCGGCGTGCTCATTGCGGAGAAATATCTGTCATCGACATTGTTGCAATCCTTGGCGAAGTACCCGGCGATCTTCTTCGTGCTGTTCCTGACGGATTGGAGGGGCCTCGAGCTTGCCGGCGCCACGGACTATGTGGGCCTTGTCACCCCTGCGTATCTGTCATTCAGTGACTGGATCGTTGCCTTTCCATTTGTCGTACTTGGTGGCGTCTTCGGGACGATTTTCCTGCTGGGTGTGTCGCGCGGAAACGGTCTGCTCGGAAGGATGCTCGGTTGGCCGGTCATGCAGTGGCTGGGTACGATCAGCTTCAGTTTTTATCTCTGGCCGCCGCTCGTCATGGCCGGGGTCAAGCTGATCATGTATCGAACGGGCATGGTCGATGCATTGGGGCCCGGATCGCAACTGTTTTTCCTCCTGGTCTCGCTTCCGCCGTCGCTGATCATTGCAACGATCAGCCATCGCCTCCTTGAAGTGAAGGTGACGGGACAGATTCGAAAACGGATCGACAGGATCTCGGAAGCGAAGCCGGCAGTCCGGCCGATCATCAAGGACTCGACAGCGCTCGAGGAGGGAACCTGATCGGCGAACGGTCAAATGTTCTTGATCGTTCGACAAGTCAGCGCCCCAAAACGATCGCAAGTTGAATATCTAACTCGGGAAAAAGCCGCAGGGGCAGTGCACTTGATCGTGCCGGCTCACGCTTGGCAGCGTCACCGCTGCCATCGTCATTGCGCATTAGACCGGCACAGCGTTTCCCAGCCGGGGCAAACAGCCGAACCGAAAGGATCTCGTTGATGATCGCAATCGCGCGCAGACAAGTCCTTCGTGCCGCTTCGATAGTTCTTGCACTCGGATCGGCAACGCCGGCTTGGTGTGCGGGCTGGGAGCTTGTGTTTTCGGATGAGTTCAACGGCGACAAGCTTGATCGAACCAAGTGGGCCACCCGGTACATCTACAACAACGAAACGATGGACCGCTTCAACGACGAAAAGCAGCGCTACCGCGACAACCACGTGGTGTCTGGTGGTGTGCTGAACCTGACTGCAAAAAAGAATGAGGGCGCGGACACGTTCGATTCCGCGATGATCCGAAGCCACCAGACATTCTATTACGGCTATTATGAAGCTCGGGTCTTTCTTCCGAATGCGCGGGGATCGTGGCCGGCATTCTGGCTCGAAGCCGATTACGACATCGATGGAAAATTCTGGCACCCGCCGGAGATCGACATTTTCGAGTACGTCCTGAACGGCGTGGAAGACAAGCCGAACATGCTGCACTCGAATGCCATGAGCAAGGACAAGTGGACGCCGCAATCCTACGCATATCTGGACAGCTCGTTCGTGCTCAGGTTCCAGGACATGGTCAGCAAGGAGGACCTGAACAAGGATTGGCATATTGCGGGCTTCGTTTGGGCGCCTGACCGCATTTCGTTCTTCTGGGACGGCCGCCTCATCTACACGCGTATGTACCAGTGGCTCAGGAAGGACGGTCAACTGGGGCCGCCGGCGCACATCGATCTCAATTACGCTGTCGGTGGAGCCGCCTGGGCGGGCCGGCACGGGATCGATGACGCGGCTTTCCCGCAGACGTTCAAGATCGACTACATTCGTGTCTGCCAGTTCACGTCCTCCGAGCGCGGAGGCCGGAAATGCGGTCCCAGCGAGGTGACGCCGGATCCGAAAGATTTTGGATATACGGCAGCGCTCAACGATATGCCGAAGCCGACGTTCCTCAACGTCACAAAGGTCGTAGCGGACAAGAAGCCGAATGCAGGCGTATTGTCGCTGAACACAACCGATCCGCTCAAGATCGAAGTTCCGATCAAAATCCCGGAGAATTATCCGACAGATCGAACGCTTCACGTGTACGTCTTCGATGAAACGACCGGCGCGATGGTCGCATCGGCGGAGAAGCCGCTGCAACAAGTCTCTCGCAAGGAGGGCGAAGATGGTGCCAGTGTGATCGAGTTTGCGCTGCCGGCCGTACCGCGCGAAGGAAACTACCTGCTGGGCAGCAAGCTGACGGCGAATGTCGCGGGCGAAGTCGGCCCCCAACAAGTTCCCGTCGCCTGCGACACCACGGTGACCCAACCCAAAAAAGCCCGATCCTGCCGTCTATTGTCGCTGCACGTGCGTCGCTGATCGAGTAGCGCTGGCTCTGATCGGCACGCTGTCCGAAGCCAGGTCTGAATTTTGCATTGGCTGCGGCAGGTGAGCCCGTGATGCGGGCTTGCCTGCAACAGTTGATGTCTTGCAATGGTGGTCGTCCATGAACTCCAAGGTTCGCGCGGTCAAGCAAATCCTCCGTGGTGCATTGCGCGGCAGCCCGAGCCGGCTTTGTGATCATCGCACGTGGCGAAGTGAACAGCCGCAGAGTTGGCGGACGGCCGTCGAGGAAGAGGTGCTGGCGCGGAAGGCCCCGATCCAATTCGGTAGCCGCGATGCGGGGTTCCGTGAAAGCGTAGACAACAGAATGCCTGAGCTGGGTGTGCTCAGCCTGAACAATGCGCGCATCCTCGGTCCCGATGGCTGGCTCGTAACGGAGGATGGATCGCTGCTCTTCGAGAGCACCTGGTACGGATCGTCCTTCTCTCGCCATCCGCGCTCAATTGCCTACGGGACGCCGCTGCCGCTGAGCGGCACATGTCTCTCGCTGGCGAGTGATTTCGCGGGAGGAAATTATGGGCACTTCCTGCTCGATTGTCTGGGGCGCCTCGCGCTTTTCCAGAACAGCGGCCTGTCGTTCGATGATGTCGATCATGTCTATTTGCCCAAGCCGACATCCGGAACAGCAGTCAAACTCGTTCACCGGCTCGGAATTCCAATGCACAAATGTGTGTGGGCGGGCCAAGGCGATGTTCAGGCCGACCTCGTGATCGGCACTTCGTTTCCGGGCTTGCGACGAAACTATGCGCCCTGGCTCATCGAGTTCTTCCGCTCGAAGCTGGCTAAGTCGCCGCTTCGTCACGACAGGCGCGTATACGTTCCGCGCAAGGGGCAAAGGAAGGTCGCCAACGAAGAAGAACTGATGCCTGCACTGAAAAAGTTCGGCTTCCAGATTTACGACTTTAATGATGTCGAGGATGAAGCAGCGTTTTTCTCGGAATGCTCGATTGTCGTTGGCCCACATGGTGCAGGCCTGACCAATCTCGTTTTTTGCTCGCCGGGAACGAGAGTGCTGGAACTGATACCGTCAGATCACGTTCATCCCTACTACTACACGATCGCAACATCCGCGGGCGCAGAATATTCCTACATCGTTGGACATAGCAAGGGAGCGCGCCCGCAAGGAGCGTTCGGGCCCAGTCCATTCGATTTCGAGGTGGCGCCTGACGTCTTCGAGCGCGCGCTGGAGACCATCTGCCAATGAGCGAGCATTGAAAATGGTCGCACTTGGTGCGCATGCAGGGCTGCCTTTATCGAAAAATTCAATTGCCATCGGAGCCGCCTGGATCGGTGTGAGCCGGCTGGTGGTCGCCAGTCTCGGCTTCCTGAACACGCTCATATTGGCGAGGATGCTCACGCCGGAAGATTTCGGCCTGGTCGCCGTCGCGACCGCCATCATCGCCATTCTGACCTCGATGACCGAACTGTCCCTGACATCGGCGCTCATTCATCATGAGGATCCAACCGAAGACCAATTCCATGCGGCGTGGACGTTGAGCCTTGCTCGCGCTTGCTTGCTCGCACTTTTGCTGTCGGTGCTCGCCTATCCGGTGTCACTGTCCTACGGCGATAGCCGTTTAATTCCGATCCTGTTGGTCCTGAGCTGCTCGATTGTGATATCCGGCCTTCGAAATCCAATGCTCGCAATGATGCAGCGTCGACTCGTCTTCTGGCAGGAATTCGTAACGAGTAGCAGCCGGGCGCTCGCAACCATCCTGGTCTCATCCGGGATCGCCATTTGCTTCAGGAGCTTCTGGGCGCTGATCGCCGGGGCCGTTGTTGCCAACCTCGTCGACGTCGTCGCCTCCTACCTGATCCAGCCGTTCCGACCGAGATTCCGGATAAAGGGCAGCCGCTCCCTATGGTCGTTCTCCGTGTGGTTATCGCTCGGACAGGCCGTCAGCACGCTGAACTGGCGTTTCGACCAGATCATCATCGGATATTTTCTCGGGAAATCCATCCTGGGTGGATATGTGCTGGGCAGCGACCTGGCCGCCACGCCGACAAGAGAAGCCACAAACCCGCTCGCCGGAACGCTATTTCCCGCGTTCGTGAAGCTGAGGCACGACAAAGCCGCCCTTCAGCGAGCCTATCTGTCAGCGCAATCAATGCTATGCGTGATCGCCTTTCCGGCGGGGTTCGGCTTCGCGTTGATTGCCGATCAATTCGTGCCGCTCGCGCTGGGTGAGGCTTGGGCGGGCGCGACAATCGTGATCCAGCTCCTCGGTGGTGCAATTGCGTTGCATACGCTCAGCGCGACCGTCCAGCCGCTTGGTCTCGCCCTTGGACAGACGCGTAGGCTATTTCATCGCGACGTCGCGATCCTGATCGTGAGGTTGCCTGTCATCGTTGCTGGCTTGTGGGTAGGAGGGTTACTTGGCCTGCTTGTCGCCCGCGTGGCGGTTACGCTCGGCGGTATCGTCTACAACATGGTTCTAGTTCGCGAGCTGATCGAGACTTCTGTCTCGCGGCAATTTCTGGTGAATCTCAGGACTGCTTTATCCACCTGCACGATGATCATCGTCGGGTATCTGACGAATTGGGCTTTCGTCACATCTTTTGGCCATGACTCTCACGTCTATGTTCGGTTGATCGCGGTTGTTCTCCTGAGTGCTCTTGCCTATGTCGGGTCACTGTTTGGATTCTGGCGTGCGGCAGGCTCGCCGACCGGGCCCGAGCTTGAGATCCTGCGAGTCATCAGCGTAATCGCCAACAGGTTTGGGAAGCTGGGAAATGTCAACGATAACCGCGCAGTCGGGTGAGTAAGATGAATGAAAGGTCGAAGCGGCGCGTCGCGCTGATTACGGGCGTCACCGGTCAGGACGGTGCCTATCTCGCCGAGCATCTGCTCGGCCTGGGCTACACCGTCCACGGCATCAAGCGGCGGTCGTCCTCGTTTAACACCGCTCGTGTCGATCATCTCTATCAGGATCCACATGCCGGCAACGTGCCGTTCCTGATGCACTACGGCGACATGACGGATTCAACCAACCTCATCCGCCTGATGCAGCAGATCCGGCCGACCGAGGTCTACAATCTGGCCGCACAGAGCCATGTCGCGGTCAGTTTCGAGAGCCCGGAATACACCGCGAACGCCGATGCGATCGGAACGCTGCGGCTGTTGGAAGCAATCCGCATTCTCGGCATGGAGAAGGAGACGCGGTTCTATCAGGCGTCCACGTCCGAGCTCTATGGCCTCGTGCAGGAAGTGCCGCAGAAGGAAACGACGCCATTCTATCCGCGCTCGCCCTATGGTGTCGCAAAACTGTACGGTTACTGGATTACGGTGAATTACCGTGAGGCGTACGGCATGTATGCCTGCAACGGCATCCTGTTCAACCACGAGAGCCCCATCCGAGGCGAAACCTTCGTCACCCGCAAGATCACGCGTGGCGTCGCCCGCATCGAGACGGGCCTCGAAGAATCGCTCTATCTCGGCAATCTTGAGGCCAAGCGCGACTGGGGTCATGCCAGGGATTATGTCGAAGGAATGCACCTGATCCTGCAGGCCGATCGGCCCGACGATTTCGTTCTGGCAACCGGAGAGACCCGCTCGGTGCGCGAGTTCGTGGAGCTCGCCTTTGCCGAAGTGGGACGCAGCGTCGAATGGCGTGGCAGGGGCGTCGAGGAAATCGGCGTCGACAAGAAGTCAGGCAGGATCGTCGTTCGGATCGACCCGACCTATTTCCGCCCCACTGAGGTCGATCTCCTGATTGGCGATCCCAGCAAGGCGCGCGAAAAGCTCGGCTGGAAATCCAAGACTCCGTTCGCACAACTGGTGAAGGAAATGGTGGCGGGCGATCTCCTCGAGGCCAGGCGTGAGGTTACCAATGGCAAGCACTCGGTTTGAGCTGACCGGCAAGACCGTCTTCGTCGCCGGCCATCGCGGCATGGTTGGCTCCGCGCTGGTGCGCCGGCTCGCGGCGGAAAACGTCGAGCTTCTGACGGTGTCCCGGAACGAAGTCGACCTGCGCAACCAGGCCGCGGTCGACAAGTGGTTCACTGCAAAGCGCCCGCAGGCAGTGTTCCTTGCCGCCGGCAAGGTCGGCGGCATTGTTGCCAACGACACGCTGCGCGCCGAGTTTCTCTACGACAATCTGGCGATCGCCGCCAACGTCATTCACGCCGCGCACATCAATCGGTGCGAGAAGCTGATGTTCTTCGGCTCCTCGTGCATCTATCCCAAGCTTGCAGACCAGCCGCTGCGCGAGGAGTCGATGCTCACCGGCCCGCTGGAGCCGACCAACGAGCCCTACGCGATTGCCAAGATTGCCGGCATCAAGATGGTCGAGGCCTATCGCAGCCAGTACGGCTCAAATTTCATCAGCGTGATGCCGACCAACCTTTACGGTCGCGGCGACAATTATCATCCCGAATATAGCCACGTCGTTGCAGCGTTGATGCGCCGCTTCCACGAAGCGAAGGTGTCGGGGGCAAAGAACGTCGTGGTGTGGGGCACCGGCGCCGCGCGGCGCGAATTCCTATTTGTTGACGACCTGGCGGAAGCCTGCATCCATCTGATGAAGACCTATTCGAGCGGCGAGCTTGTCAATATCGGCACCGGCGCGGACATCACGATCGCCGAGTTCGCCCGCGTCATCGCGGCAACCGTCGGCTATTCCGGCGAGATCAGCTTTGACACCTCGCGCCCCGACGGCACTCCGCGCAAATTGCTCGACGTCAGCCGGTTGGCGAAACTGGGCTGGCGCGCCAAGACCTCGCTCGAGGATGGGCTCAAGCTGGCCTATCAGGCATATCTCAGCGAAAACCGCCAAGCTGCGGAGTAGCGAGCGACCACGTCAGTGCGAGCCCAGGTGCGCGCAAGCACGCGGCCGATATCCGCGACCGACGCGAATTCATCGGGCGGCCACGGGGCTGATCACTCCGGAGCGAACCAGCAGTTCGGGAGCACGACGTCACCCCTGTTTGTGACATTTCGCCTGTCGAGGTCGTGAGGAAATCGTCTCGCAGGGGTCCGACGAGAAGCACGATCCTTGCGCAAGAACGAGAATTCCATGATCGGCGGGACTTTGAAGTCTCTATATTCGATGGGCTCGAAATAGTTGTTCGGATGGATGTGCACGACGTCGAAGTGCTTGGTAATCTTCTTGAAAACTGCTCCGATGAGCTTGAGACCGATGGGATTGAGAATTCTGTCCAAGGAATGGAACTCGATAATCATCATCCTGAAGCGCTTCAGGTACTCCCCGCTCGTTTCAATCAGCACCTCGTACTCGCCGCCTTCAATGTCCATCTGGAGGATGAGGTCGCCGGTCTGAGGACCCTTCCTCGACATCCAGTTCTCCAAAGTCATGAACTTGGCGTTGTTTTCGTTCCCGAGGAATTTCTTTTCGAAATCCAGCAGCTCATTCTGGATCGCGGGTGCATCCACCGAGAAGTCAGCCAGGAAACACGGTATGCCGCGTTCGGCGAGGCCGAGTTCGAAATCGGAGACGTTGTAGACGCCCGGCGAAAAGCAACCGACGCATCCATCCAGGTCGTCCGGAACCAGATAGCCGCCATCAGCCGATCCGCCCAGTCGAATCAGTTTCTTGTCCGTCACCACAGGGAAGAGATTCTGGAAAAACTCTCCGAGTTCCTCCTCCTTTGAGGTGCCGGATATCAGAAAGTTGTTCTCGAGCAGGCGTGCCTTCACGTAGTCCTTCAACAAACCAATCATCCGGTTGACTCCGAGCTCGCTCACGTATCCGGGCGCGGCTTTGCTGCAAGAAGCGGCATTCCCGATAGGTTCGTTGCGATGAACACAATTGCCTGCCTTAAGACTTCAATAGATTTGATTTTTGTCATGAATATGTGCGGTGTTGTCGGTAAGGGCGTCGTTGCCGACGCTTGCCTTTGGCTGCTAAGCCGATCTATTCCGTGCGCTGGAATCTGGTCGGCTTCCGCGCCGACGAGCGATACAAAGGGGAACACGAGAGCGTGATTGAGGCAGCCCGGCTGAGCGCGAAAGATCGGATCTGGTGCCTGACGCGGGGAGCCCGATAGTGCAAACTGTCCGGCGTTCCTGGCGACACGCAGATGCGTCGTTCACTCGGCCGTAGCGAGCGCCTCCCGCAACGGCAGAAGTGGATTTGTCGAATGCAAGTTTTTGGCGCTGCATCAGAGACGGTTCGATGCTGTGATGTGACCGACGGCACCGAAGAGTTCAGAACGATGGCCGAAAATCTCATGAAGGACTCGCGTACTCTCATCGCAGAACTGCGGAGTGAGATCGACAGGGTCATTGGGCCGCATCTGGAAGCCGTCGAGAACTTTGCGCTGGTTGACTTCCCCAACCATCCGAATGTGGGAGACAGCGCGATCTGGCTGGGTGAAGAGACCTATCTGGAGAAGAAACTGGGCAGGGCGCCGTCCTACGTTTGCACCTACGACACCTGGTCGAAGGAGGATTTCGAAAAAGCCGTTCCTGTCGGCCCCATTCTCATCCATGGCGGCGGCAATTTCGGCGACCTGTGGCCAAGCCATCAGGAGTTTCGGCTCAAGCTTCTGTCGGAGTTTCCGGATCGCCAGATCATCCAGTTGCCGCAGACCATACACTTCTCCTCGACGGCAAGCCTCAAGCAGGCGGCGGACATCATCAATTCTCACAAAAGATTCCTGATTCTGGTCCGAGACGTGCAAAGTTTGAAAATCGCGAGAAAGGAATTCTCGGCGCGCGTCGAACTCTGTCCGGACATGGCATTCTGCCTGGGAGCGCAGAACTCGCGAGCGGAGATAACGAGAAAATTGTTGCTGCTGCTTCGAACTGATCACGAGAAGGTAGAGCGGACGAGGTCTCGTCCGCTTCCGAACTTTGCCGTCGTCGAGGACTGGCTGACGGAACAGCGAGGCTTGGGGAAGTGGTTGTTTCTCAAGGCGCTGCTTGAGACGTCCCTTCTCGTGTTCAAAGGGAGGATGCCGTCCGAGCTCGACGCGCGCATTCGGTGGTTTCACCTTTTGGCGTCGAACCGTGTTGCCCGTGGAATGAAGCAGGTTGGATCGTCCGCCTATGTGATCACGGACCGGCTTCATACGCACATTTTTTGCGTTTTGTTGAATGTGCCGCACTCGGTCCTTGACAACAACTATGGAAAAATCAGCACATTTGTTGATGCGTGGAGCAAACCCTTCGACAAGTTGGCCCGGCCACTGAGCGCGAGCGTGGACGAGGCCGTCGCAACTTTCCTTGATATCTGCAAAGTCGGTCCGACGCTGACCGATCCAGCGTAACGATCGAGCATCACCGTCCGGCCCGGCGGCCCGCCGGATCGGGCGCGCCGACCGTCAATGTGGTCGCCCTCGTTGCGGTCTGGCCCGCGTTATTTGTGCAGGAGATTGTCAGGTTGCTGACCCCTGTTGCTGCCGGTGTGCCCGTGATGAGTCCGGCGGAAGGGTCAAGGGAAAGGCCCTGTGGCAGTCCTTTGACGGACAGGGTTTTCGGCGTCATGACGCCGACGTCGCACTCCTCATAGATATCGTGGCGGTAGCTCTCGCCCGCGGCAGCCGAAAGTGGGCCGGTTGTCATGCGTGGGCCGCGATTGATGGAAAATCGCAGAGGCTCCATCGTCGAGCCGTCGGGCTTGTAGCCATAGACGACGACATGAGACCGCCCGGCATTGCCGGTGCCGGTGGTGAAGTCCGCCCTGATCGTGCGCGATGTCGCATCGTACGAAATTCCGGGCGGGAATTGCGTGAACGTCGTCTGGTCCGCCATGCCCGGCTCGGCGCTGTCGTAGGGTACCACCTGGACGAATTCGGTGACGCTCGCGTCACCCCAGAGGGCTTTGGCGCTCGGCAAGACAACTTTGCCGCCGCCGGCATAGTCGACGTTGAGGTCGGCGACCGAAACCAGCGGTTTCCAGTGCGTGACGCCCGCCGTTCGCCAGCCGCGAATCCAGTCGATATCGAAATAGGCGCCTGTCGCTGAGCCCGCCCACGCCGCGGCGTTATACGCCTCGTTCGCGAACACATTATTGAAAATGTGTGACGTCAGCAGCACAAACGAGGGCATGCTCTTGGTATTGGAGTCCACACCAAACTGGGATCGAAGGGCACCGTCGACGTAAAGCTGGGTATTCTCGCCGTTTCGAAAAACAAAGCTGAAGACGTGGAACGTGTCGTCCATGTAGTCGAATGGTCCGGCGCTGTTGTCGGTCGAGATGGTCCCCGACGTGTGAACGATGTTGCTGAAGTGCATTCCTTGAGAGTTGCACTCCAGGTCCCATTCATTACCGGTCGGATTGAGCACGGGTGCGACGGAATAGGTCCAGAATGCCGGATGAAAGCCGGCCGGATTTGCAAGCTTGCTGCTGAACCGGGCGCGCATCTCGACGATGACGGCGTTTGTGGTCGGGTAGTATGCGAATGCCCCAGCCGTATGGATCATCGCCGAGAGCTGCGGGCGGATGCCGCCGTTGATGGACCGGTCGGTCGGCGTCAGGAATGCCTGCTCGCGCGCCGTTGCCTTGCGCGCTCCGAGCCGCAGCACCGAGTTGGAAACCGACATGTTGTCGAATGCAACAGCGATGCCACGATTGCCGTCTTTATAGCCCGTCGTCAGCGGGTCGGCATCAAAGGCTGTCCCTAGTGACGTGGTATTGCCGCGGATGCCTGGATGATAGGCGCCAGTCGGGAAGAACTTGCCGCGAGGATTTGCCGGACCAACGATATCGAGCGCGTCAAAGTCATCGCCCCAGGACAGCGTATAGCCCGCATAGAACCCACTACCGTTCTGGCCGACGACGGCGCCACCGACGATTTGGTTGTTTCGCTTGAAGGGCGAGATCGATTCCAGGCGCTGTCTTAGATCATCGTTGTTCAGGCCAAGATAAAGTGCTGAGCCGGCCAAGACCAACGATGCGCCGAACAGTGCTGCAATGGTGCCATTGGTTCGACGCTTTGATGGCATCCACACCTCTCTTGGGCTTGAGATTCTTCGGCTTGAGACTCTTGGGCTTGAGAGTCTTGGGCTTGAGATCGTCGCAACCTTGGGCCTGAGCGCCGTTGCGCATCTTCGCTCGCATCTGAGGAACTTTTGGTGCGCTCCAAGGCGGCCGAATTGAAGCCGCTTCAGCAAAGCAGCAAGTTTACGCAATAGGAATATGAAACATGGTCAGCAGAATGGCAGCCCCCATACGCGCGTCCAATCCTTGTCAGCAGCAACAAGTTCGCGCTAATCGTTTCGAGATCATGTGCGTTCCAAGTCGACAGCGTCGGACTGATTAAATGGGCAGCAAACTCAGCATTGTGGCGATTAGTTTGGCCGGTTCCCATCGCCGCGAGCGCACAAGTGCGAACCTGGACTCGCTTGATATCCCCTGGACCTTCTTTGATGCCTTGCGTGTGCCGGCCGAGGGGCTCCCGCAATATGATGAAGCGCTGACCGTGCGCTTTTGGGGCAGGGGCCTTTCAAGGGCTGAGATCGGCTGCGCAGCGAGCCACATGAGCGTCATGGCGCAATTGGCGGCATCGGACGCCGACGATTCCTGGACTCTTGTGGTGGAAGACGACGTCGTTCTCGATGCCGGATTCAGCTTTCGCTCGCTTCCGGATATCTGCAAGGCTGCCGAGATCGGTTATCTCCGGCTATACGGACGACACATGGCGCCATGCAAGCATGTGGCCTGGCTGGACCAGCGGGAATTGGTGCGGTTCGAGCGTGCGCCGATGGGAACGCAGGCTTATCTGATATCAAGCCGCGCCGCGCGTCGCTTCATCGACAGCGTGACGACGATCAATCGACCTATCGACTGGGAGATGGACCGCTTCTGGGCAAATGGCCTCTACAACTATGCGTTGTTCCCATTCCCGTGCCTCGAGCTGACAATGCCGTCGTTGATTGCGAAGGCGGCAGACTCTGCCCGTGCACCTACCGCGATCGACCGGGCGGCATGGTTTGCGCGGAAATCAAAGGAATATGTTCTGCGCTTGTCAGAAAATATTCGTCTTCGCCAGTCCGACAGGCGCATTCGAGCCCGCCTTGCCGGCGTAACCAGTCTTCACGGGCCGATGCCTGAGACAATTCGCACGATCGAAAGTGTGTGATTGACGCCTAGAGGGCGTGCGACGAGGATCTCACAAGGCGAGCTACCTTACGCTGCACTCAGGCGTGCCTGCGTCGGATGACGCTGCCGAACCTCAGGAGCGGCCTCAGGAGTTCAGCTCTGTTGAACCGGAGCATGATCAGCCGGTATGAAAGCCAGGAAGGGCTCAAGAATAGCGCAGTAAACCAGACGATATGAGACGCGGCGGCGCGCCATTGGGTCGTCTTGGTCAGGGCAAGCCATATCCCACGGCACAGCAGCGAACTGGACGTGTCCGCGTCCTGGCCGACGTAGCTCAGTCCCAATTTACGTGACGCGAGGCGATAGTTGATAAAGACGATCTCGTTATCGATTGGCCTCGCAGCTTGCACGTGCACCGACTTCCTGTCGCAATGCGCCTTCAGGATGTCGAACTCTTTGACGCGAAACCCGATCTGTCTGGGGAAATCGGGAAAGCGTTGCGCACGGCCCTTCGCGTCATTCCGACTGATATTTCTGCCATGAAGCCGATATTGCCCCAAGATTGCCTGCACGGTGACAACATCCCCATAGAGGGGCGCGATCGTGTTGAGGGCACCATCGTATCCGACCGGCGGATTGAGTGGGATGACCTGGCGAAGAAACGCTCGGGAATATGCGTTTCCCGACATGACTGGCCAGATATACGTTCCCGACCGGACAAACTCTGCGCGGACGTCATCTGACGTATAGGATTTGGGAAACGCACAAAACGAGCGCCCAACTGGCGTGCCAGCGCCATCGATGATTTCCAGATTGAATTGAACTTTCGAGACACCCTCGTTCCAGCGCGCGACGACGTTTTCTATCGCCGTCGGCATCAGGATATCGTCCGCATCGAGGAACAGCAGCACATCGCCTTTCGCTTCGCGATAGCCAACCTCGAACGCGGCGATGTTGCCTTGATTTGCCTGAAATATCGCTCGAATTCTGTCACCGTAGGCGGCGATGATCTGGCGGGAACCATCGATCGAACCGTCGTCGACGACAACGATCTCATCCGCCGGACGCGTCTGATTCAATGCGCTGTCGATTGCCAACCCGACGTAGCGTTCGTAATTGTAGACCGTTATGACGATGCTGATCTTCAACTCGTGTCACTCACGAAATTCGCAGCTTTGACGAGAGGCTATCAATCCATGCCTTGATGAGCCAGAGGTAATTGCGTGTCCCAAAGCATGGTTGGTGAGACAATCTCATGAAAATCGCTCTAATCGATCCATCACTGTTTACCTGGCCGTATGATCTCAAGTTGGCCAAAGGATTGACCGATATTGGGCATGCGACCAGCATTGTCGGGCGCCAGCTTGGGCAGAAGCCTTCCATCGACGAAGAGCGGTTTCTTGACCGGCATTTTTATCCAGGATTGCAGTCGCGTTTTTTCAAGAAACTTCCGCGCAATGTGCAACTGGGACTGAAGGGCCTCAGTCACGCTGAATCAATGGCTCGGCTGATCAGGCGATTCAGGAGAACGCCGCCTGATGTGATCCATTTCCAGTGGGCGCCGCTGGCGATCGTCGATAGCCAGTTCATTCCCCAATTCAGAAGGGTCGCGCCAACGGTGCTGACCGTTCATGACTCGAATCCATTCAATAACAATCCGAGCTCGCGAATACAGCGAATTGGCGCACTCGGGATTTTGCAACGCTTCGACCATCTCATCGTTCATACGATCGTTGCACGCGATCGCCTGCTGCGCGTTGGTATCCCGGACGAGAAGATATCCGTTATCGCGCACGGATTGCTGACGGATCATATCGACCGGCCGACCGACGAGCCTTCGGCCCGGGACGGGCGCGTTCAGATACTCCTGTTCGGCAAGATAAAGCCCTACAAGGGCGTCGACGTCATGTTTCGCGCGCTTGCGTTGCTTCCTCGAGAGGTGAGGGCGCATTGCCTGGTCAAGATCGTGGGCTGGCCGGAAATGCCGATGGAGCCGCTGTTCGCGATGGTGAAGGATCTGCAGCTCGAAGAGCAAGTCGAATTCGACCTGCGTTTCGTTCCGGAGGATGAAGTGGCCTCGCTGGTCGCGCGCGCCGACGTCCTCGCGTTTCCGTACCGGGATATTGACGCATCTGGTGTGTTGATGCTGGCGATCGCGGCGGGCCGTCCGATTGTCGCGTCGAACCTTGGGACCTTTTCGGAATGGCTCGGCGATCAGGCGGAAGGCACGCTCGTTCCTCCAGACGATCCCGTCGAATTGTCCCGGTCGCTCGAGCGCTTGATCAGCAACCAGGACTATCGAGGCGCCAAGAGTCGAAGAATGCTGGATTTGCGTGACTCCGTGCCGACATGGACGTCGATTGCACGCCTGACCGAGGCCGCCTATGCGAAGGCGGGCGGGCGCGTGCGTGCGCCGGCCAGCGCCGACCACGTTCTGCAGGGTTCACGAAACTGAAGGGGTCATCTGCCAGCTCGTCTGGCGGATCGACAGGATCCCCCAGAAAAAGCCCAGCGCCCACGCGAAATGCATCACGACAGCGGCCGGCAGCGCAAGCAGGCCGCCAATCGAGCGATGCTTTGCCGCAATCGTCATTGCTGTCAGCGACAGGATCGCCAGATAGGCCGCCGGCAATGCCAGCAGCACCGGCGCCACCGGAGACAGCAGGATGGCGCAAAACGTGAGCGCAACATGAGTGGGTACCAGGAACTGACGCAGTCGCAACGATCCGGGATGCCGCCTCACGGTTCTCGATCGACCGCGACCATAATTGAAGTATTGCTTTGCCAGGCTCAGAAAGCCCGACCGCGGTCGATATGAAAGGCGGATGTCCGAATCCAGAAATATCCGGCCGCCGATTGCGCGTAGCCTGCAGTCAAACTCTGCATCTTCATTATGTGTGAAGGTTTCGTCGTAACCCCCCGCTCTGCGGAACGCGTCGATGGTCATCGCCGCATGATGCCCGTGGTCGACAAAGCCGCTCTGCTTTCCGCCGCGATGTGCCGATCCGCCCGAGCCGACCTTTGTGTCCGAGACCCAGGCGATGGCCTTCTGCAGGTAGCCGTCGCCACGTGAGTCCATGGGAACGACGACCGAGTCGGCTTTGCGCTCCTCCAGGGTCTTGAGGAGGCTCGAAACATAATCCGCCGGATATCCGCAATGGGCGTCACACCGCACCAGCACCTGCGCGTCGGCACCATAGACTCGTACGGCCAGATTGACGCCGGCACTCTGCAGCCGCTGGGGATTGTGCAACAGAAGGACGCCGTCGATCTCTTTGGCGAGCGCGCGGACAATGTCGGGCGTCCCGTCGGTGCTGCCGCCATCCGCAACCACTATCGTGCGGTCCTCGTGAAGACTGTCCCGGGCCAGGTTGCGGACAACGGTTTCGATGTGAGAAGCCTCGTTCAACACCGGTATGACGATCAGAACTTTTCTGGACACGGCTTACCTGTCACTCGCGGTCGTTTTGCTCAATCCGTTGGCAGGCGCGGGAATGGTCTTTCTGTGATGCACGCCAAAGGACAAGCCGACGGTCAGCCAAAAGAATGGCCAACTCGTGACCTGTCGTCATGGTCTCTTGATGCGCGAAAAATCAGCGAGCATCCTTCATCATCCCGCCTTAAAACGTGCGATCTAGTTTGCGTGGATGGTGTGTGACCGATCGCCTTAACATCGGAAGCGAACCCGAATGGGAGCGACATGTGAGAGCTGTTGTTATCGTCTTCGTCTCGTTGCTTGCGATATGTCATCCTGCGTCGGCTGATCCGATGTCGCTGGAGTTTTCTTGGCGCGGGGCGCACGGCTGCGTCACGCTATTTCCAAATCCCGAGATCCATCTGCGCAACGTTCCGGCGGGTTCCACGTCGCTGTCGCTCACGCTGACGCAAGGTGCTCGAGAAATGGGGGGCCAGGATGTTCCAGTTCCCGGCAACGGCATTTTGCCGTTTGGCGCGATCCGGACTTTCGGGCCTTGCAATCCGGGATTGTATGAATGGACTGTCCTTGCAAAGTCATCGACGGGAGAGGTCCTGTCGGAAGCGCATCAGGCGCGGTTCTATCCCACGGACGAATCCGCAACGGGACAATAATTTTCGCTGCCGCCCGCGCCAAGGAAGCGTCGCGCATCGAATATCGTTCGGCGCCGGGTTCCGTTTCCGGAACGAAGCTCCTGCATAGCCATTGAAGCGATGTGGTGGCCTGCGCGTTGCAGTGAATTTGCTTGCTGCCGAGCAGCCGCCGACATCACGTGAGCCGTAGGGTTACGGGGTCTCATCAGTTCTTTCTACATTCTTCAAATTGTTTTGCTATTCGTAAGGTCGCTTTGAACGTGTGTTGTCGTTGGCTAACGCG
Organism: Bradyrhizobium sp. ISRA442; assembly: GCF_038085055.1. Taxonomy (NCBI): domain Bacteria; kingdom Pseudomonadati; phylum Pseudomonadota; class Alphaproteobacteria; order Hyphomicrobiales; family Nitrobacteraceae; genus Bradyrhizobium; species Bradyrhizobium sp. ISRA442. Next base: position 203,994 of record NZ_JALGCN010000008.1, read on the forward strand.
CGGCAGGCGTTCGGTGACGCGCAAGGGAGCAAGCAATTCATCATGACTGTAATCAGCGGCACCGCCGGTCCTGACATCCTGTTTGGTGGCACCGGAAACGATCTTCTGACCGGAGGAGCAGGCTCGGATACTTTCGTCATCTCGAAGGGGTACGGCTCCGATACCATCACCGACTTTCAAGCGGGTACGGGCGGCGATGTGCTGCGGGTGCAGAACTACGGCTTTGCGACGTTCGCCAACTTCATGGCCGCCGCGACGCAAGCGGGCGCCGATACGGTCGTAACCCTGTCGTCGACCGAAACCCTTACCCTGCAGAATGTCACGCTTTCGGCCCTCGTTGCAGACAATGTCGTGCTCGATAATCCGCTGCCGACAAGCGGAACGGCATGGAACTGGGCGGGTACTGTCCCCGCAGGCGGCACGCTGACGACTGGAGCGACAAATGACGGCATGGAGGCCGGGGGTACTGGTGTTACCCTGATCGGCGGAGCGGGGGACGACACCTACTATGTTTATGACCACAACACCAAAGTTGTCGAGCAGGCCGGAGAGGGCATCGATACCATCCGTGTCTGGAATATCAACGGATACAGCCTCGTCAATGCGCCCAACGTCGAGAACCTGATCCTGACGGATAGTGTTCCGTCCCCCGCCACCGGAAATGATCTCAACAACATCATTGTCGGCAACGCCGGCGACAACTTGATCGACGGCGGGCGGGGCAACGACGTGCTGACCGGAGGCGCCGGTCGCGACACCTTTGTCGTCAACGCGGGAAACGGAAACGACGTCGTCACCGACTTTCAGGCCGGCGCGGGCGGAGACGTCCTGCAGCTCAACAACACGGGCTTCAAGACGTTCACCGATGTCACGGCGGCCATGAAACAGGTCGGCACCGACCTTGTCCTGACGATCGGCAGCGGCGAAACGATAACTCTCGAAAACACCAGCCTGCAGAATCTCACGGCTGCAAATATAAACATCGTCAGTCCCCTGACCGGACTGGTCCAAACCTTCAACGACGACTTCAATGCGCTCTCCGCAGGGCAGGATCCCAGCCTGACCTGGCGCACAAGCTATGCCTGGAGCGGGGCATCAAGCTACGGGCTGGCCGGCGAACAGGAAGTTTACGTCGATCCCAGCTTTTCCGGGCTGCCGGCAACTCAGTCATCGACCGCGCTTGGACTTAATCCGTTCTCGATCCAGGACGGCCACCTTGTCATCACGGCGCAGCCCTTGCCCGCGAGTGCCACGCCTTATACAGGCAGCGCCATTTTCTCGTCGGGCATGATCTCGACCCAGAATAGCTTTACCCAGACCTACGGCTATTTCGAGATGACGGCCACGCTGCCCAGTACAAGCGGCGCGTGGCCGGCGTTTTGGATGTTGCCGAGCACTGCCAACAACCTCAACACGGAAATCGATGTGCTCGAAGCCTTTGGTCAGGACCCTGACCAGGCGCATTGGGCCATTCACTCACCGTACGCGCCTGCGACGAATGGGGCTTGGGCCAATACGGCCAACCTGACCACTGGAGAACACACGTTTGCGCTCAAATGGACGCCCTACGACCTGACATTTTTCGTGGACGGGAAGGAGGTCGCACAACAGGCCACGCCCGCCGACATGAATACGGCGATGTACATGATCGCCAATCTGGCGATGGGCGGGAGCTGGCCGGGCAACGCCGCTCCAGGATCGACGGCGTCGATGACCATCGATTCCATCAAGGCCTATCAGTTGCCGGAGTACACGCTTGCGAACTACACCCTTCTCACGAGCGGCGCCGCGACCAATACGATCGCGGGAAGCGCGGCAGCGGATACGCTGACCGGCACTTCCGGCAATGATCGGATCGGTGGCGCCGGAGGCGCTGATACCATGACCGGCGGCGCCGGCGACGACACCTATGTCGTGACCGATTCGGCTGCGAAGATTGTTGAAGCCTACGGCGGCGGCGTCGATACGGTACTCTCTTCGGTGACGTACACGCTTCCCAGCTACGTCGAGAATCTGACGCTCACCGGTTCGGCGGCCATCAATGCCACGGGCAATATCCAGTCCAACAACATCATCGGCAATTCCGCGGCGAACGTGATCACCGGCGGGCTCGGCAATGATATCCTGACCGGCGCTGGCGGCGCGGATAGCTTCGTAATCAACTCGGGCGACGGCTCGGATATCATCACCGACTTTTCGCCGGGATCGGGCGCCGGACACGACGTTGTCCAGTTGAACGGCTTTGCCTTCACCTCATTCGCCGATGTGCAGGCGGGGATGACCCAGGTCGGGGGCGACGTATATCTGAAGTTGACGAGCCAGGACACCCTGGTGTTCCGCAACACAACGGTCTCGGCGTTCACCAGCGACGATTTCCAGTTGCCAGCTACGCTCCCGGTCGGCGGAACGATCACGTCCTGGATCAGCGGGAAAGCGAGCAGCCGCATGGTGTACGGCACCGCGGCGAACGACAAGCTCACGGCTGTTAATAACGATGACACGCTCGTCGGAGGCAACGGCGACGACACTTACGTCATCGGCAACGCGAACCAGAAAATCATCGAGAATCCCGGCGGCGGCATAGACAGCGTGGAAGCCTGGACGTCGTACACGCTGCCGGCCAACGTCGAGAACCTGACGTTGATGATGGGCGGGCTCGCCGGCGTCGGCAACCAAATGGCAAACCGCATGGTCGGCTCCAGCGGAGACGACATCCTCGATGGCGGCGGCGGAAATGACTGGCTCTACGGCGGGGCGGGGAACGACACGTTCATTTACAATGCAGGCAGCGGCAACGACACGATCGCCGATTTTCACGTCTTCACGAGCACGACTGCCGAGCACGACAAGCTGGTCCTGAAAGGCTACGACAGCGGCGCCTATCTGACCCATGTGAACGACGTGTGGACCGTTCACTACGCGGGTGGAGCAGATACCCTGCGCATTGCCGGCGTCACCAGCTTGGCGTCAGCCGACTATTCATTTGTTTCCGCGACGAATTCGCCGATCGCGACGACGCCTATTGCCGTGCCGACGATCTCGGCGATCAACGACAGCGGCTCGATCGTGTCGGGCCTCATCAACACAAATCATCTGATCCTTACGGGCCGCGCGCAGGCAGGTGTGACCGTCAAGGTGTTCGACGGAGCCAACCAGATCGGCACGGCGATCGCCGGTGATAGTGGGAGCTGGAGCTTTGCGACCGGAACACTGGTCGAAGGGGCCCATGCATTCGCGGCCGCCGCAATGGACGGCGTCGGCAATCTCAGCGCCGTCTCGGCCGGGATCAATGTCGCCATCGACACGGTCCCCCCGGCCGTGCCCACCGTCGCGTCGTTCTCGCCCGACAGCAATATTGTCGGTGATGGCATCACCAACGCCAATCGGCTGAATTTGGTCGGAACCGCGGACGCGGGCAGCACTGTGCAGGTGTTCGATGGCACTACGTCGATCGGAATGGCGGTCGCGGACGCCAATGGAGCCTGGTCCTTCGCGACAGGATCATTGGCGGATGGCAACCACATCTTCACGGGTAGGGCCGAAGACGCTGCCGGCAATGTCAGCGCTTCCTCAGGCGCGCTGAACGTCACGGTCGATACGAGCGCACCGGCTGCGCCTATCTTGACCGCGGGCACACCTGCAGCTTCCAGCGCCATGATCGTGTCCGGCACGGCGGAGGCCGGAAGCGCTGTCCGACTCTACGAAGGCACGACTTTGCTCGGCACAGCCGTGCCGGGGGCGAGCGGGACCTGGAGCATCACGACCGGATCGCTCACGGCAGGCCAACACAGCTTCACCGCGACCGCGACCGACATTGCCGGCAATTTGAGCCAGCTCTCGAATGCCTTCAACTCTGCCGCCGGTACGGTGATCGAAGCGGCCGGCACGACAACGCTCAGCCAGGTGGGAAGCAATTTCTATCTTTCGACGGCCGGGTCGTCGGTTCTGTTGAAGAATGGCGGGACTGCGGTCGTCGCGGGCCAGCTTGGCGCATGGGTGCCGGTCGGTGCGGAAGCATCGTCGAGCGGCTATCTCGTCGCCTGGAAAATCCCCTCGACCGGCCAGTTCGCGGTCTGGAACACCGACAGCAACGGCAATTTCGTATCCAACTATCTGAACAAGGTGTCAGGAACAGACCCGGCACTTGAATCGAGCGAGAGCCTCTTTCACCAGGATCTCAACGGCGATGGCGTGATCGGCGTTCCGTCGACGTCGACAACAATTGCGGGGACGACGATCGAGGCGTCCGGCTCGACCGCACTGGTTGCGGTCGACAAGAATTTCTTGTTGGCCTCGATGGCCGCCGGCACCGGACCGACGTTGAAGTATGGTGGCGTCGCGGTCGTGCCCGGACAGTTCGGCGTCTGGACACCGGTGGCGGTAGAGCAGACCTCCACTGGCTATGACGTGGCCTGGAAGATTCCGGCCACCGGCGAATTCGCGGTATGGGCCACGGACAGCAACGGCAATTACACATCGAACCTGCTGAACAAGGTGTCCCCGACCGACCCGTCGCTCAAGGCGATCGAGACGACGTTCTACCAGGATCTCAATGGCGACGGCGTAATCAACACGTCATCGACCGTCCTCAATATCTCCGGGAACGTTGTATTGAAACTCGGTAGTCTGACGCAGGCTGCGACGATCAACGCCGGTGCCACGCTCGAATTGTCCGGCGCCGCTTCTGGATCGATCACCTTCAAGGCGTCGACGGGCAATCTGGTGCTGGACCATGCGGCGCAATTTACGGGGACGCTGATCGGTCTGACGGGTGACGGTACCGCGGCCAACTCCAACCATATCGATCTGAAGGACGTCGCCTACGGAGCAGGAACGTCGGCGTCCTTTTCCGGCAACACAGCCGGCGGCGTGTTGACGGTGGTCGATGCCCAAAATCACGCGGCACATATTTCGTTGGTTGGCGACTACACCAAATCGACCTTCAATCTCTCGAGCGACGGAACAGGCGGTACATTGGTCATCGATCCTCCGAAAGCCAGCTTTGATTTTGCGCCGGTTCCTGCGTCACAGTCTCCTGCCGCAGCGCCGGCCGTCACCGCGGCGCGCCTGGGAAGCGACGGGTTTGTCTTCGAGCAATCTGCCGCCGTCTCGAAGGACACCTATGGGGTCGTCAACGAGGCGTTGCATGAATCGGCCAAGCCAGCTCCGCTCGTGGAGGCCGGCCGCCCGGATGCCGACCCCGGCCTTCATCAGCTCGACCTCGCTCACGCGACGGGCTCGATCGATGCCCATCTGGCGGAGTTGCATAACTTCATCCTTCGCTGAAGATCTTTGCGACCCGCATGACTGCTGCCGTCAACAGTCAATTGACGTGATCAGATTGACCGGTCGAATTCCGCAAGGGAATTCAACCGCTGCTCAGCGCGTATTGGTCCGATTGCTGTTAAGGTTCGGGTTGGCAGACACCGCCGGAGGGACACCCTGACCGATGGGATTCTGAAACGGATTATTGCTCGGCCGGGTTGCAACTGGATAGCGCGGGCTGCCCGTAGCGTTTGGTGAGCGGTGCTGCTGCTGTGCACCCTGATATCGGTTTGGGTACTGGTTTTGCTGGGTACCCTGCGCAAACACTGGCGCGGCAAGAGCGAGCGGAGCAATCAAAATCAACAAGAGCCTGAGCGACAACATTGCGGCCTCCCTCTGCGGAACCTGTCGGCAGTCAAGTTGCAGGTCTATTAACGTCAATTAGTTTGCCGTCCGCGCTCTGGAAAGAGGTCAGGGCTTCCAACTGCCCGTGTAAATTGGTCGCGACCTGTAGCCTCGGAATGTGGTCTTTAGTTCGGATCAAAACCCGCTAAGATGATCGCAACATTGATGCGGAAAAGTGCCGCGTCGATCAGGAGTTCCGGCAAGGAAACGTATCATGCTCGCCAATTGGAAATCTGGATGCGTGCTACTTGCGCTCGTCGGCGCTGTGCTGGGCTCATCTCCGGATCGCGCGTCGGCGATTACCGCAGAGCTTGCCAGAAAATGCAGCGCTCTTACCGCCAAGCAATTTCCGCCGCGCCAGCCCGGAAATCCGGCGGCGGGAAGCGCCAAGGGATCTGGAAGCGATCAGCGGGCCTACTACGACAAGTGCGTCGCGAACGGCGGCAAGATGGACGACGAATCCAAGTGACGCGATCGGCTCACGTGAGCAGCATGAGCTGATCAAGTGAGCCGGCTCAAGCAGACAAACAAAGTTGCATGATCCTTCAGTATCCGGGGAAGCTTCCCTAGATCCGGGCCGCTGCCTTTCGATAACCGTAGTGCAAGAGACGCGTCGCGAGCGCTCTTTTCTGCGCGAAGAAAGCAATGGCAACGAGATATGATACGTAGGATAGCGCCAGCAGCATCGCCAACCCGCTCGGGGAGTTTCCATCGAGCAACGAGGTGGCCGAAATCCATGTGACAGCCGCCGCAACGAGACAACCGATCCAATGCGGACCGGTTGTCTCGATTAGGCTCGTGGTCGTCACCGGGCCGTTACGACCAATCGATATTGCGTAAAGCGGCAGCACGATCGCGCAATTTGCCAGCGCGTACGATATGGCAATCCCCAACGCGCCCCAGGAAAGGCCGACCACGAATGAGGTCACGTTGATCAGGGCGGTCCAAACGCCAAGCCTGAAGTACTCCTGGCCACGTCCCTGACTGAGAAACAGCCAGGCTGCCGTCGCGGTCGCGACCTGGATCAAGCCCGCAAGGCCAAGCCACGAAAAAATTGGGGCTGCGCCCACCCAATGCTCACCCAGGACGATTCTGAAGAGTGGCTCCCCGAGAAAAACGGCAAAGACGATGCCTGGCTGACACACAAGCATGACCATGGAAAGAGCATCATCGTAGGCGCTCAGGTATTTTTCTTTGTCGAAACGAAGTCGGGAAAGCAGCGGGACGATCACCTGGCCGATCGGGGTGTGCAGTTGAATGATTGGGAACAGCAATAGCTTATAGGCCCGATCGTACAGGCCGAGTTCTTCGCCGCCCCGGAATTTCCCGATGAGAATGTTGTCTGCATTTCTCGAGAGATAGTTGACCAAGTTGAAGCCGGACACCTGCAGGCCAAATCTTGCCATGTGCCGCGTCTCGCGGTCCAAATGTGGATATCCGGGACGATAGCCCGAACAGGCCCAGATGCCGGTCGTCGAAACGAGAGTGAGAACGAGCGTGGACAGGTAAAGTGCCCAATAATTCCGCAAGATGACGACTGCGGCCACCCCTGCAACAACGGAAGCGGTTGTCGCTGCGACATCGAGGATTGCCAGGGTCTTGAACCGGGATTCTTTGGCCAGCAGAGCGGCGGGGACGGTCGGAAGGCCTGCAATGAAGCTTAGTCCGGCAATTGCGACGCTGAGCTGTTGAAGCCTGGGATCGTCGTAAAACAGCGAAATCGGATATGCGCTCAACGTCAGGGCAAGTGCAGATGCTGCGGAAGCAAGTACCGAGAGCCAGAACAGCGCATCGATCTGGCCCTTGGTGATCTCCGTACGCTGAATGATGGCCTGTCCAACGCCCAGGTCCTTGATAAGGCCGAGGAACGTTGCGGCGGTTGCAGACATGGCAAGCACGCCGAAGTCGGACGGTGCGAGATTTCGCGTCGAGAATACCGTCAGCACGAAGCCGGCGGACACTTTCCAGGCCTGGGACCCGCCCGTGATGAGGATGTTCGTTGCGGCCCGTGACTTGCTGTCTCTGTCCACGAGCTTACCCGATGATTTCAAACAGTTCTTGCTCAGCCTTGCGGCTACCGGCAAACGCTGGCGGCAAATCTATCGCTCTCACTACGACGGTTCCGGCGGTCGGTGGCTTTTAGCTTGGCTTTGACACGAACGGAAGACGCGACTGAGCGATGTGGGATCGGCAGACTCCGCGGGCGTTGTAAATCCAGTCGGCGCGGAGACCGATCTCGAACGCTTGCTTGAAGATCACCAGCGGATTCGAAGAGATGCACGGTCACAACAATGCCCACAGCTCGTCACATTTCAATTCGCAGTGTTGAGATCCCGCACGCTGATTTCGTAAGCACTGACACCGGGGAGGGCCATAACTGCGCTTGCGACGCTTTGCATGACGCAAGTCGTTCGATAAGGTTCAAGGCGATCTGCGATCGCGCAGTTCTGGAGTTCCGAGGCAAGGGATGGCGCTATACACCGTCGCATCACAGCAAGGAACCCGATCTGGCGTCTCGTCGCTCGCAGGACCTTTCATCCTCCTCGCAACAGCGGTCATTCTCTCTGCGGTCTCGCGGCGGGGCGTCACACATCTCGCGCGCTGGTCTGATATTTATGCTCTTGTGCTGGTTTGCGCGGCATTCGGCGGCGCGATCGCCTTCAGCTCCGTACGCTACCGGGATTTTTCGCCGCCATTGCGGATTACGTCCTTCGCAATCGGAATGGCGATCTTCGTGCAGTTGTTATTCGATTCGTGGGGCCCCTTCGCAGGACCTGCCAACATCCTGTTCGGCTCCGGCGACAAGATTCTGTTCTTCCGCTACGGCGCAGCGCTTGCGGTTGTGGCCGGCATCGCCGCGATCTGGCGTCCTTCATTTCTGGTGCCGCTATTCTATTTCTATCATGCCTGGCGCGAAATGGTCAGCGTCGTGTCCGGCATCTTCGTTACCGAGACCGACTATCTCGGCATGCTCGATGTTGGCAATTTCTGCGTCCTTGGCGTGCTGGGCACGATCGTCCTCACCAGCGCCTGGGCAATGGATCGCCTGCCGTGGCTGCGGACTGTGTTCGCTTCCACAAATGGCGTGAAAGAGCTCCGCGATCGCGCCTACGGTCTGATCTGGGCGTGCGCCGTTGGGGCGCATCTCGGCAGTTATTTCTGGTCGGGAATCGCAAAGCTGCAGGCAGGCGGCGAGAAGCCGTGGACCTGGCTAATCGCGAATCCCACGCAGACCTCGATCCTGATGGGGCTGGAGCGTGGCGATTCCCCTCTCGGTCTATGGCCGGGCGTGCTGCAGATGGTCTGGGATGCGATCGTCAGCAACCAGTTGCTTTTCAACGTCTTTGTGCTGGGTGCGCAGTTGCTCTCGCCGCTGGCTGCGATCTCGACGCGTGCATTGTCGTTCTTCTGCCTGCTTTTCGACCTCTTCCATGTCGGCGTCTACTTCACGCTCGGGGCGCTGTTCTTCTTCTGGATTGCCCTCAACCTGTTCATTGTCGCCGCCGCACGCACCTTGCCGCGCGATGGATTCACCCCGGCGATGAAGCTCGTGATGGTCGTGACCATCGTCTGCGGCCGCTTCTTTTTCTACACCAACTTCCTCGGATGGCTGGACGGGCCGAAACTGGCAAGCCCGCGATTTTTCGTCGAAACCCGCGACGGCCGCCAAATTCTCGCGCCGTCCACCTATTTCGGCATCTACTCGTACATGATCGGGACCGGTACCATGTACATCCCTGAAAACCATTTCCGCGCTCGCGTTGGTGGCAACAATCATGACCTCGCGACTTGGCACGATGCGACCACCTGCGGCTCGGAGATCCTTCCGCGCCAAGATACCGGAGTAGCCATGGAGGCCGTGGAGAAGCTGGTTCGCGAGACGGACCGTTTCTTCCGCGTCAATCCCTGGGTCAAGGAGAGCAACAGCTTCTATGCCTATCCGCACCACATGCTCTCCAATCCATGGATGTACCCCGAGTTCAACAAGCTGAGCATGGATGACATAGTCGCCTATCACTATGTGGTGGATTCGGTATGCCTCGGCCTCACGGAGGGTAAGCTCGTGCGCGACGTCCGGAAGCGAACGGACTATCGAATTGACCCAAAATAGCGATGACGACATTTGGGTGGTCTATGACGGCGAATGCCCGTTATGCAGCCGCTATGTTCTGATGTACCAGTTGCGGGAGCGGGGGCAGCGCGTCCACCTGATCGACGCGCGTTCGGAGCATTCGGTGGTCGGCGATGTCCGCGCGCGCAACCTCGATCTCAATGACGGCATCGTGGTTCGCTGGCGTGAGCGATATTACTACGGCGCCGAGGCAATGCATCTGCTGGCGACGCTCGCGGGTGAGGCAACCTTCTTCAACCGGGTCAACCGGCTCGTGTTCTCCCGGCCGCGCCTCGCGCGTGCACTTTATCCGGCGCTCGTGCGCGGAAGGAAACTTCTCCTCCGGCTTCTCGGCCGCAAGCTGATTGGTGAGAGCTGATCGTGGTGCACGCGCCAGTAAGCTGGCACCAGTTCCAAAGATACCATCAAACAGAAAGACAGGGCGCGATAACGATTCGAGGAAGGCTCTAGCGCGTGCCCGCTGCGCCGGAAGCGATCGGGTGCGGCTGTCGCGTCGCGGCCTCGTAGGTCGGGGAGAAGCGCATCAGGCCGCAAATGACGAGATCGTGCGACGATTTGTAGATCCGGCTTCCTGGATAGACGAGCTCGAACGACGGATCCTGAGCGAGCCGCTCCGCGTAGCGTCGATACTCGACCGATCCGCGGTAGTAGTTCCCGTCGCGGACGGCGGTGGCAACCTTGTCTGTGAAGTCGTGGAGAAACTTGAAATGGAGCAGGGCGCCCGTGACGTCGCCTGGCTTGCCGGGTGGGGCCATCAGGTGACCGGCGGCGATATAGCGACGGCCGGGCAACCAGCGCGCGAGCGGCACCTTGGTGAGCAGCGGTGGCTCCCAGCGCGTGATGTCGACTGCAGGCAGTAGCCGCGCCAGCCCGTGGGGTTCGAGCAGCCGTATGAGCGCATCGTAGATCGCGATCTTCGGGGGCATGGGCTCGTCATAGAACAGCCTCGCTCGCGCTCCGCCAATCAGGTAGTTGGTCGGAAAGCCGCGCCGACGGCGCTTCGCATAGGTATCTGAATCGAAGTAAGGGCAGAATGTGACGAGGCTCTCGCCGGCGCGGTAGCGCTCCGGGCCACCGAGCCAGCGCGGATACATGTCGACCATCTCCGCAGTCATGCAATCCGCGCCGGTGCTCTCCAGGTGGCCGCACAGCGATCGAAGATCAAAGTGTTCGCAGCCGGGGTAGACAAAGAGCTCGTCGGCGTCGAGCGTTAGTGCCCACCGTCCCGGCGCGAATTGGTCGAGCACGGCGCTGGTCCAGCGCGCACCACCACGCGATTCTGCAAACGGCTCGCGGATCTCGAACACGTGAACATCCGGCTGGTCGAGCAGGAATTCTCGCGTGCCGTCATCCGAGCGATCATCGATCGCGAGGAAGCGTTCGACCCCGAGCCGGCGGTGGTGGCGCAGGAAGTCGGGTAGCCGGAGCATCTCGTTGCGGAGTTTACCGACCGCCACGATCTCATCGGCACCGATATCGAGCGGCCGGGGATCGATCCGGTGAATAACGGGATCGGGACGTTGCGTCGGCCGTGATGCACGCGATCGTGTTGGCATCGAGAGAGCAACAGCCGCTTGGGTCGTTCCGATCGACGCTTGCAATGCGTCCCGTGCGCCGCTGTGGCGTGCTGCTGTTCTCGGCAGCAATTCCATTTGGATCCCCCGGCCAACCAAACCATTTTGGAGGTATTGTTAAGACAGGATACGATAAAAGACAGCGAAGATAGATGCCGTGGACGGTCATATTGTCCCAGCGAGTCGACCTACATTCCTAAGTCAATGTCGAGGCACAAATATGCGCTTCGTCTGCACAATGGAGGAATATCAGTCGACGGGTTTGCAGGGGCTGGTTCCAGATCCGCCTTCCGTTGCCACTAATTCCCAAACGGCTTGAATTGCCGCTGATGTCGCGTAAGTGGGTTGCACCGCTGGTTCCGTGAGAAGGTCGCGTCACACGATAGTGCGGAAGTAGCGGATCGTGGTGCGCGGCGTGGCTTGAGCGAGCGTCAACGAAACGGTGACAAGCGCGCAGGAAGAATGGGACATGACCGACGGTGCAACGGCTGGAAAATCCCGGAAAGACCTTGGTGGGGCGGGTTGAGAGCCTCGGCGCGGACAATACCGTTCGCGGCGCGCGCGATTGAGCAGACGTGAAGCTTTTGCGACAGGACGTCGCACTGCACGGTGCGACGAGATCCTCGGCGATCGCGGCCAGTGATTTGGCTAGAGTGCGGCTCGCGATTCAGGCAACGGCGGGGACGCTTCCGATTGCACCTGATCGAGTACCGAGAGGTTCTCGACGAGCAGATAGATCAGCAGGCTCGTGAAATAGGCGACCTGCATCACCACCGCGCTGACGAGGAATGCTGTTGCGCCAGTGGCAAAGCCCTGCTCGAGGCCCAAGTAGAATGCCGAAACCATGAGCAGCATTGTTGCGGGAATGAGCGCGTGCGCGCGAAAAAAGCGTCCCAAAAGGAGACCCGCCACGCCGCCTGCTATGATCAGCAAGACCAAGACCCACCCCTCCTGCCTATGCGCCGAGATGGCCCGGACACGGACATCGTCGCATTTCAACCACAGAACGGCTGAAAAGATACCAATTTCCCGCTGCGCCTGCTAGTCGGTTGGTACGCGTACCGTCAGGCCGCAGGCGGACCGCGGCACACTTTCCTGGAACATCCTCAACCGTTTAACAACTCGATCCCGTGGACTGTGGCCGCATTGGAGGCGTTGTCGCGGCCTCACCCTGAGCAGCCCGCGACAAGCGGGCGTCTCGAAGGATGGCCGCGGGCGAGAGCCGGGCTTTCATGGTTCGCCCGGCGATGCAAAGCATCGTCTGGAGACGCGCGTTCCGCGCTCCTCACCACGAGGGTCTTGTGACGCAGGAAGTCGAGATTAGCCCTTCTGCGTCCGCCGCTGCAGGAGCGCGACCAATTCCTCGAGACTCTGTTCGACGTTTGTAGGCTGTAAAGATCCGACATCGGCCTCGGGCCGATCAGCCTGGACGAGGTGCAAGTCTGCGCCGACAGGCTTCGTGGGTTTCGCTGGCTCCCATCCTTGAATGGATATGTCCTCAAACGTGCGCGTGATGTCGTGGTTCGTCCGCCGCTTTGCAGCCATTGGCGATTGAGACGCGGCATGTCGCGTCCTCGCGCGTTCATCCGAAGAAGAGTGCCAGGGTCTGGGCGCGGGCGAAATGTAGGGTTGGAATTTCAGGTATTCCGCATGTCGCTTGCGGGAGATCAGCCCACGTGTGCTGTAGCCGGCAGCGAAGCCAATCGCGAGTAGAACAACTATGATCAGGAGGCCCAGCATCAACTATACGTGCGCTCTCACAATTCTGCCTCAAAGCCAGCCCGCTGCCGTCTATCTCCCGTAATTGACTATTTGAAGGCACATTGTTCGCCGTGTCCGTTCTGGGCTGTGCCTATTTCAGGATCGTGTCCCGATGTGTCTGCGCTTTGTGCATGGTCGTTCGCAGTATCGCCATGGTCCGGTGAGCAAGCTTGGTTGATGGTCAATCGGCCTTCGGCACGGCACGCGTCGTGAGCAACGCGAAGGCCGTCGGCTCATGGGCCGTTCAATCAAGCCACAAGTGGCAAAACTCCGAAATGCTGAGATCGCCGATCTTGCTATTACAATCTCCAGATTCCGCCACCACGGCAGAAAGCGGCGCGCAGAAGATCGGAGCCGTCAACGGCCTTCGTGGAATCGCCATCATGATGGTGATCGTCTTTCACCTGTTTGTTCCATTTACATCCAGTACGCCGTCGTTTCCCGGCGAGCTCGATCCGAATGGTCTCCTTGCCATTGTCGCGAAGCACGGCTTCTTGGGCGTGAATATCTTTTTTGTGCTCTCTGGATTCGTCCTGTACCTTCCCTATCGCACGAAAAAGCGAGCGATCAATCGCCTGGCGGACTTCCCGGAGTTCTATTGGCATCGCGCCGCCCGGTTGCTTCCGCTGTACTATGTCGTCGTCCTCGTGACGGTTGCTCTCCACGCGAAGTCATCCGCTGGGTCGCACGCATGGTATCTAGAGCTCGGCGGACTTCTGTCGACACTTTTCATTTTTGTGCCGCATGGGTTTATGCCCCCCTCCAATCCGGTGTTGTGGTCCGTCGGTGTTGAAATCTGGTTTAGCCTTTTGTTTCCGCTGCTACTCCTTCTGATCGCGCGGTGGAGCCTCGAAAAGTTGGCGCTGTTGAGCGTCATTGTCTGCTCAGTCTTCGTGGTGGTCGGCAATCTCATCGCGGTCGATCGGATCGGCATATTTCGCCCATTTGTGGGCGGCATCTTCGGGTCGTGTTACCAATTCATTTTTGGAATGTTGGTTTGCGATCTTTACGTCAGGTCCAGGGAAAGTGCCTCGCTCAGGCGATTCTGTCCGCGCGGGCTGGTGCCCGGGGTCCTGCTGATGATTGGCGCCATATACGTCAAGGATAACGGCCCTTGGGTAGTGAGTATTCTCTACGCAACGACGTTTTGCGCCGGGTTTTCCATGGTGTTGCTTGCGGTCCTATCCGGGGCATGGTTCACAAATCGCGTGTTCGAGGCATGGGCATTTCAAGTCATTGGATGCATGTGCTACAGCATCTATGCGTGGCATTCGATCATCATGGTTGAAATGATCCCGCCGGATACGTCTTCGTTGAAAGACACGCTTCGATTGTCATTGCCGTATGTCGCGACAATGATCGCGCTGAGTGCTTTGAGCTATCGCTACATTGAGTTTGGTCATCAGCGCGATTGGAGGGCCTTGTTCTTGTTGCGCAAGTCCAAGTCCAGCGAGCTCGCTGGCGCTCGGATATCCGGTCGGAATGACGCCGAGTCTAAGCCGATTGCATCGTCGTGAGAGATCTGATGAAGCCCTGCGGCTGCTTCGGCGTCAGGGTCGTTGCATCGCTCGAGAACAGGGGCGACGCCCTGCGCTCGGGCCGCCGAATTTCTGGCGCTGGTTGACGCGCTGATTGGCGAGCGGATGACGCGTCAGTGTGCGATGCGCGGACGTGGGCCGGTGTCGGGTTCTCCCGCGGCCACGCTGTTTAGCGTCCGTTCGATCCGCCGCTTCACCTTGGCGAGGTCATGGTCCACGGCTGCATTCCGCAGTATCATATTGCGCTCGGGATCGGGATGCCCTGAGAAGGACATCGCGAGCGAGCCCGCCAGAAGCAGCGCTGTCACGGAGGTGGTCATGTCGGCAATCCAGCCCGACAATGCGGCGAATTGTTGCCGGCGAGCCTCAAATTCAGTTCAGCGTCGGCAGATAGGCGATGACGTTGGCGCGACCGTCGGCGTTGGGCAATTCGGTATGGTCCGCTCGAGCAAGCCTGCCGCTCCTCGGGGCGGCAGCCTCGGTAGAGCTCGACTGCCTCCACGGGGATGATCATGACCGACGATACGCATGTGATCCAAAGTGGCCGCCTCACCGCGATCATCAAGGCGCACGGCGCCGAGCTGTGCTCGCTCAGGGACGAGGACGGCGTCGAGTTCATCTGGCAGGCGGGGCCGGCCTGGCCGCGCCATGCGCCGCTGTTGTTTCCGATCGTCGGTCGCCTCGCGAGCGACGTGTTGCGGCACCGGGGCAAGACCTACCGCATGACCCAGCACGGCTTTGCGCGCGACCAGCGCTTTGCGTGGGCGGAGCGCGAAGCCAGCCGCTGCGTGTTGGTGCTGAACGACAGCGAGGCGACGCGTGCGCTCTATCCTTTCGCATTCCGCCTGGTCGCGACCTACGTCCTCGACGCCGCAGGGCTCGAGGTGGCGCTCAGCATTGTCAACACAGGCGGAGAGATGCTGCCGGCTTCGCTCGGCGGTCATCCCGCCTTCAACTGGCCGCTCCAGCCGACACTGTCCAAGGAGAGCTATGCGCTGACATTTGCAGACGAGGAACCGTTTCCCATTCGGCGTCTCGACGGCGGGCTGCTGCGCGCAGCGCCTGCGCAAAGTCCGGTCCAGGGCAAAGTGCTCGGCCTGTCCGAAGCCCTGTTTGCCGATGACGCGATCATCTTCGCTCCGATCAACAGCGCCTCGGTCCGCTATGCGGCCCGGCGGGGTGCAGCGCGGGGACCATGGCTCGAGATGTCCTGGTCCGGCTTTCGCGAGCTCGGCGTCTGGTCAAAGCCGTCGGGGGCGCCGTTCCTCTGCATCGAGCCCTGGCGCGGCTATGCGAGTCCCTCCGGCTTCGACGGCGAGTTCAGCGACAAGCCGGGCCTGATGCGGATCGCGCCGCGCGCGGAAGAAGTGCTGTCCTTCCGCATCCAGGTCGGCATGTCCTGAAGCGCCGCGGACCGCGCGGAGAGTTTCACGCGCCCGCGCTGCGGCCGTTCAGGGCAACGCCTGCAGGAGCCATCGTTTCCGCGCGCACCACAGGCTTGGCCGTCGAGGTCAGGCGGTGCGCCAGGTCCTGCGCGCGACGCTCGATCAGATGCCAGGTCGCACGCGCGACGAGGTAGCTGAGCGCCGCAGTGACCGCGTAGGCTGCAAGCAGCGAGACCAGCCCGCCTGGCAGCGGCCAGATGCGATGCAAGCCAAAGATGACAGCGAAGTGCGACAGATACATCGAGTAGGAGTTGCGGCCGAGCGCCTCGAGCGGCCACCAGCTAATCGAAAAGCGGATGCAGCCGAACACCAGCGCGCCGAGCACGAGGTTGATCATCAGATAGTTGAACTCGTGCGACCCGGTGGCGTGGTCGGCGACGAAGGACAGCGCAATGAAGGCGGCGAAGATCGCGGCATCAGACTTCGCAAAGCCGTCGCGGAGCGAGAAGAACAGCGCGCAGCCCACCAGGAAGATCGGAAGCTGGTTCAGGAAGCTCAAGTGAAGCGCGTTCCAGACGAAGGCCTCGTTGCCAGCCCCGTAATAGGATGAGAACAGTGTGTAGGCCGCCGGTTTGAACAGGCAGACATTGACGAGATGGAGCAGAATCGCGAGCGCAAGGTAGAGATGACGGCGCGATCCGAACGCGGTGATCACGAACGGGAAGACGAGATAGAACGTCATCTCCGCCGCGATCGACCAGTCGCCCGGAACGACGCTGTTGATGCTGTCCGGCCAGAAGCCGTGCAGGAACGTTGCGGTCAGGATGACCTGGTGAGGTCCGATGCCGCTCGGAGCGTTGTAGCTCGGCCCGGTGCCGTTGAGGACGAGGTAGAACGGGATCGCGAGCCAGAACAGCGGCGCGATGCGCAGGAAGCGCCGGGTGTAGAATTTGCGGGTCGGGCTCGTTTCCGATGCGCGCTGCGTCCACATCAGGCACATCGTCATGGCGCTGACGAAGTAGAACACGTTGACGCCGACCCAGCCGCAGACGAACGTGAAATCGACGGCGCGGATGCCGGACGGGAAGGACTGCGAGACGTGGATCGCCATCACACCTGCGATCGCCAGGCCACGCAGGAAATCGAGCGTATGTGAACGGCCGAAGGGTGTCGTGCCTCCATCGGTTCGACCGGCAGCCAACCGGGTCTGCCCTTGCATTACGCCTGCTCCGTCGTTTCGCCGATTGTCTCGCTCTTGCGAGGGCAAACCATATAGGCGGATCTCCCGATTCCGAAGCCGAAGACTTTCTTTACGTTAACCGCCTCTTGAGTCGATCAGGGATGAATCGGAATAGGCTCGGCGGTTGTGCCGGCTCCGGACGCCTGCAGTGCTGCTAAATGGCAGAATGGATTCCGGGCTCGCGCCAGGTAGCGCGCGCCCGGAATGACAGTTCGGAGTCCTCGAAGGATGGCGGGATATACAGTCTTTCGCCGAAGGAACGCGTACCCCATCGCGCGTGTTGTGGGTTGGCGGGGGCGCGGCCGATGCTATGGTGTCCCGCAATCTCTGCACGACAGGACGAGGATATTTCCAGTGGCTGATGTTCATCCCGCGGCGGGCAAGCAGGTCTCGCCGGACGCGCTCGCCAATATTCCGCGGCTCGTCACCGCCTATTTCGCCAACAAGCCGGATGCGGGCGACCCCGCGCAGCGGGTGGCGTTCGGCACCTCCGGCCATCGCGGCACCTCGCTGAAGAACACCTTCAACGAGGGCCACATTCTTTCGACCACGCAGGCGATCTGCGACTACCGCCGCGAGAAGGGGCTGACCGGGCCGCTGTTCATCGGCATCGACACCCACGCGCTGGCCGAGCCGGCACTCGCCAGCGCCGTCGAGGTGTTCGCGGCCAACGGCGTCGAAGTCATGATCGACAAGGACGGCGGCTACACGCCGACGCCGGTGATCTCGCATGCGATCCTGACCTACAACAAGGGCCGCGCCAGCGGCCTTGCCGACGGCGTCGTCATCACGCCCTCGCACAATCCGCCCGAGGACGGCGGCTACAAATACAATCCGCCGCATGGCGGGCCCGCCGACACCGATGCGACCTCCGTGGTCGAGAGGCGCGCCAACGCGTATCTGGCCGACGGGCTCAAGGGCATCGCGCGCATGGACTATGCCAAGGCGCGCAAGTCCTCGACCGTCCACGCCTACGACTTCATCGCGCCCTACGTCGCCGATCTCGGCAACGTCGTCGATCTCGATCTGGTCAGGTCGGCCGGCATCAATATCGGCATCGATCCGCTCGGCGGCGCTGCCGTGCATTACTGGCATCCGATCATCGATCGCTACGGCCTGAAGGCCACGGTGGTGAACGAGGCGATCGATCCGACCTTCCGCTTCATGACGCTCGACTGGGACGGCAAGATCCGCATGGACTGCTCCTCGCCCTACGCCATGGCGAGCCTGATCGGGATGCGCGACCGCTTCGACATCGCCTTCGCCAACGACACCGACGCCGACCGCCACGGCATCGTGACGCGCACCGGCGGCCTGATGAATCCGAACCATTATCTTGCGACCGCGATCGCCTATCTGTTCGCGCATCGCCCGAACTGGGGCAAGGACGCCGCGATCGGCAAGACGGTGGTATCGAGTTCGATCATCGACCGCGTCGCCAGGAAGCTCGGCCGCAAGCTGGTCGAGACGCCCGTTGGCTTCAAATGGTTCGTCGAAGGCCTCCTTGGTGGATCCTTCGGCTTCGGCGGCGAGGAGAGTGCAGGGGCCTCGTTCCTCCGGCGCGACGGCACGGTCTGGACCACCGACAAGGACGGCATCATCCTCGGCCTGCTCGCCGCGGAGATCATGGCGAAGACCGGCCGCGATCCCAGCCAGCTCTTCAATGATCTCACCGCCGAATTCGGCGTGCCTCATTACGAGCGCATCGATGTCGCGGCGAACACGGCCCAGAAGAACGTGCTGAAATCGGTGACGCCGGAGCAGCTCGGCCTGAAGGACCTCGCCGGTGATCCCGTCCGCGCCACGCTGAGCAAGGCGCCGGGCAATGGCCAGCCCTTCGGCGGCATCAAGGTCGAAACCGATTTCGGCTGGTTCGCCGCGCGCCCGTCAGGAACAGAGGATGTCTACAAGATCTACGCCGAGAGTTTCCGTAGCACCGATCACCTGAAGCGGATTCAGGAAGAGGCCAAGGCGGGGTTGGCGAAGGTGTTTGGGGCATAAGTCGCGCGATGTAAGTCCCGTTCTTGTCCTCCCTTAGAGGGGGAGGTGTCGCCCGTATCGTGCGACGTCATCACGGGCGAGTAGGTGTCGTCGTATCGTGCGACGTCATCACCCGCGAAAGCGGGTGATCCAGTATTCCAGAGACCATCGTTAGATACGGAGACGCCGCGGCGTACTGGATTTCCCCGCCTTCGCGGGGAATGACCATTTCGACCATTTATGTATACATAACGTAGCATAGAGGTAGAATAATACGCTAGCTTTGGCCTTGAACGATTTCGGTCTTCAGTTATTGTATACATAACGTATGCATAACCGTGGGAGTGAGACCGGTGACAAAACCCTTCCCGATGAACGCCTGGTACGCCGCCGCCTGGGACGCCGAGGTGAAAGCGGCGCTGCTGCCGCGGACGATCTGCGGCAAGCATGTCGTGATGTACCGAAAGGCCGATGGCTCGGTGGCCGCGCTGGAGGATGCCTGCTGGCATCGTCTGGTGCCGTTGTCCAAGGGACGGCTCGAAGGCGACACCGTCGTCTGCGGCTATCACGGCCTCAAGTACAACGCGCAAGGGCGCTGCACCTTCATGCCATCGCAGGAGACCATCAACCCGTCGGCCTGCGTCCGCGCCTATCCCGTGGTCGAGCGTCACCGCTACATCTGGCTCTGGATGGGCGATCCCGCGCTCGCCGATCCGGCACTCGTGCCCGACATGCACTGGAATCACGATCCGGCCTGGGCCGGCGACGGCAAGACCATTCACGTCAATTGCGACTATCGCCTCGTGCTCGACAATCTCATGGATCTCACCCATGAGACCTTCGTGCACGGCTCCTCCATCGGCAATGACGCGGTCGCCGAAGCGCCGTTCGACGTCACCCATGGCGAGAAGACGGTGACGGTGACGCGCTGGATGCGCGGCATCGAGGCGCCGCCGTTCTGGGCCAAGCAGCTCGGCAAGCCTGGCCTGGTCGATCGCTGGCAGATCATCCGCTTCGAGGCGCCATGCACCATCGCCATCGACGTCGGCGTGGCGCCGACAGGCACCGGTGCGCCCGAAGGTGACCGCTCGCGAGGGGTCAACGGCTTCGTGCTCAACACCATCACGCCGGAAACCGAGAAGACGTGCCATTATTTCTGGGCTTTCGTCCGCAACTATCGCCTTGGCGAGCAGCGCATCACCACCGAGATCCGCGAAGGCGTGTCCGGCATCTTCCGCGAGGACGAGCTGATCCTCGAAGCGCAGCAGCGCGCGATGGACGAGAATCCGGATCGCGTCTTCTACAATCTCAACATCGACGCCGGCGCGATGTGGTCGCGCAAGCTGATCGACAAGATGGTGGCGAAGGAAAACGCGCCGCAGCATCTCCAGGCCGCGGAGTAGGGACATGGCCGAGCGCGAGGTCGACCGCTCCGTCTCGCAGACCGTGAAGGCGCAGCTTGCGCTCCGCGACCAGATCCTGTCGGGTGCCTTGCGCCCGGGCGAGCGCATCTCCGAGTTGCAGGCGGTGGAGACGACCGGCGCCTCGCGGACGCCGGTACGCATGGCACTGGTGCGGCTCGAGGAGGAAGGCCTGTTGGAAGCGATCCCTTCCGGCGGCTTCATGGTGAAGGCGTTCTCCGAGCGCGACATCTCCGACTCCATCGAGCTGCGCGGCACGTTGGAGGGGCTTGCTGCGCGCTTTGCCGCCGAGCGCGGCGTCTCCGCGCGCGAGCTCGAACCGCTGAAGGAATGTCTTGCGGCGATCGATGAATTGCTGCGTCAGGTGCCGATCTCGGTCGACGCGTTCTCGTCCTATGTCACGCTGAATGCGCGCTTCCACGCGCTGCTCACGGAATTGTCGCGCAGCCCGCCCTTGATCCGGCAGATCGATCGCGCCTCCGCGCTGCCGTTCGCCTCGCCCAGCGGCTTTGTAATGGCGCAATCTGCGCTGCCGGAGGCACAGCAGATCCTGATCATCGCCCAGGAGCACCATCGCGTCGTGGTCGACGCGATCGAGAACCGCGAGGGCGCCCGCGCCGAAGCCGTGATGCGCGAGCATGCGCGTCTCGCCGTGCGTAACCTGCGGCTTGCGCTGCGCAACCGGACGCATCTCGACCTCTTGCCGGCGCTCGCGCTGATCAAGACCGCAACCGATTGAGAGGAGTACCATGCGCTTCATCGAAAGCTGGACTCCGGCCACGCTGGTATCGACGCGCAAGCTTGCGCCTGACATCCGCGAATTCCTGATCCTGCCGGATCAATTCGACGGCGCCGCCTATCCGGTCGGCAGCCATATCAATGTGAGCGTGACCATCGACGGCCAGCCGGAGACGCGGTCCTATTCGCTGGTCGGCGAGGCCTCGCCTCGTGGCTTCCGGATCGCGGTGCGCCGCGCCGAGGATTCCCGCGGCGGCTCGCGCTACATGTGGCAGCTCGCCCCGGGCGCGCGGCTCGACATCACGCAGCCCGCCTCGCTGCTCGCGGTCGACTGGGCGCGCGAACACTATTGCCTGATCGCGGGCGGCATCGGCATCACGCCGATCGTCGGCGCGGCCCAGGCGCTGGCGCGGCGAGGGGTGAATGTCAGGCTGCACTATGCCGTGCGGTCGCGCGGCGATGCCGCCTATCTCGATGACCTCGCCGGTCTGCTCGGCGATCGCCTGGTCGTCCATGCCGGCGACGAAGGCAGGCGGCTCGATCTCGACGCGCTGTTTGCCTCAGTGCCGCCGGGCGCGCTGACGCTGTTCTGCGGCCCGATGCGGATGTTGGACGCCGCGCGCCACGCCTGGATCGCCGCAGGCCATCCGCTCCCTGATCTCCGCTACGAGACCTTCGGCTCCAGCGGCACGCTGCCGACCGAGACGTTCCGCGTCCGCCTGAAGGACTCCGGCGTCGAGCTCGAAATCCCGCGCGAGCGCTCGATGCTGGACGTGCTCAATGCCAGCGGCCACGAGGTGATGTACGACTGCAAGCGCGGCGAATGCGGTCTGTGCGCCATCGACGTGGTCGAGGTCGAGGGCGAGATCGACCACCGCGACGTCTTCTTCAGCGATCATCAGAAAGAGAGCAACCAGAAGATCTGCGCCTGCGTCTCGCGCGCCCGCGGCACCATCACGGTCGACACGCTGCTCCGAGCGGATGCGATCTGAGGTGGCTGCTCGGCCTTCATGGTTCGAGACGCGCCGTAAGGCGGCGCTCGTCACCATGAGGGTCTAAAGTCTCGCCGCGAAGATCGGCCTCATCCTGAGGAGCCCGCCGAGGGCGGGCGTCTCGAGGATGGCCGCAGAAGACTTACGCCGCGTAGGTCGCGCGGCGTTTCTTCGGGTCGAGCAACGCCAGCACCTGCTCGGCCGATGCCGGCCGGCCGATGAGATAGCCCTGGACTTCGTCGCACTGGGTCTGACGCAGATATTCGAGCTGGTCGGCGGTCTCGACGCCTTCCGCGACCACGCCGATCTTCAAGTCGCGCGCAAGCGAGATCACCGACTTCACGATCGCGGCGCAGTCCGGCTGCACCAGCATGTCGCGGATGAAGGACTGGTCGATCTTGATCCGGCTGAACGGCAGCTTGCGCAAGTAAGTCAGTGACGAGAACCCGGTGCCGAAATCGTCGAGCGCTACCGTGACGCCGAGTTGCAACAGGGCGTTCAGGATCGAGGCCGCCGAACCATACTTCGACAGCAGCATCGATTCCGTGATCTCGATCTCGAGCCGATGTGGGGCGATCTTCGCATCGGCAAGCGCCTGCACGATGGTCTGCAGGATTCCCGTGTTGTGAAATTGCGCCGCGGAGAAATTTACGGCGACCCTGATATCCTCCGGCCAGTGCGCCAGCGTCGCGCAGGCGCGCCGGATGGCCCATTCGCCGATTTCGTGGATCAGCCCGGTCTCTTCCGCGATCGGAATGAACTCGCTCGGCGGGACCAGTCCGCGCGAGGGATGCTGCCAGCGCAGCAGCGCCTCGAAGCCGGTGATCCGGCTTTCGCCGAGATGGAGGAACGGCTGGTAGACCAGGAACAGCTCGTTCCGCGCGACCGCGCCTTCCAGATCCGATTGCAGCGCCTTGCGGTCGCGCGACGCCTTGTCGTCGCTGATCTCGAAGAAGCGGACCGTGCCGGGTCCGGCCTTCTTGGCCCGGTAGAGCGCGGTGTCGGCATTCTTCATGATGTCGAGCGTCGTGTTGCCGTCGCGCGGTGCCAGCACGATGCCGACGCTGGTCGCGCCGACGATCTCGCGGCCCTCGATCGTGAACGGCTCGGCGAAGGCTGCAGCGAAGCGTTCGGCGATCTCGAGCGCATCCTCGGGGCGCGCCAGGTTCGCCATCACCAGCGCGAACTCGTCGCCGCCGATGCGTGCGACATGCTCGGCCGCACGGGTACAGCGCTGCAGCCGGCTCGCAACCTGGACGAGGTATTCGTCGCCGGCGGG
This sequence comes from Bradyrhizobium sp. ISRA442, assembly GCF_038085055.1. Taxonomy (NCBI): domain Bacteria; kingdom Pseudomonadati; phylum Pseudomonadota; class Alphaproteobacteria; order Hyphomicrobiales; family Nitrobacteraceae; genus Bradyrhizobium; species Bradyrhizobium sp. ISRA442. The sequence continues at coordinate 227,704 of NZ_JALGCN010000008.1, forward strand.
ATGGCCGAACTTGTCGTTGATCTCCTTGAAGCGATCGAGGTCGAGAAGAAGCACCGCGAACTCCTCGCCGGACAGCGCCAGCCTCTTCAGGGCGGCATCGAGCGTCTCGTTGAAGGCAAAGCGGTTGGGTAGCTGGGTCAGCGGGTCCTGTCGCACGTTGCGTTCAGTCTCGATCTGCCGCATCACGCGATGCGTGAACGCGAACGAATTGACGAACACGCCACGCAGCAGCACCGATCCGTAGACCGCCACCAGGATGGCGATCAGCAGATAGGCAAGATCGTCGCTGCGGCCGAGACAGATGGCGATGCCGACGAAGAGCGGCGTCGTGAAAGCGATGGCCGCGATCGGGATCGTGGCGAAGGCGAGCGCGCCGCCGGCCAGCATCCCGGAGCACAGGCAGGTGATGATGAGCTTCCCGCCGGTGTCGGCATTGGCGAAGAAGGCGACCGGCACGATGCCCCAGGCCGTGCCGAGGATGAAGGCATTCCGTACGAGCCGGTACACGGCGCGGCGCGACACGAATTGCGGTTTGGTGATGCGGCGCGACGCGCGGGATTGCAGGCCGAATGCGACCGCGGCACCGGCGACGATGATCGCCCAGACCAAGGCCAGCTTCCAGTCCGGCGAATGCCACAGGGCGATGGCGAGCACGGCTGCATTGCATGCATTGGCGAGCATGATGCCGACGGAATAGCCGAGCACGAGCGACATCTGCTCGGCGCGGATGTGGCCGGCGACAGCTTCGTCCGTTGCGGGTCCGCCGAACGCGGACAGATCGCCGGCGAACAGCCGTGCGAAATAGGAGGTCAGTTGGGTCCGCATTCCAGAGCCTGCAGCAACATTGGCCGTATTTCCGGCTCGACCCGGAGAATTCGCTGCAAAGCTTTGACGAACTATGAATTATCCCCGCTGTCCGGCCTCGCCGCGATCACTTCTCGGTGCCCAAGCATTCGTATCGATAACAAATCGATACAAATGCGGGTGATGCTGCGAGAGCGCCTTTGCCCCCACTACGACCGCTGTCATCGCCCGCCTTGTGCGCAATTGCGCACTGGGGCGGGCGATCCAGTATTCCAGAGACAGCGACGAATACGGATAGGCCGCGGCGTACTGGATGCCCCGCCTTCGCGGGGCATGACAGCCCTTTCTCAACAATTGATTTCGTTCACGTATCTAGCGCTTGCGTCCGCGGCGCGGTCAGCGCCCCATTTGCTTCGGATCGTAATAGAACCGCTCTTCGATTAGCTCATCGCCGCGCCAGGTCTGCCAGGCGATCTCCTCCAGCGTCCGCGTGACGCCTTCCGCATTGGTGAAGCTGAAAATCCAGCGCGTGGCGACGTTGTCGCCCTCGATCAGGCTCGGCCCGATGCGGACGGCCTTGACCTCCTTGAAAGCGGCGAGCACGCCGCGTTCCTTCGCGGCCAGCTTGTCACGCCCGATTGTCGGCTCGGCATTGTTTTCATAGGTGGCGGCATCGGGCACGTAAAACTGCTCGACTGCGCCGACGAAATCCCCGGCCTCCAGCCGTCCTGCAAAGGCTTCCACGATCCCACGGCTCGGCATGCGACACCTCACGATAAAAACAGACTGTTAGTCGGTAAATACCGACCGTTAGTCGAAAAGTCAACTGATTTAGCCGCGCACGCTCGTGCCCCCTTCTCCCCTTGTGGGAGAAGGTGGCATAGGCGGCCTTTGGCCGCCGTTCTTAAGAACGCCGAAGCGAAGCTTCGGCTACGGCGCCGGATGAGGGGTTGCTTCAGCAAACTCGAATGTAAGAGGGAGTTCGCGGAAAGAGACCCCTCACCCGTCTCGCCGCTGCGCGGCGAGCCACCCTCTCCCACAAGGGGAGAGGGTGCAGCGTCGGCGCGGCGCGTGGTGCTCAGGTCATTGCAGCACTGACTGGCTGCGTGCGCCGAATTCGACTAGAGGAGACGTATGGCAAAACAGGCGGAACGGCGGGCTGCAACATCGGAGGCGATCCTGACGGCGGCGCGCCGCCTGTTCGGGACCCAAGGTTTTGCCGCCACCACCATGGACGAGATTGCCGAAGCCGCCCGCGTCGCGAAGGGCGCGGTGTATCATCACTTCAAGACCAAGGAGGCGGTGTTCGAGGCGGTGTTCGATCTCGTCTCGCGCGACCTCGTCATCGAGATCGATCGCGCCGCGCGGACCGAGAAGGACGTGCTCGCCGCGATGGTCGCCGGCACGCAGCATTATTTTGCCGCGACCGCCAAGGGTCCGACCGGTCAGATCATCCTGCGCGACGGCCCGGCGGTGCTCGGCTGGGAGCGCTGGCGCGAGATCGATGCGCAGCATTTCGGCGGCAAGCTGCCGCGCGCCATCGCTGCGGCCATGGAAGCCGGCCTGATCGCGCGTCAACCGGTCGAGCCGCTGGCGCGGCTGCTGCTGGGCGCCGTGACTGAAGCCGCGGTCGCCTGCGCCGGACGCGCGGATATCGCAAGGGCCGGAGCGGAATATGCCCGTGCGTTCAAGTCGCTGGTCGAGGCGCTGCGCCTTGCCGAATGATTGTGCTAAGTGACGAAAACGGAAACGCCTACCAACCAACAACAAGAACAGCACGACATGAACGCAAATTCTCACCCCGCGCCGTCCGATCCGCAATTCGACTACATCATCGTCGGCGCCGGCTCTGCCGGCTGCGTGCTCGCCAACCGGCTCTCTGCGAACGGCAAGCACACCGTTCTGCTGCTGGAAGCGGGGCCGAAGGACGCCAACATCTGGATCCACGTGCCGCTCGGCTATGGCAAGCTGTTCAAGGAGAAGACCGTCAACTGGATGTACCAGACCGAGCCGGAACCCGAGCTCAAGGGACGTCAGGTGTTCCAGCCGCGCGGCAAGACGCTGGGCGGATCGAGCTCGATCAACGGCCTGCTCTACGTCCGCGGCCAGCATGAGGACTACGACCGCTGGCGCCAGCTCGGCAACACCGGCTGGGGCTATGACGACGTGCTGCCCTATTTCAAGAAGGCGGAGAACCAGGCACGCGGGGCCAGCGAATTCCACGGCAGCGACGGCCCGCTGCCGGTATCGGACATGATCATGACCGATCCGCTGTCAAAGGCTTTCATCGATGCCGCCGTCCAGACTGGTCTGCCCTACAACCCGGATTTCAACGGCGCCTCGCAGGAGGGCGTCGGCCTGTTCCAGACCACGACGCGCAACGGCCGCCGCGCCTCCACGGCGGTAGCCTATCTCGGCCCGGCCAAGACCCGCGGCAATCTCAAGATAGAGACCGGCGCCCTCGGCCAGCGCATCCTGTTCGAAGGCCGGCGCGCGGTCGGCGTCGAGTACCGGCAAGGCGCTCAGCTTCGCCGCGCCCGGGCGCGCAAGGAGGTCGTGCTGTCGAGCGGCGCCTACAACTCGCCGCAGCTCCTGCAGCTCTCCGGCGTCGGTCCCGCCGATCTCCTGCGCAAGCACGGCATCGACGTGGTGCTGGACGCGGAGGGCGTCGGCCACGATCTTCAGGACCACATGCAGGTCCGCATCGTGATGCGCTGCTCGCAGAAGATCACGCTGAACGACACCGTCAATCATCCGATCCGCCGCACGCTCGAAGGCGCGCGTTATGCGCTGTTCCGCAAGGGTTGGCTGACGATCGCAGCGGGTACCGCAGGGGCGTTCTTCAAGACCAGCCCGCGGCTCGCCTCGCCCGACATCCAGGTCCACTTCCTGCCGTTCTCGACCGACAAGATGGGCGAGAAGCTGCACGATTTTTCCGGCTTCACTGCCTCGGTGTGCCAGCTCCGGCCCGAGAGCCGCGGCAGCCTGCGGATCAGAAGCGCCGATCCGACCGTGCCGCCGGAAATCCGCATCAACTACATGTCGACCGAAACCGACCGCACGACCAACGTCGAAGCCCTGAAGATCCTGCGCAAGATCCTGGGCGCGCAGGCGCTGAAGCCGTTCGTGGTCGACGAGGTCGATCCGGGCGCGAAGGTATCCACGGATGCGGAACTGCTGGATTTCTGCCGCGAGCGCGGCAGCACCATCTATCATCCGACCTCGACCTGCCGTATGGGCAATGATGCGCTGGCGGTGGTCGATCAGCGGCTGAAGGTGAAGGGCCTCGTCGGCCTTCGCATCGTCGATGGCTCGATCATGCCGGACCTCGTGTCCGGGAACACCAATGCGCCGATCATCATGATCGCGGAAAAGGCCTCCGACATGATATTGGAGGATGCGCGGTAACCACGCGCTTCGAAAGGATAAAGAGTTGGCTACGCGACTTAAGATCGGCACGCGCAAGAGCGCGATGGCGCTGGCACAGACGGAAGAGATCGCGCGCCGCCTGACCGCCGCCATGCCCGATCTCGAAATCGAGATCGTCAAGTTCGACACCACGGGCGATCTCGATCAGACCAACAAGCTGTTACCGCATGGCGGCAAGGGCGGTGCCTTCGTGGCGCAGATCCGCGCCGCCGTGCTGTCGGGCGAGTTGCAGGCGGCGATGCACTCGCTGAAGGACATGCCCGGCAACGAGGACACGCCCGGCCTCGTGATCGGCGCCACGCTCTCCCGCGATCCGCCCGGCGATGCGCTTGTGCTGCGCCACGGCGTGACACTGGAGGCGCTGCGTCAGTCGCGCGGCAAGGGCTTCAAGATCGGCACCAATGCGGTGCGGCGCGCGGCCTATGCCCGCCGGCTGTTTCCGCAAGTGGAGGTGATCCACTTCCGCGGCGCCGCCGACACGCGCGTGCGCAAGCTCGACAATGGCGAGAAGCAGCGTCTGCCGGATGGCGGCGCGGTGGGACCGGCGGACGCGCTGATCATGGCGCGCTCGGGACTCGATCGCGTTGGTCTTGCGAGCCGCATTGCCTACGAGTTCACACCTGCGGAGATGCTGCCCGCCGCGGGCCAGGGCATCGTCGCCGTCGAATGCGCGGCGCAGGACTGGGAGACGCGGCGCATCCTCGCATCGATCGACGATCCGGCCGCGCATGCCTGCGCCGATGCCGAGCGCGAGGTGCTGTGGGTGCTCAACGGCCACTGCAACTCGCCGGTGGCGGGTTACTCGACCATCGACGGCGATCGGATGTCGCTCACCGCATCCGTGCTCGATCTGTCCGGCAATACCATCATCGAAGCCGCGCAATCAGGGCCCGCCAACCGCCCGCGCGAGCTCGGCCGCGCGGTCGGGCTCGAGCTGCTCGCCAAGGGCGCAGCCGAGATCATCGAGCGCAGCCGGCCGCGGTAAGCCCGCCGCAAAACGACGTCGGCGCGATCATGGAATCGTGCTCCTGTTTTGCCCGACGTGTCAAATGCCTTCGCTGCGGGACTCTAGGCCATGCCGGACGAAATCCTTCAATGATTTCTACTTTGCATGGGGTTGTTTTCGAGTTTTTTGTTGGAGCGTGCGACTCCCGGCTGCGGTCACATCGAAACGGTTGGTCGCCACGCGGCACACTGCGCCCTCTCCCCCCTTGCGGGGGAGAGCTGGAGAGGGGGTAGCCACAATGAACGCTGGGTGCTTGTGGCTACCCCCTCCCTGACCCGCAAGGGGGGAGGGAACGGAAAGAGCGTGGACGCTTCATCCCCGCACGCGCTTCAGCATCTGCTCGACATGGGCGATCGGCGTTTCCGGCTGGATGCCGTGGCCGAGATTGAAGATCAACCTTCCTTCGGCAAAATTTGCCAGCACGTTGTCGACGGCACGGTCGAGCGCATCGCCGCCGGTGATCAGCACCAGGGGATCGAGATTGCCCTGCACGGCAACGCGCGTCTGCACGCGCTCGCGGATGAAGGCTGGCTCTGCGGTCCAATCGATGCTGACGGCGTTGACGCCGGTTGCCTCGACATAGGGTGGCAGCAGTGCGCCGGCGCCGCGGGGAAAGCCGATGATTTTTGCGTCCGGCACCTTGGCGCGCACGCCCGCGACGATGCGCCGCGTCGGCTCGATTGACCAGCGCGCGAACTCGGCCGGCGGCAAGACGCCGGCCCAGGTATCGAAAATCTGCAAGGCGTCGGCGCCGGCGGCGAGTTGCGCCAGCAGATACTCGATCGAGTTCTCGACGAGGACATCGATGATCGTCGAAAATGCCTCAGGATGCCGATAAGCCATTGTCCGCGCCGGCGCCTGGTCCGGCGTGCCGTGGCCCGCGACCATATAGGTTGCGACCGTCCACGGCGCGCCGCAGAATCCGATCAGCGCAACCTTCGGATCGAGCGTGCCGCGCACGATGCGCAAGGCCTCGAACACCGGCGCGAGCTTGGTGAAATCGGCGCGTGGCGCCAGCGTGGCGGCCTTGCCGGGATCATCCAGCGGCTCCAGGCGCGGACCTTCCCCGACCTCGAAGCGCACGGAGCGGCCGAGTGCGTAGGGGATCACCAGAATGTCGGAGAAGATAATCGCCGCATCGAAGCCGAACCTTCGGATCGGCTGCAGCGTGACTTCGGCGGCAAGTTCCGGAGAAAAGCAGAGATCGAGGAAGCCGCCGGCCTTCGCACGGACCTCGCGGTATTCGGGCAGATATCGGCCGGCCTGCCGCATCATCCAGACCGGCGGAACGGCTTGGCGCTGGCCGGAGAGCACGTCGATGAAGGGTTTCGTCGCTGATTGGGGCACGAACTGTCCTGATGGTTGCGGTTCCTGATACACCGCCAAAGGCGTGAGCGAAACAGGGGAACCGGTGCAAATGGGGCGCGTTGGTCAGCCGACGGAGGCGATCATGGCTGCACGATTCAATCCCGCGCCGCATGACAAGCATGCAGAGGATCCGCGCAAGGCGCTCGCCGCGGATCGCGAGACCCAGGCCAAGCTTGACGCCGGACTGGTCGACACCTTCCCTGCGTCGGATCCCGTCAGTGCCGCCCAGCCGACGCCCTCGAAGGCCGACACTGAGCCGACAACGCTTCGCTCTGGGAGAAGGTTAAGGCCGACTTCAGCTCCGGGTTAGGGGACCGCCGGTTTCCGATAGGCTTGATAATACCTTGTTAGCGATCTGCGGACGATTGCGTCCGTAGGAGTACGGAAAGCCCGCATATCGCGGTGAATCTCGGCGGCAATTTCAGGGTTCGATAACAGAAGCGGCGGAGTTTCCGAATGATCGGAGAATCCTGCCGCATGGACGTCGTCTCACAGAGAGCCGGATGGAGTCGCCTGCCGCTACGGGCGGCGGCGTTCGTCGTGCTGACTTGCACGGCGATCCTCGGCGTCAGTGGCTGGCGCGAATGGAGTGCGCGCGAGGCGGTGCTCAAAGGCGCCGAGACGGAGATGGCCAACGTCGCCCGCTCGCTGACGCAGCACGCCGAGGACAGTCTCGATCTGCTGGATTCCGGGGTGGTCGGTGTCGTCAGCCGGCTGGAGATGGACGGTACCGATCCAGCCACCATCGGAAAGCTGCGGAATCTCCTGGAGGCGCGCAAGAAGGCGGTCGCGCGCATTCACAGCCTTGCCATCATCGACGACAAGGGCAACTGGCTGACCAGCTCGGGCGCGGTCACTTCGACGCTCAGCGACGACGAGTTCTTCCGTCATCACGAGTTTTCGCCGAGGCGGGAGGCCTATGTCGGCCGCCCTGTGAAGAGCCTTATGGACGGCGAATGGGTCGTCACCCTGTCCCGCCGCTTCAACAAGCTGGACGGCAGCTTCGGCGGCGTCGTGCTGGCGACCATCAGCGCCAACTATCTCTCGCATTTTTACGAGCAGTTCGAGATCGGCCGCAACAGCTCGGTGACGCTTGTGCACGGCGACGGCCTGATCATCGCGCGCAGCCCGAGCAACGACAAGTTCGTGGGCCGCAGCGTCGCCGATACGCCGCTGTTTCGGGATCCTACTCTGCAGCGGCCTGGTGGCGCCTATCATTTCAGGTCGCTGCTGGACGGCCTCGAGCGCGTCAGCTTCTTCAAGCGCAGCGGCCGCTATCCGCTCGTCCTGCTAGCCACAGTCGACAAGGAGGAATTGCTCGCGCCGTGGCGTGCGGCGGCGATCTCCCGCATGCTCTACGTGCTTGCGCTGGTGATGCTGATCGCCATCATCGGCGCGGTGCTGGTGCGGCAGTTGCAGCGCGGCCAGCGCATGGCGGCAGCCCTTAGCGAGAAGGAGGCTCATTTCCGCCTGCTCGCGGAAGGCTCGAGCGACATGGTGACCCGCATCGGGCTCGACGAGCGGCTGCGCTATGTCTCGCCCTCCTCGGTTCGCGTCGTCGGCTGGCGCGCCAATCAGCTTATCGGAACGCAGGCGCTCGCCGGCATCCATCCGGACGACCAGCCGCAGGTTCAGGCCATCGTCGATGCCATGAAACGTGGCGAGAAGGATGAGGCGCGGGTCACCTACCGCAACGCGCACCGGCTGAACTCCGAGGTATGGCTCGAATCGACCATGCGGGTGACGCGCGAGGACAATGGCGCCGTCGACGGCGTGGTCGCGATCTCGCGCGACATCACTGAGCAGAAGAAGCTGGAAACCAGGCTCGAGACCCTTGCGATCGAGGACAGCCTCACCGGGCTCGCCAACCGCCGCCGCTTCGACGAACGCCTCAACGAGGAATGGGCGCGCGCTTATCGCGACCGCTCGAGCCTTGCCCTCTTGATGATCGACGTCGATCACTTCAAGGCCTACAACGACGAATATGGCCATCCCGCGGGCGATGCCTGCCTGCGTGTGGTTGCGAAGATTCTGTCGGCCGAGATGCAGCGCGCCGGCGATCTCGCGGCGCGCTATGGCGGCGAGGAGTTCGCCATGCTGCTGCCGAACACCGATGCGGCCGGTTGCGCGCGGATCGGCGAACGGATTCGCCGGGCGATCCGCGCGGCGGATCTCGTCCATACGTCCAATCAGGCCTCTAGCTGTGTCACCGCCTCGCTTGGCGGCGCGGCGTGCCGGCCGGCACTCGAGCGTACCGCAGGGGGAGCATTGCTGGTGGAAGCCGCCGATCGTGCGCTCTACACCGCCAAGGCATCCGGCCGCGACCGCCTGATGATGGCGGGCGAGGTGACGAACCTGTTGCCCAAGGCTTCCGGCTTCTAAAGGCCTATGGTTTTTCAGTAGTGCGGCGGCCGCTCATTGGCGGGTCCCGGCGCATTGGCTTCGGCCTCCTGGAGCCGTTCGGCGAGCTGCGCGATCTGCCGCGTCAGCGCGTCGATCTGCTTCCATTGCGCCGTGATGGTCTGGTTCAGCGTTTCGATGGTGTCGTCTTGATAGGCGAGGCGCGTCTCCAGCGTGTCGATACGTTCGCTCAACGCCTTGATCTCATTCGTCACGTGCGCGCCCCTTGTCTCGTTCGCGCAGGCCGTGTCCGAGCGCCACGCGCTCGTCGAACACGAAGCATTCGCCGCGCCAGCGGCTCTGCGCCTCGGGCACCTCTTCCAGGTATTTCAGGATGCCGCCCTTGAGGTGATAGACTTCGGCAAAGCCGCGCGCGAGCAGATGCGCGCTTGCCTTCTCGCAGCGGATGCCACCGGTGCAGAACATCGCGATCCTGCGGTGTCTTGCGGGATCGAGCTGCCTTGCAGCAAAGTCCTTGAACTGGCCAAAGCTCTTGATGCCGGGATCGACTGCGCCCTCGAACGTGCCCATTGCGACCTCGAAGGCGTTACGGGTGTCGAGCACGAGCGTGTCGGGCGCCGCGATCAGCGCATTCCATTCGGCGGCGTCGACATAGATGCCGACTTGGCGCGTCGGGTCGGCGGCCTCATCGCCGAGCGTGACGATCTCCTTCTTCAGCCGCACCTTGAGCCGGCCGAACGGCATCGCTGCGGCGGTGGAGAACTTCAATTCGAGATGGTCGAGCCTGCCGCCGAACATGTCGCCGTGTGCCAGCTCATGGGCAAACGCGTCGATCGCGTCGGGCGCACCCGCGATGGTGCCGTTGATACCCTCTTGGGCCAGCAGCACGCTGCCTTTCAGGGACAGCCCGGCGCAGAACGCGCGCAGCGGCTCGCGCAGCTCGCGGTAATCGGGCAGGGCGGCAAACTGGTAGAAGGCGGCGACCTTGTAAGCCATGTTCTGACACGTCATGGCGCCCATTTAGCAGGCGGCCGGCACCCGGAAAACCCGCAAGCGGGCCGTCTATTCCCGCAGCGGATGGCAGCCTTTCGCTGGTATGCCAGCCATTGCCGCGTCCGGCCTGAATGTGTCATGTAGACGCGGTTTTTTCGGGATGGCGCGCGAGGCGCGCGCCAGCGGCAAGAGAGCAAGAATTGGCATGAGAAACTTCCATTTCCCCGGCAGGTCCACGGTCCACGCCACCAACGCGATGGTGGCGACGTCGCATCCGCAGGCCTCGCTCGCCGCGATCGAGGTGCTGCGGGAGGGCGGTACTGCGGTGGACGCGGCGGTCGCGGGCTCGGCGGTCCTCGGTGTGATCGAGCCGCAATCGACCGGCATCGGCGGCGACTGCTTCGCGCTCATCCAGCCGCGCGGCGAGGGCAAGATCATCGCCTATAACGGCTCCGGCCGGGCGCCGAAGGCGGCGAACGCCGACTGGTATCTCGAGCGCAAAATCCACTCGGTGCCGCTGACCTCGGCCCATGCGGTCTCGATCCCCGGCGTGGTCGACGCCTTCGCCACCGTGCTGCGCGACCACGGCAAGTTCGGCTTCGACCGCCTGTTCCAGCCCGCGATCAAGGCGGCGGAAGAGGGCTATGTCGTCGCGCCCCGCATCGCCTTTGACTGGAAGAACCAGTTCGAGAAGCTGAAGAACGGCACCAACACCGAGCGTTATCTGTTGCCGCACGGCAAGCCACCAGTGGCCGGCGACGTCATTCGCCAGCCCGAGCTCGGCAAGACGCTGCGGGCGATCGCCAAGGACGGCCGCGACGCCTTCTACAAGGGACAAATCGCGGAAGACATGGTCGAGACCCTGCGCGGCATCGGCGGCCTGCACACGCTCGACGATTTTGCTGCGCACACCACCGAGGTGACGACGCCGATCGGGACCACGTACAAGGGCTACGACGTCTGGCAGTGCCCGCCGAACGGACCCGGCGTCACCATGCTGTTGATGCTGAACATCCTGTCGCGGTTCGACCTGACCAAGTTCGCGCCGCTTAGCGTCGAACGCTTCCATCTCGAGGCCGAGGCCGCGCGGATCGCCTACATGAATCGCGAGATGCATGTCGCCTCACCCGATCACATGAAGATCAACGTCGCCGAGATGCTCGCGACGGGCTTTGCCGACGAGTACATCAGCAAGATCCGCATGGACGGCCTGCTCGAATTGCCGAACGTCGCGCCGCCGATGAATCCCTCGACCATCTACATCACCGTGGTGGACAAGGACCGCAACGTCTGCTCGTTCATCAATTCCATCGCGCATTCCTTCGGCTCGGCGATCGTCTCCAACAAGACCGGCGTCTTGTTCCAGAACCGCGCCGGCGGTTTCCGCATCCAGCCCGGTCATCCCAATTGCATCGCGGGCGGTAAGCGCCCGCTCCACACGATCATGCCGAGTCTCCTCACCAAGGGCGGCCGTTCGGTGATGCCGTTCGCCGTGATGGGCGGCCAGTATCAGCCGACCGGCCAGACGCATGTGCTGACCAACATCCTCGACTTTGGCTGCGACCTGCAGGAGGCGATCGACATGCCGCGCGGCCTGCACTACGAGGGCCAGTACCAGCTCGAGGACAGCGTGCCGGCGGCGATCGTCGAGGGACTGAAGAAGCTTGGGCACAAGACCACGAGCGTGGTCGGCCCGCTCGGCGGTGCCCAGGCGATCTGGATCGATTGGGACAAGGGCACACTCACTGGCGGTTCCGATCCGCGCAAGGACGGCTGCGCGCTCGGCTATTAATCTCAGCGTTGCGCGAGGCGAAGTTCCTCGCGCGATCAGGAAAAGTTGACGGCGGGCGACGCAGCATCTGCTGCGTCGCCTGATCTCGTTCGGAACAGAGCTCATTGGCCCAAGTTAAGGGGCGATGAGCGGTGCAGGCGTGCGCTGCTTTGCTCAAGCGGCGGAGGCCGTCCATGTCCGAAAATTCAAGTTCCAAATCATCCGGATTCGATCGCCGCGCGTTCATCGCCGGCGCGGCCGGCAGCGCGCTTGTTCCGATGACCGCGCGCGCCGCTGCGGCGGATGCGAGTTCACCGCCCGCGCAGGATCCCGCGCTCCCCGTCGACGTGACGTTGCGGGTGAACGGCAATGACAAGCATCTACTCATCGACGCGCGCACCACCGTGCTCGATGCGCTGCGCGAACATCTCGGGCTCACCGGCAGCAAGAAGGGATGCGATCATGGTCAGTGCGGTGCTTGCACGGTGCTGATCGGCGATCGGCGCGTGGTGTCGTGCCTGACCCTCGCGCTCGCGGCTGAAGGCCACGAGATCACCACGATCGAGGGGATCGCCACCGATGACCACCTGCATCCGATGCAGCAGGCTTTCGTCGACAACGACGCCTTCCAGTGCGGCTATTGCACGCCCGGACAGATCATGTCCGCCGTCGCTTGCGTGAAGGAGGGCCATGCTGGCAGCGATGCCGACATCCGCGAATACATGAGCGGCAACATCTGCCGCTGTGCCGCCTATCCCAACATCGTCGCCGCCGTGAAGCAGGCTGCGCCCGAGATCATGAAAGGCTAGGCACATGCGATCCTTCCAATATCAGAGGGCGACCGACCCTCACACGGCCGTGCAGGCGCTCAGCGCAGCCGCAACTGCCAACAATCCGCTGACCCAGGCCGCGGCGCAGCCGCTCGCCGGCGGCACGACGCTGATCGATCTGATGAAGCTCGATGTGATGCGGCCTGCCGCGATCGTCGACATCAACCCGCTTGCGCGAGGCTGGTCGGCGATCGAGCCGGGCAGAGACGGCATGGGGCTCGGCGCGCTCGCGAAAATGTCCGACGTCGCCGCGCATCCCGAGATCCCGCGCAGTTACCCCGTGATCGCGGACTCCCTGAAGCTCGCCGCCAGCGCGCAACTGCGCAACATGGCGACGCTGGGCGGCAATGTGATGCAGCGGACGCGCTGCAGCTATTTCCGCGACATCTCCTACGAGAATTGCAACAAGCGCAACCCGGGCTCCGGCTGTGCCGCGATGGATGGATTCAATCGCATGCATGCGGTGCTCGGTACCTCCGACCAATGCATCGCGACCTATCCCGGCGATTTTGCCCAGGCGCTGATCGCGCTGGATGCCACGGTCGAGATCACCGGCAAGTCCGGCACTCGCAGCATGCCGTTCGCAGAGCTGCACAAGATGCCCGGTAACTCGCCCGAGATTGAAACGATGCTTCAGCCCGGCGAGTTGATCTCGGCCTTTGCGGTCCCGGGGCGTTGGCCGCGTTCGGTCTATCTCAAGACGCGCGACCGGCAGTCCTATGAGTTCGCCTTGTCCTCGGCCGCGGTGGCGCTCGACGTGCAGGACGGTGTGATCAGGGATGCGCGTGTCGCACTCGGTGGTGTCGCCACCGTGCCCTGGCGGGCGCGCGAGGCGGAGGCGCTGCTGAAGGGACAGAGATTCGACGAGGGACTGGCGCAGCGTGTGGCGGATGCCGCTTTCGCGGAGGCGAGGGGCCGCCGGCACAACAGCTTCAAGATCGCGCTCGGCAAGCGCGTGGTGACGCACGCGCTCCAGCAGGCCGTAATGATGGAGATCTGACCATGACCGCTGCCGCTCCCGAGCCGAAGGCGAATATGGGCAAGCCCGTGCCGCGCTATGACGCGGTTTCGAAGGTGACGGGACGCGCGACCTACGCGTCCGACATGCCGCTGGCGAACCCAGCCTACGCATTCCTGGTCACGAGCGCGATCGCAAAGGGCCGTATCGACAGCTGCGATCTCGACGATGCGAGGGGTGTCCGCGGCCTAATCGATATCGTGACGCATGAGAACGGGCCGAAGCTGAAGGACTCAAAGCTCTTCAGCAGTGGTGGCTATGCCGGAACCACCATTCAGCCGCTGAAATCTGCCGACGTCGCGCATGATGGCCAGATCATCGCGGTCGTCGTCGCCGAGAGCTACGAGGCGGCGCGCGAGGCCGCCAACCGGGTCAAGGTCAACTACACCGCCACGATGCCCAGCGCGACCTTCGACTCGCCGGGAACAACGACGGCTGGTGCGAAAGGACAGAACCCGCAGTTCAGGGAAGACCCGAAGGTCGGCGATTTCGCCAAGGCGTTCGATGAGGCCGAGGTCAAGCTCACCGCGTCCTACGCGACGCCGACGCAGCACCACAATCCGATGGAGCTGTTTGCGACGAGCTGCGTCTGGATGGGCGACAATCTCGTCATCTACGAGCCGAGCCAGTACGTCTATGGCCTGAAGAACGGCGTGGCCGAGCAGCTCGGCATCGATGCCGACAGGGTGCGCGTGGTCAATCCCTACGTCGGCGGCGGCTTTGGCTCGCGCGGCTCGATGACGCCGCGGACCGCGATCATCGCCGGCATCGCGAAGCGTCTCAATCGCCCCGTCAAGCTCGTTCCGACCCGCGACCAGGGCTTTACGATTGCGACCTATCGCGCCGAGACACGGCACGAGATCAAGCTCGGCGCGAGCCGCGACGGCAGGCTGGTCGCGCTCAGGCACGAGGGTGCGGAGGTCTCCTCGCGTCCTGATCCCTACTGCGTCGGCGGCACCAAGACCACGACGCGGCTCTACGCCTGTCCGAACGTCGACAGCCTCGTGTCGATCGTGCGCGCCGACCGCAACACGCCGGGCTTCATGCGTTCGCCGCCGGAGGTGCCGTATCTGTTCGCACTGGAAAGCGCGATGGACGAGCTCGCAGTCAAGCTGAACATGGACCCGATCGAGCTTCGCCGCATCAACGACACCACCAACGAGCCGATCGGCGGCAAGCCCTATACGTCGCGCTCGCTGATGGCGTGCTTCGATGAAGCGGCGAGAGCGTTCGGATGGTCGCAGCGCTCGCCGGAGCCGAAGTCGATGTCGGACGGCGATTGGCTGGTCGGCTACGGCTGTGCGGCCACCTGCTATCCCACACAGATGGGGCCCTCCGCGGCGCGCGTGCGGCTGCAACGCGACGGCCGCACCCGCGTCGAGATTGCCGGGCACGAGATCGGCACCGGCGCCTACACCATCATTGCCCAGACCGCGGCCGAGCGGCTTGGCGTGCCGCTGGAGAAGGTCGCCGTCTTCATCGGCGACAGCGACCTGCCGCCCGCGCCGGTCGCGGGCGGCTCGAACTCGACAGCGAGCACCTGTTCGGCGGTGATGATGGTGTGCGACCAGATACGGCAGCGTCTGTTCAAGGCGATGATGCCGAACGAGAGCCTGACCGACAAAGCCAAGGAAACCGTCGGCATGGGCCAGACGCCTGCAACGCAGGCGGCGAAGGGCGACCATCCGCTCGATCTCGAGAAGGCGTTCGACGCTCTCGGCATCAGCGTGGTCGAGGAATATGGCGAGTGGAAGCCGGAAGGCGCGCCCCTGGATTCCCTCCAGGCCATGCACAGCGGACACGTGCGGCTCGTCGGCGGCAGCAACCTGAATGACAAGATCGCCTATGCCTTCGGCGCGGAGTTCATCGAGATCAGGGTCAACCGCTTCACGCACGAGATCCGCGCGCCGCGTATTGTCGGTGCCTTCGCCGCTGGGCGCATCATGAACCCACGCACCGCGCACAGCCAGCTCATGGGCGGCCTGATCTGGGGCATGTCCTCGGCGCTGCTCGAATCCACCGAGATCGACGAACGCTATGCACGCTACGTCAACGACAACTTTGCCGACTATCTCGTGCCCGTGAATGCCGACGTGCCCGGCGTCGAGGTGATTCTGCTCTCTGAGCGGGATGATCACATCAATCCCGCGGGCGCAAAGGGCCTCGGCGAGCTCGCCAATGTCGGTACCAATGCCGCGGTCTGCAATGCCATCTATCACGCCACGGGCCAGCGCATCCGCAAGCTGCCGGTACGGCTGGAAAATATCGAGGTGTGAGGGGTGGAAACCCTGGTAGCGTTGCGCTAGACACCTCTCCGCCTCAAACGGAAGGTGTCTTATGCAGCGTCTTCAGCGCGCGCTCCTCGCCCTCATGTCGGCACTCGCGATCACCGTGATCGGCGGCGTGTCGCATTTCGTTTCCACCACGGCCTCGGCCCAGACCGCAGGAAAGACCATGACCACAGCTTCAGGCTTGCAGATCATCGACAGCGTCGTCGGCACCGGCGCTTCGCCAAAACCCGGCCAGATCTGCGTGATGCACTACACCGGCTGGCTCTATGAAAACGGCCAGAAGGGCAAGAAATTCGATTCGTCGGTCGACCGCAACGAGCCGTTCGAGTTTCCGATCGGCAAGGGCCGCGTCATCGCGGGATGGGACGAGGGCGTTGCTTCGATGAAGGTCGGCGGCAAGCGCACGCTGGTGATCCCGCCGCAGCTCGGCTACGGCGCGCGCGGCGCCGGCGGTGTGATCCCGCCGAATGCGACGTTGATGTTCGACGTTGAATTGCTCGCGGTGAAATAAGCCTCCTCCGTCGTTCCGGGCGGCTCGGAGAGCCGAACCCGGAATCTCGAGATTTCCGGGTTCGATGCTGACGCATCGCCCTGGAATGACAGACAAACAAAAAGGCCGGCCCTTCGGCCGGTCTTTTCGCTTTTCAGCTTCTGCAGGGCGGCTATGAGCGTTCCGATTTGGGTATGGCTTGAGGCCGCGGCTTTGGTTAGCTTGCCGGGCACGGAACCAGCAGAAAGCAAGACCAATGACCGGCCACGAACACACCCATTCCCACCATCACGATCACGACGATCGCTGGAAAAATGATGGCGTGCGCGTCATTCCCGGCAACCAGCTCGATCCGAACGTGCCCTCGACGCCCGGCATGGACCGCAAGGCCGCGATCAATTTCGCGCGCGTCGGCGCGCAGAAATTGTGGGCCGGCACGGTCAGCATCAAGCCGGACGCCAAGACCGGCGCGCATCACCACGGTCATCTTGAAAGCATCATCTATGTGGTGAAGGGCAAGGCGCGGATGCGCTGGGGCGAGCATCTCCAGTTCACCGCGGAAGCGGGCCCCGGTGACTTCATCTATGTGCCGCCCTACGTGCCGCATCAGGAGATCAATGCCAGCCCCGACGAGGTGCTGGAATGCGTGCTGGTGCGCAGCGACGGCGAGGCGGTCGCAATCAATCTCGACATCGAGCCGGTCGAGAAGCCCGAGACGGTGCTGTGGATCGATCCCGTGCACCGGGATCCGAACGAGACGAAGTAGGGCTGCCCAAAAAGGCTCACGGGGCTCTGCGACAGAACCCCGCAAGCTTGCAGGACGATCGCATATGGCGCTTTGGAGGCTGTGAACGTGCTCGGCCTCATGGTTCGAGACGCGCCGTAAGGCGGCGCTCCTCACCATGAGGGTCCAAGACCTCGCCGCAAATGAAGACCTCATCCTGAGGAGCCCGCCAAAAGCGGGCGTCTCGAAGGATGGGCCGCAGGGAAGCCGCTCACCAGAGGCTTATTCAAATGCGATTGCCCTGCGCAGGCCTGCGTCAAAAAATATTCGGAAGCCGTGTCGGATGGCCGCCTGGCCATCCGTCCTTGGGCGTGACCTATCGCCAAGGAGCTTTCGATGCCCAAGATGATCTTCATCAACCTGCCGGTAACCGACCTCAAGCGCGCGACCGCCTTTTATGAAGCGATCGGCGCGGTCAAGAACCCGCAGTTCAGCGATGAGACGGCGTCCTGCATGGTCTTTTCCGAGACCATCTACGCGATGCTAACGACCCACGACAAATTCCGCCAGTTCACGCCGAAGCCTATTGCAGATGCGAAGACCTCGAACCAGGTGCTGCTCTGCCTGTCCGCGGACAGCCGCAACGACGTGGACGAGATCGTCGCCAAGGCCGAGGCTGCGGGTGGAGTGGCCGATCCCAGCCCGAAAGAACAATACAGCTTCATGTACGGCCGCAGCTTCGAGGATCCGGATGGTCATATGTGGGGCGTGAACTGGATGGACCTCGCGGCGGCGCCGACACAGCCCGCCATGGTGAACGTCTGATCGAAACCTGAGCAAAACAACTAGAGAAGAGCATCCACGATGTCCAAGGTCACACCCTGCTTGTGGTTCAACGGCAATGCCGAGGAGGCCGCGAACTTCTACGTCTCGCTGATGCCTGACTCGGAGATCCTGCACGTTCAGCGCAACGTCGCCGACAATCCGTCCGGCAAGGAGGGCTCGGTGCTCGTCGTCGGGTTCACGCTGGGCGGACAGCGCTTCGTCGCGCTGAACGGCGGCATGAAGATGGAGTACACCCACGCGCTGTCGCTGATGATCAATTGCGAGGACCAGGCGCAGGTCGACAGCGTCTGGGATGCCTTCCTCGCTCATGGCGGCAAGGCCGAGCAATGCGGCTGGCTGAAGGATCGCTACGGCGTGTCGTGGCAGGTGGTGCCGAAAGCGATGTTCGAGTTCTTCTCCAGCTCCGATACCGCCGCGGCAAGGCGTGCGATGCAGGCTATGATGAAGATGGTCAAGCTCGACATCGAAGGCGTGCGCCGGGCGTTCGAGGGTAAGTCGGAGGCGTGAGGCGGCTAGTTCCGCCCGCCACACGATCGCTGTCATCGCCCGCCTTGTGCGCAATTGCGCACTGGGGCGGGCGATCCAGTATTCCAGAGGCCGTGACGTAATGCGTAGAAGCCGCGGCGTGCTGGATGCCCCGCCTGCCGCCTTCGCTAAAGCTTCGGCGGCCCGAGACCCCAAGCCCGGCGAAGCCTTGGTGTAGCCGGGCCGCGGGGCATGACGGCACATGCTTGTGATGTGGCGGAATTATCACAAGCGGTGCGGGACGCGCGTGATGCTTAGTGACAGTTGCGGCAGAATGCGTTCAAACATGCGAGCCATTTCATTCTTCGCCCCGGGGTATCGCGGGTTTGTCACGCAAAGCATCTCCACAACGGCCGCTGGACGTGCCTGCAGTTCCGCCGATGTCGCGGAGCGCAGTGATCGCTGTTGCGATTTTCCTGGCCGCGCATCTCGCGCTGCTGATCGGCCTCACCACGCCGGACCAGTTCGTGTTCGATGAGGTGCATTACGTGCCGGCGGCGCGGCAGATGATTGCGCCCGTGATGTCGCAGCCCGTGCTCAACCCGATGCATCCGCCGCTGGCAAAGGAGTTGATTGCGCTGTCGATCGTGACGTTCGGCGACAATGCGTTGGGCTGGCGCTATCCGGGGACACTGTTCGGCGCACTCGCGATCGTCGCGGTCTATCTCTGCGGTCTTGCGCTGTTCGCCGCGCAAGGACCCGCCATCGCCGCCGCGCTGATCGCGGCCTCCAACCAGATGCTGTACGTGCAGGCGCGCATCGCGATGCTCGACATCTTTGCGCTCGCCTTCGGTCTGCTCGCCACGGCCGCCTTCCTGCACGGCTTTCGAAAAGAGCGCCCGCACGCGCTGTTCGCGCTCGCCGGCAGCCTGTTCGGTCTCGCCGCGGCCTGCAAATGGAGCGGGCTGTTTCCGCTCGGCGTCTGCATCGTCATCGTGGCGGTGATCCGCCTGATGCAGGGCTGGCGCACGTTGTTCGCCGACGCAAAACCGGACGACTGGTATCGTCCCGACCTCTGGCCCGACTTCAGGCTGCACCATGTCGCGCTCTGCTTCGCGGCGCTTCCTGCGGTGGCCTATCTCGCAACCTTCGTACCGCTCTACGGGCTGTCGTTGTCGGATTTGATCGAGGCACAGCGCCGCATCTTCGTCGACAACACCACCACCGCGATCGCCGGCCATACCTATATGAGCGCATGGCCGTCCTGGCCGTTGCTCGCACGTCCGGTCTGGTTTCTGTTTGACAAGATCGCTGACGACCGTATCTCCGCGATCGTCTTGCTCGGCAATCCGCTTGTGCTGTGGCCGGCGCTGCTCGCGCTCGCCCTCGTGCTGCGCGACTTCATCGTCAAGCGCCGTTGGGACGCGTTCCTGATTGCGTCGTTCTATTTCGGCCCGTGGCTCGCCTGGGCACTGCTGCCGCGCACGCTCGGTTTCATCTATTACTATCTGCCGGCCGCAACCGCCGCCTCACTTGCGCTCGTCCATGTCCTGCGCAAGGAGGGCCTACCGCGCTGGCTGCTGTGGGCCTATGTCGGCGTCGCGAGCATTGGCTTTGCGGTGATGCTGCCGATCTCGGCGGCATTCGTCGGTACGTCGATGCAGACGTTCAATCGCCTGATGCTGTTTCAGAGCTGGATCTGACAACAGAAAGCCGCCCGCCGCTTGTGCGGCGGACGGTTTTGGCGATCACTTCGATGCCGTCGATGCCGTCTTGGCTTCCATGTTCACCACCTGGACGCGGCGGTTGATCGGGTCGGCGCCGTTGGCGGCATCCTTTAGCTTGGTCTTGCCGTAGCCGACGGTGACGAGATCGCTGGCGTTGAGGCCGTAGTTCTGCACCAGGTACTTCTTGATGGTGTCGGCGCGCCGCTCGGAGAGGCCCTGGTTGAACTCCTCGCCACCGATCGCATCGGTGTGGCCGGCGACCACGAAGGTCGATCCCTTCAGCGCCGGATCGGAGAGCGCCTTGCCGAGCGCCTGCACCGAGGCCATCGAGGTCTTGGCGATGTCGGCGGAATTGTAGTCGAACTGGATCTCCAGATCGATCTTCGGCTTGGTCGCTGCGAGCTCGGCGATCTGCTCGCGCTCGCCCATCGAGAGCGACCGGGTCGCGCGGTTGCGCAAGGTGTTGAGGAAGGTCGATTCCTTGGCCCGTTGGGCGGTGTCCGCCTGCGGAGCGACGGAGAGGCCGCGGGTCACCGGCTTCGGCTTCAGCGCGTTCAAGATCTGGTCGGCGGAGACGTTGTTGTCGCCGGCGAGCGCCTGGCCCGCCGTCATCGACAGCGCGGCCATAAGGGTAATCACCTTCAGTCCAAAAAACTTATCAAAACGGGTCATTGCCTTATCCTCGCTGCTGCGCCTGATGGCGGTTTGATGTTGCGAGCCTAGGGCAGATTTCAAGTGCCCTGATGTGACGTGAGTCACATTTGCCAATGTCCGGAATTCCAAGCGCATCTTAACCCCGGAGCCGGTCGGCATCCATTGCAAGTCCGGCCAGTGGCAGTGGCTTACCACCGGTGCAGCACAAGACCTTTTGTCAGGAAGCAAGGCTGTTTCAACCAGCGCATCGAAAGCAGAGTGCAGGTGCAGCTCGCCCATTCGAAGTCGTGTCCGCGACTAAGCTGGACTTCGAACCGCAGCGGGTACAATCTCCCTGCCATTGCTCGTCACCAATCGTTATTGCCCGCTGCGTCAGCAGCCCCAGAAACGTAACCGTCGCAGCGTCCTTCCGATCGGTTCGAGCAGCAGAAATCCCCGGGTGATCCAGATCACAGTGCGTTGTTGTGATTTGGATCAGATTGCTCTGATCGGATCGGCTCAGGCCGATGCGATGGCAGCGAAGAAGTTTGGATCAGGGGAGAATGATCATGCGCTTCTTGATCGCAGCAATTTCAATCGCAGCATTTTTCGTCAGCGGCAACGCGGCTTTCGCGGACAAGCGCGTCGCCTTCGTGGTGGGCAACGCCGCCTACAGGAATGTCCCGCAGCTCCCCAACCCCGCGATCGATTCCAAGGCAATGGCCAGGGTGCTGCGCAATGTCGGCTTCGATGTCGTCGAGGGCGCCAACCTCACCCGCGACGCCATGACCGCAAAGCTTCTGGAGTTCGGCAAGAAGAGCGAGGGCGCCGATGTTGCCGTGTTCTTCTATGCCGGCCACGGCATTGCCGTGAACGGTGTCAACTATCTGCTGCCGATCGACGCAGACCTGAAATCCGAGATGGACGTCAAGCTCGGCGCGGCGATCAATGTCGACGTCACGCTCGATCAGACCATGGCGGACGCGAAAGTGAAACTCGTATTCCTGGACGCATGCCGCGATAACCCGTTCGCCGCAAAAATCCGTTCGGCCAAGGCCACCCGCTCCGTCAACGTGCAGACTGGGCTTGCCGAGATGAAGTCGGGCGAGGGCACGCTGATTGCCTTTGCCACCGGCCCCGGCCAGACCGCCCTCGATGGCGAGGCCGGCACGAACAGCCCGTTCACCCGCGCACTCGTCGCCAACATTGCCCAGCCCGGCGTCGAGATCCAGCAGGCCATGACCAAGGTTCGCGCCCAGGTCAGTGACGAGACCAGCAAGGGACAATTACCCTGGGGGCACACCAACCTCACCGGCAACGTCTATCTCAATCCGGTCGGTGCGCCGGCTGCGGCCACGGCGGATACGTCGAACGCGGCGGTATCGACCGCGGCCAAGCAAGGCTCCGATGTCGAGCTCGAGTTCTGGCGGTCGATCAAGGACTCCAACAAGGTGGAGGAGCTCAACGCCTATCTCACCAACTATCCGAACGGCACGTTCAAATCGATCGCACTCGCCCGCATCGCGGCCTTGCAGGATGGACCGTCCAACACCACCCGCAATCTGTCGTCCGGGATCGACCCCGCGACGTTCACCGAGGAAGCCAACCAGGTGTCCGAAGATCAGGTCGGTCTGGACAAGAGCCAGCGCCGTGACGTGCAGCGCCGCCTCACCGGGCTCGGCTTTGACGTCAAGGCGACGGGCAAGTTCGACGACGAGACCCGTTCCGTCATCAAGCGATGGCAGGCGGCTCGTGGCTATCCCGCCACGGGTTACCTCAACAAGCTCCAGCACAATGCCTTGCTCTCGGAGATCGTTTCGACCCGCGCAGCCTCCTCCGAGCAGGCAGACGATGAGCCGGTGCGTCGCCGTTCCTCCGCTGGCGGCGGCCGGCGCCATTATAGCGGCGGTGGTGGCGGCGGCAGTCCGATGGGCGGCCCCGGCGGTCTGTTGGGCGGTATGATGGGCGGGCTATTCGGCCGCCGCTGAGAGGCAAAGCGCGAAGTGAAGGCAGTCCGGACCGGGCTGCCTTCCACATCGGAAACCTGCGCTCATCCTTCGTCGCAAAGCCGTCGCGTGATGGCCAGCCTGCGAACAAGAATTCGGCCAGATGCGCGCCTAGCAGCACACTTGATCTAACAACCGCCAAATCTGACAATCGCCAAGGAAGCGAGCCGAGTTCCATACAGTGCCCAGGCCGAGTGACTACCAGTTCTATCGTGGCGGCTCGCCGGATCGGACAGCCTTCCTAAGCTCCATGTCCATCTATATCGGCGCAGCGATGATCGCGGTGGCGATCCTGCTGTCGACGCTGATCACGGGTCTCACCAGCCGCTATGTCGGCATCGAAGGTCCGACCGACGAGAATATGTGGCTGGTCGACCGCCTCACCGGCAGCGTCTATCGCTGCCAGGCGGCGGAGCGGGGCAGGGCCTCCTGCGAGCCGGACATCGCCACGGGCAGCATCGGCGATCGGTCCAAGGCGCCGAAGGGCGGTCACTAACGCCTGTCTGCATCTTTCGCCCGGCGCGAATCCCGCTACATTGCCTTCGCAATGTCCCGCGCGCCCAAACCGCTTCCGCTCTCAACCACACAGGCCCGGCAGATCTGGCTGCATGCCCAGCGGCTCGACGTGCGTGCGCCGTTCGGGGAAGGCGCGCGGGCCGTCGCCGACGCGACGGCTCATCTCGGCTACGTGCAGATCGACACGATCAATGTGATCGAGCGCTGCCACCATCATATCCTCTATAGCCGCATCCCGTCCTACCGCCGCGCCGACCTGCGCCTTGCCCAGAGCGTCGAGAAGAGCGTGTTCGAATACTGGACGCATGCGCTGTCCTACGTGCCGACGAACGATTTCCGCTTCTTCCTGCCGGCGATGCGCGAGCATCGCCGCGACGGGCACAAATGGTACGCCTCGGTCACGCCGGCCGACATGCGCAAGGTGATGCGGCTGGTGCGCGCCGGTCCCCTGACGATCCGCGACATCGAGGACGACGCGCTCACCGAGAAGGAGCACCTTTGGCAGAGCCGCAAGCCCTCCAAGCGCGCGTTGCAGCTCGCCTTCTATACCGGCGTCGTGACCATCAGCGAGCGCCAGGGCATGCTCAAGACCTATGAGCTGATGACGCGCCATTTCGGCTGGGACAAGCTGCCGAAGCCGGCCTCGACAAAGGACATCACCGCCTATCTGCTCGACCGGGCCCTGCGGTCGCAAGGCATCGTGAGTCTCGATTCGGTCTGCCATCTCGACGCGCCGCGCAAGAAAGAGGTCGCGCGCCTGATCGCCGCGCGCGTTCGCCGCGGTGAGCTCGTCTCCGTCGCACTTCATGGCGCCGGCAAGCAGGAGCATTGGGCAGCGCCGGCCTCGTTCGAGGAGAATGGCGAGGGGATTTCGCCGGATCTCGTCCACATCCTGTCGCCGTTCG
Organism: Bradyrhizobium sp. ISRA442; assembly: GCF_038085055.1. NCBI lineage: Bacteria > Pseudomonadati > Pseudomonadota > Alphaproteobacteria > Hyphomicrobiales > Nitrobacteraceae > Bradyrhizobium > Bradyrhizobium sp. ISRA442. The sequence continues at coordinate 251,887 of NZ_JALGCN010000008.1, forward strand.
ATCCCCTGATCATCCAGCGCAAGCGCACCAATCTCTTTTTCGGCTACAATCATCTGTTCGAAGCCTACGTGCCGAAACCCAAGCGCAAGTTCGGCTATTTTGCGCTTCCGGTGCTGGTCGGCGACGAAATCGTCGCCGCGCTCGACCTCAAGACCGACCGCCAGAACAAAAAGCTCTTGATGCAGAAATGGACCTGGGTCGGGGAAGGGAAGAAGACGGCGGGACGCAAGGAGCTGAAACAGAAAATCGAGGAAGAGCTCGATCGTTTCGAGCGGTTTCAATTGGCGGAGTGAGTGCTGGCAGCGAGGTTGTGGTGAACGGCTTCATCAATCTCGTCATTGCGAGCGCAGCGAAGCAATCCAGAATCTTTCCGCGGTGACAGTCTGGATTGCTTCGCTGCGCTCGCAATGACGGAGGAGAGAGCCGAACTCGGAGGCGAAATCTCAGGGTGGGTTAGAGCCCGCACCAGCGCAGGAACAGACCGCAGACAATCACGGCGACGGCGCGTGCGGCGTAGTGCCGTCTGCACCGGCGCAACGGGCTTGACCGGCTGCGCCCCGTGCATTGCTCGCTCCATTGACTCTTTGCCCGCGATGCTCAAAACCGCGCTTCTGTCCTAAAAAAGCAACGATCCCGGGGGGAAGCCATGAGCCAGACCACGACCTTTGCCGGTTCCGCCGGCGGCGCCAAGAATGCCAACAAGAGCGCAATCGAGACCTCGACCATCCGCGCCATCTCCTGGCGGCTGATTCCCTTCCTGGTGCTGGCCTACTTCTTCTCCTATCTCGACCGCGTCAATCTTGGCTTCGCCGCCCTGACCATGAATGCGGAGCTGAAGTTCACGCCGCTGATCTTCTCCTGGGGCGCCGGCATCTTCTTCATCGGCTATTTCATCTTCGAGGTGCCGAGCAATCTGGCGTTGGAGAAGTTCGGCGCCAGCCGCTGGATCGCCCGCATCATGGTGACCTGGGGCATCATCTCGGCGCTGATGGCGCTGGTGAATGGCGTGACGAGCTTCTATGTCCTGCGCTTCCTGCTCGGCGTCGCCGAAGCCGGCTTCTTTCCCGGCATCATTCTTTATCTAACCTATTGGTACCCCGCCGAATACCGCGCGCGCTTCCTCGCCGCCTTCGCCATCGCCGTGCCGGTCTCGACCGTGATTGGTGCCCCGATCTCCGGCCTGCTGCTCGGGCTCGACGGCGTGATGGGCCTGAAGGGCTGGCAGTGGCTGTTCATCATCGAGGGCATCCCCTCGGTGCTGCTCGGCATCGTCACCTGGTTCTATCTCACCGACAAGCCGGAGAAGGCGGACTGGCTCTCGGCCGAGCAGAAGGCTTGGCTCAAGGGGAGGCTTGATTCCGAGATTGCGGCCAAGCAGGCCGTGAAGCATCTGTCGCTCGGCGAAGCGCTGTCTTCGCCCAAAGTGATCGCGTTGAGCTTGATCTATTTCGGCTTCGTCGGCGCGCTCTACGGCATGCAGTTCTGGCTGCCGCAGATCGTCAAGGCGTTCGGCCTCACCAACGCGCAGACCGGCTTCGTCACCGCGATCCCGTATCTGTTCGGCACCATCGCGATGATCCTGTGGGCGCGGCATTCCGATGCCACGCGCGAACGCGTGATGCACGTGGGCGCGCCGCTGCTGCTCACCGCCGTCGCGCTCGGCGTCTCCTCCTATCTCACCGATCCCACCCTGACGATGGTGGTGCTGACGGTGGCGGCGATCGGCGTGTTCTGCTGTTTCGGCGTGTTCTGGACCCTGCCGACCGCCTGGCTCTCCGGCACGGCCGCCGCCGGCGCCATCGCTTTGATCAACTCGATCGGCAATCTCGCCGGCTTCGGCGGGCCCTACCTGATCGGCTGGGTCAAGGAAGCAACGGGCCAGACCTCGACCGGCCTCCTGGTGCTCGCCATCTTGCCCCTGATTGCCGGCATCCTGGTCTTCATCGGCGGCCACGACAGCAAGCACGAGTTCGCCGAACAGGGGCGGTAGCCTCCAGACGTCGCCCTGGCGAAGGCCTGGCCCATACTCCGCGGCCCCTCTTGGGGCACGCGGGGAGACGTTTTCTTTCAACAATTGACTTCAGGGGTAATGGGCCTTGGTTTTCGCCGGGCGACGGGAGGGTCATCCCGTCGATCACGGATTCCTGATGACTGACGATTATTGACTTTTATCAGTGATTAGTCGACATTTCTCCGGAACACAGAAGCAGGAGCGTCTCCGATGTTCGTCCGGTCAGTATTGTCGAGCTATTCCAAGCTCTTGGCAGGCATCGCGCTGGCCGCCACGGCTGCTGCGCTGGCTGGGTGCAATGAGACCGTCGCCGAGAAGGCCGAGCCGCCGCGGCCGGTTCTGGTCGCCACCGCGCATTACGAGGCCGAAACGCCGGAGCGGAGCTTCGTCGGCACGATCAAGCCCCGGATCGAGAGCGACCTCGGCTTCCGTGTCGCCGGCAAAGTGGCAAAACGCCTAGTCGAGGTTGGCCAGACCGTCGAGGTCGGCGAGCCGCTCGCAACCCTCGACGAGGTCGACCTCAAGCTGCAGGCCGAGCAGGCCGTCGCCGAGCAGACTGCCGCAACCGGCGTGCTGGCCCAGGCTGCTGCCGCCGAGCAGCGTGCCAAGGATCTGAAGGCCAAGGGCTGGACCACCGACGCGCAGATGGATTCGAGCCGCGCCGCCGCCGACGAGGCGCGTGCGCGCCTGAACCGGGCCGAGCGCTCGGTCGAGCTGACCAAGAATTCCCTTTCCTACGCGACGCTCAACGCCGACGCCCGTGGCGTCGTCACCGCAACGCTGATCGAGCCCGGCCAGGTGGTCGCCGCGGGTCAGGCCTCGATCCGCGTCGCCCGCTTTGCCGAGAAGGAAGCGGTCGTCGCGATCCCTGAGACGCTGGTCGAACGCGCCAAGTCGGGCGTCGCCAGCGTCACTCTTTGGTCGGAGCCCAACAAGAAGTACGCAGCGAAGCTGCGCGAGATCGCGCCCGCCGCCGACCCGGCCACGCGCACCTATCTCGCAAAGTTCTCGCTGCCCGAAGCCGACGACAAGGTCGCGCTCGGCATGACCGCGACGCTGACGCTGTCGGACGCCGCCACCGAGCGCGTCGCGCGACTGCCGCTGTCCGCGCTGTTCAACGAAGGCGGCAAGCCCTCGTTCTATGTCGTCGACGACAACGGCGCGGTCACGCTGCAGCCGGTCACGGTGAAGTCCTATGAGAGCAACGACGTCGTCGTCACCGGCGGCGTGGCGGAGGGCGCCAAGATCGTCGCCCTCGGCGTGCAGAAGCTCGATCCGAGCCAGAAGGTCCGGATTGTGTCCTCGCTGTCTTTCTAACGCGGGTTCTTTCGAGTTCCGTCGTTGCGAGGTGAGTTTCGGCCGCAAGGCTGAAGCGGCGAAGCGATCCAGCACCTGCCCAGCCCCCTGGATTGCTTCGCTGCCTCGCGATGACGGGTTGAACAGAGTGGCTGTCGTTTTTGACAAGTGGATCGTCTTACGGAGAGTGCGATGAAGCGCTTCAACCTTTCGGCCTGGGCCGTCAGCCATCCGACGCTGGTCCTGTTCCTGATGATCGTGCTCGGTGCCGCCGGCTTCTTCTCCTACGAGAAGCTGGGCCGCGCCGAGGATCCGTTCTTCACGGTGAAGGTGGTCAACGTCTCCGTGATGTGGCCGGGCGCGACCGCGCAGGAGATGCAGACCCAGGTCGCCGATCCCATCGAGAAGAAGCTCCAGGAGCTGCCTTACTTCGAGAAGGTGCAGACCTACTCCAAGCCCGCCTTCACCGCGCTCCAAGTGACCTTCCGCGACAACACCCCGCCGAAGGACGTGCCCTATCTCTTCTATCTTCTGCGCAAGAAGCTCGTCGACGTGCAGGGCCAGTTGCCCTCGGGCATTCTCGGGCCCGTGGTCAATGACGAGTTCTCCGACGTCGATTCCATCCTCTACATGATGACCGGCGACGGCGCCGATTATGCCCAGCTCAAGAAGGTCTCCGAAGGTTTCCGCCAGCGTCTCCTGAAGGTGCCCGGCGTGACCAAGGTCGACGTCTACGGCACCCAGGACGAGCGCATCTATGTCGAGTTCTCGCATGCCAAGCTTGCGACGCTGGGTATCACGCCGCAGGCGCTGTTCGATTCGCTCGCCAAGCAGAACAACGTGACCCCGGCCGGCACGGTCGAGACCTCGTCGCAGCGCGTGCCGCTGCGCGTCACCGGCGCGCTCGACGGTGCCAAGGCCGTGGCCGAGACCCCGGTCGAGAGCAACGGCCGCGTCTTCCGCCTCGGCGACATCGCGACCGTCACCCACGGCTATGCCGATCCGCCGAGCTTCGTCGTCCGCCAGGAAGGCAAGCCGGCGATCGGCATCGGCGTCGTCACCGCCAAGGGCGCCAACATCCTCGAGCTCGGCAAGGAGGTCGAGAAGGCGACCGCCGAGTTCATGAAGGCGGTGCCGCAGGGCGTCGACGTCGAGCTGATCGCCGACCAGCCCAAGGTGGTCGAGCACGCGGTGGGCGAGTTCGTGCACTCCTTCATGGAGGCGCTCGTGATCGTGCTGTTCGTGTCGTTCCTCGCGCTCGGCTGGCGCACCGGCATCGTCGTCGCAATGTCCGTTCCGCTGGTGCTCGGCATCGTCTTCATCGTCATGAACACGATGTCGCTCGACCTGCACCGCATCACCCTCGGCGCGCTGATCATCGCGCTCGGCCTGCTCGTCGACGACGCCATCATCGCGGTCGAGATGATGGTGGTGAAGATGGAGCAGGGCTGGGACCGCATCCGCGCCGCGTCCTTTGCCTGGGAATCCACTGCGTTTCCGATGCTCACGGGAACGCTGGTCACGGCCGCTGGCTTCCTCCCCATCGGCTTTGCCAATTCCGCGGTCGGCGAATATGCCGGCAGCATCTTCTGGATCGTGGCGATCGCGCTGATCGCCTCCTGGTTCGTGGCGGTGATCTTCACGCCTTACATCGGCGTCAAGCTCCTGCCCGACATGAAGCTGCACCATAGCCACGATCCGCATGCAGTCTACGAGACTCGCATGTACCGCGGCCTGCGCGCCATCGTGCAGTGGTGCGTCAATCACCGCATCACGGTGGTGGTCGCGACCGTCGGCATCTTCATCGCCTCGATCGTCGGCTTCGGCCACGTCCAGCAGCAGTTCTTCCCGCTGTCGGAGCGGCCCGAACTGTTCCTCCAGCTCCGTCTGCCGGAAGGCACTGCCTTCAACGTCACCGAAAAGGCCGTGAAGGAGGCCGAGACACTGCTCAAGGACGACAAGGACATCGCGACCTACACGGCCTATGTCGGCCAAGGCTCGCCGCGCTTCTGGCTCGGCCTCAATCCGCAGCTTCCGAACGAGGCCTTCGCCGAGATCGTGATCGTCGCCAAGGGCGTCGAGGCACGCGAGCGCGTCAAGGCCAAGATCGAGAACGCGGTCGCCGACGGCATGTTGACCGAGGCGCGCGTCCGCGTGGACCGCTTCAATTTCGGTCCGCCGGTCGGTTTCCCCGTGCAGTTCCGCGTGATCGGCCCTGACGCCAACAAGGTGCGCGAGATCGCTTACCAGGTTCGCGACGTCATGCGCGAGAACAAGAACGTCAAGGACGTCCAGCTCGACTGGAACGAGCAGTCGCCCTACCTCAAGCTCGTCGTCGATCAGGACCGTGCCCGCGCCATGGGCCTGACGCCGCAGGACGTGTCGCAGGCGCTTTCGATGCTGATCTCGGGCGCGCAGGTCACGACCGTACGCGACGGCATTGAGAAGGTTGGCGTGGTCGCGCGTGCGATCCCGTCCGAACGCCTCGACCTCGGCGGCGTCGGCGATCTGACCATAACGTCGCGCAACGGCGTTGCCGTGCCGCTGCAGCAGATCGCCAAGATCGAGTACTCGCATGAGGAGCCGATCCTGTGGCGCCGCAACCGCGACATGGCGATCACCGTGCGCTCCGACGTCGTCGACGGCGTGCAGGCGCCTGACGTCACCAACCAGATCACGCCGAAGCTGAAGGCGATCAAGGACCACCTCGAGCCGGCCTATCGCATCGAGCCGGGTGGCGCCTTCGAGGAATCCGCCAAGGGCAATGCCTCGATCTTCATCCTCTTCCCGGTGATGGTCATGGTGATGCTGACGCTGCTCATGATCCAGCTCCAGAGCTTCTCGCGCCTGTTCCTGGTGTTCCTGACCGCGCCGCTCGGCATCGTGGGCGCCTCCCTCGGCCTCAACGTCGCCAACGCGCCGTTCGGCTTCGTGGCACTGCTCGGCCTGATCGCGCTCGCCGGCATGATCATGCGCAACACGGTCATCCTGGTCGACCAGATCGAGACCGACGTCTCGCACGGCCTGACCCGGCGCGAGGCGATCGTGGAGGCGACCGTCCGCCGTGCCCGCCCCGTGGTGCTGACGGCCCTCGCGGCCATCCTGGCCATGATCCCGCTGTCGCGCTCGGCATTCTGGGGCCCGATGGCGATCACCATCATGGGCGGCTTGTTCGTTGCAACCTTCCTAACGCTCCTGTACCTGCCGGGCCTCTACGCCCTCTGGTTCCGCAAGAGCCTGGACGAGGCGGGGTCTCCCACGCTGGCCACTGCGGCGCAGCATGGGAGCGATGCCGAGCCGGCAATTCCGCTTGCTGAGGCGGCTGAATAGATGAAGAGTATCGAGTGATGAGTCCTGACAGATGACACTGACTGCGGAACATATCGAAGGCGACACCCGGGAGCGCATCCTCGAGGTGGCCGAGAGGCTGTTCCGCCTGATCGGGTATCAGAAGACCACAGTCGGGGATATCGCCAAGGAGCTCAGGATGAGCCCCGCCAACGTGTATCGCTTCTTCGAATCGAAGAAGGCGATCCACCAGGCGGTGGCGCGGGGCTTGATGGGCGAGGTCGAGCTCGAGGCGCAGCGGATCGTGGCGAGGCCGGGTCCAGTGATCCCCCGCTTCCGTGAGCTGCTCACCACCATCAACCGCATGAACACCGAGCGCTATGTCGGCGATTCCAAGCTGCATGAGATGGTCGAGATCGCCATGCAGGAAGATTGGGATGTCTGCGTCGCCCACATGGAGTGTATTGCCGGGGTTATCGGCCAGATGATCGCGCAGGGCGTCGCCTCCGGCGAGTTCGAGGCGCCGGACCTGCAGCTCGCTTCGCTCTGTGCCTGCACCGCGATGATGCGCTTCTTCCACCCGCAGATGATCGCCCAGTGCGCCACCAAGCCGGGCCCGACCATCGACCAGATGATCGATTTCGTCATCGCGGGTCTGTCGCCACGCCACTGACGGGCCGAGGAATTTCTCCCTATAAGCAGGCCTTCCGTCATTCCGCTTCGGGATGACGGAAGGTTTTGCGAGCGAGACGGATCAACGGACTCCGTCATTGCGAGCGCAGCGAAGCAATCCAGAATCCCACCGCGGAGACAGTCTGGATCGCTTCGCTGCGCTCGCAATGACGATCAGGGAAAAATCAGCGTGACCGACAAAGACCTGCATTTCTACGAGCCCTCCAAGGGCCACGGCCTCAAGCATGATCCCTTCAATGCCATCATCGCACCGCGGCCGATCGGCTGGATCTCTTCCCGCGACGCCAAGGGCCACGTCAACCTCGCGCCGTACAGCTTCTTCAACGCGTTCTGCTACACCCCGCCGATCATCGGCTTCTCCTCCACCAACTGGAAGGACACCGTCGAGAACATCCAGCAGGCCAAGGAATTCGTCTGGAATCTCGCCACCATGGATCTGGCCAAGCACATGAACGCGACTGCGGCGCATGTTGCGCCCGATGTCGACGAGTTCAAGATCGCGGGCCTTACCGCCGTTCCGGGCAAGCTCGTCAACGTGCCGCGCGTTGCCGAAAGCCCGGTCGCCTTCGAGTGCCGCCTGTCCGACATCGTCCGCCTCAAGGGTGCCGACGGCAGGGAGGCCGATGCCTGGCTGACGCTCGGCGAGGTCGTCGCCGTCCACATCGACAAGGCCATGATCAAGGACGGCATCTACCAGACCGCCGCCGCCCGCCCGATCGTCCGCGCCGGACGCCGTGGCGATTATTTCGAGATCAGGCCGGAAAACATGTTCGAGATGGTCCGGCCGGATTAGGCCGGCCACGCCGTCATTCCGGGGCGACGCGTTAGCGTCGAGCCCGGAATCCATAACCACAATCGAGAGTATGGATTCCGGGCTCGCGCCTGACGGCGCGCCCCGGAATGACGGCGTGGAGGCATCTCACCATCCCCCTCCCGGAACTGCCACCGCGCCCCGGCCGTTATCGCTGCGGGCCGCCCGGCCGCGTCAATTCGCTTCTTTTTGCGGGCGAAGTGTTCACTTCTGTCGGCCACTTTCCGCTAAAATGCTCCTCATCCGCGCCGATCATGAGGTTTTTGCCATGAGCTTCCGCCGCGACACCCTCACCAAGCCGATCTTCGCTCTCGCGCGCGGCGCCTTGCCGGCGATGTCCGACACCGAGCGTGAGGCGCTGGAAGCCGGCGACGTCTGGTGGGACGCCGATCTCTTCACCGGCAATCCCGACTGGTCGAAACTGCTGAGCGTCGCCCCGGCTACGTTGACGGAGGAGGAGCAGGCCTTCCTCAACGGCCCGGTCAACGCGCTCTGCGCCATGCTCGACGAATGGAAGATTTTTTGGGAATGGCGCGACCTGCCTCACGAGGTCTGGCATTTCATCAAGCGCGAAAAATTCTTCGGCATGATCATTCCGAAGGAGTTCGGCGGCCTCGGCTTCTCGCCCTATGCGCATTCGGAAGTGGTGCGCAAGATCTCGACCCGCTCGATCGCGGCGGCCGTCACGGTGATGGTTCCGAACTCGCTCGGGCCGGGCGAGCTCTTGATGCGCTTCGGCACGAAGGAGCAGCAGCAACGCTGGCTGCCCCGCCTTGCCGACGGTCGCGACATTCCCTGCTTCGGCCTGACCAGCCCCGAAGCCGGCTCCGATGCGGCCTCGATGGTCGACAGCGGCATCATCTGCAAGGGAGTTTTCGAAGACCGCGAGATCATCGGCCTCAGGCTCAACTGGCACAAGCGCTACATCACGCTCGGCCCCGTCGCAACGCTCCTGGGTCTCGCCTTCAAGGCCTATGATCCGGATCATCTGGTGGGCAATCAGGAGGAGCTCGGCATCACCGTGGCGCTGATCCCGACCGGCTTGCCCGGCGTCGAGATCGGCCACCGCCATCTGCCGGCGATGCAGGTGTTCCAGAATGGCCCGAACCGGGGCCGCGACGTCTTCATTCCGCTCGATTACGTCATCGGAGGCAAGGAGCGGCTCGGGCAGGGCTGGAAGATGCTGATGACCGCGCTCGCCGCCGGACGCGGAATCTCCTTGCCGTCGCTCTCGGCCGCGGGTGCGGCCTTGGCGGCACGCACCACCGGCGCCTATGCGCGCATCCGCGAGCAGTTCGGCATCTCCATCGCCAAATTCGAAGGCGTCGAGGAGCCGCTCGCGCGCATCGTCGCGACCGCCTACCAGCTTGATGCGGCGCGACGGCTCACCTGCGCGGCGCTGAATGCCGGCGTTCATCCCGCCGTCATCTCCGGCATCATGAAGCTGCACGCGACCGAGCGGATGCGAACCGCGGTCGACGACGCCATGGACATCCATGGCGGCAAGGCGGTGATCGACGGACCGCAAAACTATCTTGGCAATCTGCACCGGGCCGTGCCGGTCGGCATCACGGTGGAAGGCGCCAACATCCTGACCCGCAATCTCATCGTGTTCGGGCAGGGCGCGATCCGCGCCCATCCCTTTCTGCTCGACGAGATGAATGCGCTCGCCGACACCGACCGCGAGCGCGGGCTGACCGACTTCGACAAGGCGTTCTGGAAGCATGTCGGCCACAGCTTCCAGACGCTGTTCCGCGCCCTCAGTCGGTGCTGGACCTTTGGCGCGTTCGCGCCCGCGCCGGACGCAGGCGAGGCGACACGGTTCTATCGCCAGCTCTCGCGCTATTCGGCGGCCTTCGCGCTCTGCGCCGACGTGGCGCTGCTCACGCTCGGCGGTGCGCTGAAGCGCAAGGAGATGCTGTCGGCGCGGTTCGGCGACATCCTCTCCGAGCTCTATCTGCTCTCGGCCGCGCTGAAGCGCTGGCATGATGAAGGCCGGCAGAAGGAGGATTTCGCCGCGCTCGAATGGTGCATGGCCTCCGGCTTCAAGACCATCGAGAACAGGTTCGCCGAGATTCTCGCCAATCTGCCGAACCGCTTCGTCGCAGGGATCCTCAAGCTCGTGGTCCAGCCCTTCGGCGCCCGCGTGCTCGGCCCAAGCGACCGCGTCGTGCACCAATGCGCCAGCCTCGTGCTGGAGCCGTCGGCCGCGCGCGACCGCCTCACGCCGGACCTTGCCCATGTCGATGATGACTGCGGCTTTGCCCGGCTGGAGCATGCGTTCAAGCTGGTCGCGAGCACCGATGCGATCGCAAAGCGCATGCGGGCCGCGCATATCCACGACTGGAAGGAGGCGGCGGCCAAGGGCGTGATCACGCAGGCCGAAGGCGAGCAGCTTGCGGCGGCGGGTGAAGCTGTCGCAAAAGTGATCGAGGTCGATGATTTCGCGCCCGAAGCGCTGTCGCCGATTTACAAGAAAACCGGCGACGTGCATCAGTTCTTCCAGGAACTCGGGGAACAGAGGGCGGCGAGCTGATGGCACGACCGGTTTTCATCGTCGACGGCAGCAGGACGCCGTTTCTCAAGGCGCGCTCGGGGCCGGGCCCGTTCACGCCGGTCGATCTCGCCGTGCAATGCGGCCGGCCGCTGCTGGCGCGCCAGCCGTTCGCGCCCACCGCCTTCGACCAGGTCATCCTCGGCTGCGTCAACGTGATCGCGGACGAAATGAATCCTGCCCGCGTCGCGGCACTCAGGCTCGGCATGGGCGAGGACATGGTCGCCTTCACCGTGCAGATCAATTGCGGCTCCGGCATGCAGTCGATCGACAGCGCCTACCGCTACATCCGCGAAGGTCATGCCGACATGATCCTCGCCGGCGGCACCGAGGCGCTGAGCCACGCGCCGCTGGTCTGGCCCAATGCCGGCGTGCGCTGGTTCGCGGGGCTTGCCACTGCGAAGGGCATGGCCGCAAAAATCGCCGCAGCGCTGAAAGTGCGGCCACGCTTCCTGAAGCCGATCATTGGCCTCGAGCGCGGGCTGACCGATCCGATCACCGAATTGAACATGGGCCAGACCGCCGAGGTGGTCGGCCATCTCTTCGGCATCACCCGCGCGCAGTCCGATGCCTATGCCGCCGAGAGCCATCGCCGGCTCGCGCACGCGCAGGCGCAAGGCTTCCTCAAGGGCGAGGTCGAGACCGCCTTCTCCCGCGACGGAAAATTCTTCGACCATGACGACGGCGTGCGCCCGGACTCCACGCCCGAGACGCTGGCGAAGCTGAAGCCGGTGTTCGAGCGTCCCTGGGGCCAGGTCACCGCCGGCAATTCCTCGCAGATCACCGACGGCGCCTCCTGGGTGATCCTTGCCTCCGACGAGGCGGTGGTGAAGCACAAATTGTCGCCGAAGGCTGCCATCATCGACAGCAATTGGGCCGCGCTCGATCCGAGCATCATGGGGCTCGGGCCGGTGATGTCGGCGACGCCGCTGCTGTCGCGCAACAACCTCACCATCAAGGACGTCGAGACCTGGGAGCTGAACGAGGCCTTCGCCACACAGGTGCTCGGCTGCCTTGCCGCCTGGAATGACGAAAAATTCTGCCGCGAGATTCTCGGCCTCGACGACGCGGCCGGCGAGATCGATCGCGACAAGCTCAACGTCGATGGCGGTGCGATCTCGCTCGGCCATCCCGTCGGCACGTCCGGCAACCGCATCGTGCTGCACCTCGTCAACGCCATGAAGCGGCTCGGCACGCGCCGCGGCGTTGCCACGGAGTGCATCGGCGGCGGGCTCGGCGGCGCCATGTTGATCGAGGCGGTGTAACCATGGATTCGAAGATCATGACCGCGCTCGGCGATCGCGTGCTTGCGCTCGGGCCTCAGCCCGCGGCCGCCGGGCCCTATCGCCACTTCAAGCTGACGCGCGATGCCGACGGGATCGCCTGGCTGCTGTTCGACCGCGCCGACGCCAGCGCCAACACGCTGTCCGCGGACGTGATGGAGGAATTCGACGCCGTGCTCGCGGCGATCGAGACCGAGCGCCCCGCCGGCCTCGTGATCCGTTCGGCAAAGCCGTCCGGTTTCATTGCCGGCGCCGACGTCAACGAATTCCGCGGCGCCAGCGATGCTGCCATGGTGGAGACGCGCATCCGCGGCGCGCATGCCGTGGTCGATCATCTGGAGGCGCTGCGGTTGCCGACGGTTGCGGTGATCCACGGCTTCTGCCTCGGCGGCGGGCTCGAGGTCGCGCTCGCCTGCCAGTCGCGCATCGCCATCGACGGCGCGCGCTTCGGCTTCCCGGAGGTGATGCTCGGCCTGCATCCCGGCCTCGGCGGCACCGCGCGATTCACCGCCTTGGTGAATCCGACCCAGTCGATGGCCTTGATGCTGACCGGCCGCACCATCGACGCGCGCCGCGCCAAATCGCTCGGCCTCGTCGACACCGTGACGCAGGAGCGGCACGTCCACAACGCGGTGAGGGACGCGCTGTTCGGCCGGCTGAAGCGGGCCCGGCCGGGTCTTCTCACCCGCGCGGCCAGTTTTGGTCCCGTGCGCGGGCTGCTTGCCAAGCGCATGCGGAGCGAGGCCGCGAAGGCCGCCCCCCGCGAGCATTATCCGGCGCCATACGCGCTGATCGATCTCTGGGAGGCCCATGGCGGCAGCAAGGCCGCGATGCTGAAGGCTGAGCAGGCATCCTTCGCCAGGCTGATGGTGACGCCGACGGCGCAGAACCTGATCCGCGTGTTCTTTCTGCGCGAGCAGATGAAGAAGGCGGCGGGTACCGGCAGCACGGTCAAGCACGTCCATGTCATCGGCGCCGGTGCCATGGGCGGCGACATTGCCGCTTGGGTAGCGAGCCAGGGGCTGCGGGTCTCGCTGGCCGACATGAAGGCGGAGCCGATCGCCGGTGCAGTCAAGCGCGCCGCCGAGCTCTACGGCAAGATCATCCGCAAGCCCACCGAGGTGCGCGACGCGCTCGATCGTCTCGTTCCAGACATGGACGGCGAGGGCGTCCGTAACGCTGATCTGATCATCGAGGCGGTGCCGGAAAAGCTCGAGCTCAAGCAGAAGGTCTATGCCGGGCTCGAGCCGCGGATGAAGCCGGGCGCGATTCTCGCCACCAACACCTCGAGCATCCCGCTCCAGGATCTGCAGAGCGGTCTGGCGCGGCCGGAGCGGCTCGTCGGCCTGCATTTCTTCAATCCGGTGTCGCGGCTGCAACTGGTCGAGGTCGTCAGCCATGACGGCAACGACCCGCAGGTGTTGAAGGAGGCGCTTGCCTTCGTCGGCGCGATCGACCGCCTGCCGCTCTCCGTGAAAAGCTCGCCCGGATTCCTCGTCAACCGCGCGCTGACACCGTACATGCTGGAAGCGATGGTGATGCTGGACGAGAAGATCGACCAGCGCCTGATCGATGCGGCGGCCGAACAATTCGGCATGCCGATGGGACCGATCGAACTCGCCGACCAGGTCGGGCTCGACATCTGTCTGGACGTCGGCGACATGCTGCGCACGAAGTTCGGAGATCTGCTGCCGCCGACGCCGGCCTGGCTGCGCGATAAGGTCGCCAAGGGCGAGCTCGGCCGCAAGAGCGGAAAGGGCTTCTACGTCTGGAAGGACGGCAAGGCGGAGAAGGTGCCGTTGCCGGAGACCGGCCCGCGTGTCACCGACCAGATGATCGACCGGCTGATCCTGCCGATCTCCAACGTCTGCGTCGCGGCGCTTCGCGAAGGCATCGTCGACGATGCCGATGCGGTCGACGGCGCCATGATCTTTGGCACCGGCTACGCGCCGTTCCGTGGCGGTCCGTTGAATTATGCGCGCACGCGCGGCGCGGAAAATGTCGTATCCACCTTGCGCGCGCTGGCCGAACGATTCGGCGGCCGCTTCGCGCCCGATCCGGGCTGGGATAATTTCAAGTGAGAGGCACATGACTGAACAGGCCGACACCGAGCCGAGCGGCGACCTCTGCATTCGCACGCTGGCAATGCCCGCCGACACCAACGCCAATGGCGATATCTTCGGCGGCTGGCTGCTGAGCCAGATGGACGTCGGTGGCGGCGTGTTCGCTTCGAAGGTGGCGAAGTCGCGCACCGTCACGGTGGCGATCGAGGCGATGAATTTCCGCAAAGCGGTCTATGTCGGCGATCTTGTCTCGGTCTACGCCAATCTCGTTCGCGTGGGGCGTACCTCGCTCACCGTGCATCTCGAGGCCTGGGCGCTCCGTCGCGGCGAGGAGAATCCGTTCCTCGTCACCGACGGAAATTTCACCTACGTTTCGATCGACGAGCACGGCCGGCCGCAAGCGGTTCGCCAGCCGGACGCATCGATCGCGACGTAATCGCGCGCGGCGCGATGCCTCATCCTCGTTGTCATTGCCGTTACTGATCGCGGCATCTGTGAGTCGCCGCGTCGCGGCTTCGCCAAGAACCAGTCATAAAAGGGATGAGGTCCCGGCGTACTCAGTTGCGTGTCGATTCGGGGACGAAAACGGCTGATTTGCCCTAGGAACCTTTGGGCAGAACCGTCGTTATTTGCCCGCACTGAGGACTCAACGGGCCATGACGGACAGCTACATCATCGAAGTCAATTCAGAGACCGCAGGTATCGTCGTTCGCAATCAAGGAGGCTATTGTTTCTTCGCCTCATCCCACCGCTTCAACCGCCTGGAGGGCCAAATCTTCCGCAACGCCCGCGAAGCCGAGCGCGCTGCAAGCAAGCTCGTTAACGGCGAGGTGAAGGAGGCGGCGTGATCTCCCCGCCTGTCATTCCGGGCGCGCGCGAAGCGTGGGATCGGAATCTTTTGCCGCGCATGTTGTCCTTCTCCCCTTGTGGGAGAAGGTGGCGCGAAGCGCCGGATGAGGGGTTGCTTCCGCACATTCAGAGGTAAAAGAATCTCTCGCGGAGAGAGACCCCTCACCCGTCTCGCCGCTAGCGCGGCGAGCCACCCTCTCCCACAAGGGGAGAGGGTGAAAGAAGCATCACAGCTTCGTCGCCGCCCGCGACAACAGCTTCCAGTCGTCGCCCTGCTTCTGCCAGTTCATCAGGATGTGAAGGTTGGTCGGCACTTTTTTCCCATCGGCCGCCATCTCCTGCTCTGCGACCCAATGGAAGCGCACGATCGCGGCGGGGCCGACGACCTTGATGGTCGGGTCCTTGTATTCGATCGACAGGAATTTCGATTTGCCGTCGGTGGCGTTGGCGATGAAGGTCGCCTTGTCCTCGACCTTGCCGCTGGAATGGCTGTAGCTCAGATCATCCCAACATAACGCGCCGAGTGCCTTCGGGTCGGCCGCGATCTGGGCGAGGCGGAAGGCCTCGACCTTCTTCGCCACGGCTTCTTCGTCCGCCGAGGCGGCCTGCGCCGGCATCGCGCCGGAAGCTGTGATGGCAATGGTGGAGACAGCCAGGGTCGAGAGAGCCAGCTCGCGCCGGTTGATGATCATCGTTTCCTCCTTTTTGATCTTGCCGCGAGTGTTGCAGCCGCGCGCGACTTTGTCGAGTGTCACCTCGTCGTCATGCAATGCTCTGCATTGCGCGAGCGAGGTCATATTGATACGTCTTGCGCATTGATGCGCGGCGCGCGAGGGAAAGTACGGAAATGATCGAGGCCATCGGCAGGGCGTTGCTGTTCGATATCGACGGCACGCTCGCCAACACCGACCCGCTGCACTTGAAGGCTTTCAACCAGGTGCTCGGCCCCCGCGGCCATGTCTTCGATCACGTGCGCTTTTCGAAGGAGCTCCAGGGCTTCTCCAATGCATCGATCGGCGAGCGGTTTCTCACCGAGGAAGCGCTCGAGCGCCGCGTCGCGATCCTCGGCGAGAAGGAGGAGATCTTTCGCACGCTGGTGGCCGGACAGATCGAGCCGCTGCCCGGCTTGATGGCGCTGCTCGACCGGGCGGATGCTGCCGGCATTCCCATGGTCGCCGTCACCAACGCGCCGCGGCTGAATGCGGAGCTGCTGTTGTCGGGCCTCGGCATCACGGAGCGGTTCGAGGCGATCGTGATCGGCGATGAGCTTTTGCACGGCAAGCCGCATCCGTTGCCCTATCGGGAAGGGCTGCGCTTCGTCGGTGCCAGCGCCCAAGCCTCGATCGCGTTCGAGGACTCCCGCTCGGGCGTGCAGTCGGCCACGGCCGCCGGGATTCCAACCATCGGGATACGGACGAGCCTCAGCCATGCTGACCTTGTTGCCGCCGGCGCGATCGCCTCCGCGAGTGCCTTCGACGATCCCGAGCTGCTCGCCCGGCTCGCGACCGCAATGGCGTGGTGAGGAGCGAGGACCCTTTGTCCGTTAACCGTGATCAGCTCTTGCATTGACCGATCGCGCGATCCGCCGCACCATGCACCCAGTGATTTTGAGGCCATCACCGTGACCGGATTGACCCATCGCCAAGCCGAAATCCTCAACATCGCGCGCGCCTCCGGCCGCGTGATGGTCGAAGAACTCGCCCGCCGCTTTGAGGTGTCGGCGCAGACCATCCGGAAAGATCTCAACGATCTCTGCGAGCGCCGCTCGCTGACCCGCATCCATGGCGGCGCCATCATCGCGTCCGGCGTCGAAAACCTCGCCTACGAGGCCCGGCGCTTCGTCGCCGCCGATGAGAAGAAGGCGATCGGGATGGCGGCCGCTTCGCTCATTCCCAACGGCTGCTCGCTGTTCATCAATATCGGCACCACGACGGAGGAGGTCGCGAGCGCGCTCACCTCGCACGAGGATCTGCTCGTCATCACCAACAATCTCAACGTAGCCATGCTGCTCTACCGCCATCCCCGGATCGAGGTGGTGGTTGCCGGCGGCACGGTGCGGCGTGCCGACGGCGCCGTGGTCGGCTCGACCGCAACGCAATTGATCGGCCAGTTCAAGGTCGATTACGCCATCATCGGTGCGTCCGCGATCGACGAGGAGGGCGCGCTGCTGGATTTCGATTATCGCGAGGTCCAGGTCGCGCAGGCCATCATCGCGAATGCCCGCAGCGTCATGCTGGTTGCCGATTCGACGAAGCTTCGCCGCAGTGCTCCGGTGCGCATCGCCCATATCACCCAGATCCAGACCTTCGTTACCGATCAGGAACTGCCCGAACGCCTCGCCACCATCTGCCACAGCAAGGGCATCGAGGTGGTGGAGGCGCTGCCGAAGTCTGCCGATATCGACGAGGCGCAGGCCGAGGCCACACAGGACACTGCGCCGGAGGCATCCCCGGTTGTGCGATTGCGCTGAGGCCGCGGTCGGCTGCCTAGCTGAACTCCGTTTCCTGCCTACCCCGCAAGGCGGCAGGTCCACTGTTCCTAGTGAAGCGCGATGAAGGCAAGCACCGCCTCGTCATAAGCTTTGGGATTTTCGCTTGGGACCGTATGGGACGCATCGGGTATTTTTGCTCGCGTGGCCTGCGGCAGACATTTTTCCAGTTCGTCCACGATGCGATGGAAATACTCCGGACTGCGCTCGCCAGTCGTCACGAGTGTTGGTGCCGAAATGCGCTTTGCCATCTCGCAGGTGAACACCGGACGCGGGCGAGGTGAGGTGACGTCCGCAACCCCCGAAGGCGCATTGTCCAGCATCATTTGGCGCTCGGCTTGCGACCGCCGATCGTAAGTGCCAGGTCCGCCCACGCCGTCGGCGAAGAGCCACAGCCCTGCATCGACATCATTTTTCTTGAATGCTTCGCGCGCAGACGTAAATCGAGCGCCCCATTGTTTCAGGACGTCCGCGCCTGTCGGGCTTCCGGCGAGCAGGCCTTGGGCCGGAGGTTCGTTGACCACGAGCGTTCGCACCATCTCGGGATGATTGGATGCGAAGAATAGAGCGGCGTGCGCGCCAGACGAGTGCGCGACAATATGCGCCCGTTTGACGCCGAGGCCGGTCAAAATTGCAGCCAAGTCCTCCCCATGCACGTCTGCCGCGCCATCAGGGAGGCCGTCATTGCTTGCCGCATTGGGGTAGTGATTCTGCCGGCTATAGGCGATGACGAGATGGTTCTTTGAAAACACCGGCAGGTGCTCGTTCCAGAGACGATAGTCCTGAAAGCCCCCATGCACGAAAAAGATGGGGTCGCCTTGCCCGAGCTCGACATAGCCGAACGTCGTACCGGCAGCGCTGATCTGTTTGACGCTTCCGTCGGCAGCAGCCGCCGACGCCCACAGCCCGAGAAAGAGACCAGTGAAGGCGGCTCCGATTCCAGAATGCATGGTTGGGCTCCTGCATTGCCGAGCCGGAAGACGATAACCCGGCGAGCGAGCGCCGTACCATGCGACGTTGTGTACCGAATGCCTGACAATTTGCCTGAGTGCCGGTGGCAGGAGCACGCGGGACGGTCGAGCGGGCCCTCGTGCCTTCCGACAACCCACCCGTTGCCTACAAAAAAGTTCCGCTTTCGCCTCTTCTCGCTTCTCTTTCATCTTGCTTTCGCTTTCGGGTGTGATCTAATCAAAAACGAAAGTAGCCGTCCGATGGAACGGGCGGTCGCCGGGGGATGCGTCTGTTGGAGCGTATTTTCGACCTCGCCATTATCGGAGGCGGTGTTAACGGCTGCGGCATCGCGCGCGACGCGGTGGGCCGTGGCAACACGGTTTTCCTGTGCGAAATGAACGATCTGGCGAGCGGGACATCGTCCTGGTCGACCAAGCTCGTGCATGGCGGCCTGCGGTATCTCGAATATTACGAGTTCCGGCTGGTCCGTGAGGCGCTGATCGAGCGCGAGATCCTCTGGGGCATCGCGCCCCACATCATTCGCCCCCTGCGTTTCGTTCTGCCGCATCATGCGGGCCTGCGCCCGGCCTGGCTCCTGCGCCTCGGCCTCTTCCTCTACGACCACATCGGCGGGCGTCATCTCCTGCCGGCGACCCGTTCGGTCGATCTCAGGCACGACGAGGTCGGCCGCCCGCTGATCCCGAATCGCTACACCCGCGCGTTCGAATATTCCGACTGCTTCGTCGATGACGCCCGTCTCGTCGTGCTCAACGCGCGCGACGCCGCCGACAAGGGCGCCGAGATTCGCACCCGCACCCGCGCCACCGAGATCCGCCAGTCCGACGGCGTCTGGACCGTGAGCATGGTCGACACGCTGACCGGCGCACGCTCATCGATCCAGGCCCGGGCGCTCATCAATGCCGGCGGCCCATGGGTCGAGGACGTGCTCGGCCGTGGCGCCGGCGTCAATGCCAACGCCAAGGTGCGCCTGGTGCAGGGCTCGCACATCGTGGTGAAGAAACTCTACGATCACGACCGCGCCTACATGTTCCAGAACGCGGACGGCCGCATCATCTTCGTCATTCCCTACCAGGACGATTTCACGCTGATCGGCACCACCGATCGCGACTATGACGGCGATCCCTCCAAGGTGAAGGCGACGACGGAGGAGATCCAGTATCTCTGCACGGCTGCGAGCGAATATCTGGCCAAGCCGGTGACGCCGGAGGAGGTGGTCTGGACCTATTCCGGCGTGCGTCCGCTCTATGACGATGGCGCCAGCGAAGCCAAAGCCGCGACCCGCGACTACGTATTCGAGCTCGACACGCCCGGCGGCGTGCCGCTGCTGTCGATCTATGGCGGCAAGATCACGACCTACCGCCGTCTCGCCGAGGAGGCGCTGGAACGGCTTGCGCCCTATCTTCGCAGTGCGAAAGCGCGCGAGGGCTGGACCGGAAAATGGCCGCTACCCGGCGGCGAGATGGATGTGTCGGCCGTCGACGGCCTGATCGCGGAACTTCAGCGCGGCTATCCCTTCCTCACTCACGAACATGCGCGGCGCCTGGCGCGCGCTTATGGCACCCGCGCGATCAAGCTGCTGGGCGAAGCGAAATCGGCCGCCGATCTCGGTCAGTCCTTCGGTGCGACGCTGACCGAGCGCGAGGTCCGCTACCTCATGGCCAATGAGTGGGCTGTTACCGCCGAGGACATCGTCTGGCGGCGCTCCAAGCTCGGCCTGCGACTAAGTGCCGACGAGATCGCGGCGCTTGACGACTGGATCAGGACCCACGCCGTGCAGCAAAGTCCCCTGCTGGAAGCAGGAGGACGCTCATGACCGTGGCGCTCGATCACGTGACCCGGACCGTCGACGGAATTCCGCACATCCGCGACGTTTCGCTGACGCTCGCGAGCGGCACGCTCAACGTGCTGCTCGGGCCGACGCTGTCGGGCAAGACCTCGATCATGCGGCTGCTCGCCGGCCTCGACAAGCCGACCACGGGCAAGGTGCTGGTCAACGGCAAGGACGTCACCGGCGCCGACGTGCGCCAGCGCTCGGTGGCGATGGTCTACCAGCAATTCATCAACTACCCCTCGCTCACGGTCTATGAGAACATTGCGTCGCCGCTGCGCGTGCAGGGCAAGCCGCGCGAAGAGATCGAGAAGCGCGTGGCGGAGGCCGCGAAACTGCTCAGGCTCGAGCCGTTCCTCAAGCGCACGCCGCTCCAGCTTTCCGGCGGCCAGCAGCAGCGCACCGCGATCGCGCGCGCCCTGGTGAAGGGCGCCGATCTCGTGCTGCTCGACGAGCCGCTCGCCAATCTCGACTACAAGCTGCGCGAGGAGCTGCGCGCCGAGCTGCCGCGCATCTTCGAGGCCTCGGGCGCGATCTTCGTCTACGCCACCACCGAGCCCAGCGAGGCGCTGCTTCTCGGCGGCAACACCGTCTGCATGTGGGAAGGCCGGGCACTGCAGATGGGCGAGACCTCGACCGTCTACCGCCGGCCGCAGAGCTTGCGGGTCGCGCAAGTGTTTTCCGATCCGCCGCTCAACCTCGTCGGCATCGAGAAGAAGAACGGGCAGGTCGCATATGCCGGCGGCACCACGTCGCCGGCTTCGGGCCTCTACACCGGACTTGCCGACGGCGCCTATCGCGTGGGCTTTCGCGCGCATCAGCTCGGGCTCGCCAGCGGTGAGGCTGACCGCCACGCCTTCCATGCCACGGTGACGGTGACGGAAATCACCGGTTCGGAGAGTTTCGTGCATCTGACCCGTGACGGCTTGAACTGGGTTGCGGTCCTGCACGGCGTGCACGAGTTCGAGGCCGGCCAGACCATCGATGCCGTGCTCGATCCCAACGACGTTTTCGTTTTCGATGCGGCCGACCGTCTGGTCGCCGCGCCGGGCTCGTGAGGGAGGCGTTCGATGGCCCGCATTGACCTCGTCGATCTCGCCCACTCCTACGGCGGCAACGACGCAGCCCCGGAAAGCTTTGCGCTGAAGCCGGTCACCATGACCTGGCGGCAGGGCGGCGCCTATGCGCTGCTCGGGCCGTCCGGCTGCGGCAAGACCACGCTGCTCAACGTCATCTCCGGCATCATCACGCCCTCGCGCGGGAAAATCCTGTTCGACGGCAAGGACATCACATCGTTGTCGACCCAGAAGCGCAACATCGCCCAGGTGTTCCAGTTTCCGGTGATCTACGACACCATGACGGTGGGGCAGAACCTGGCGTTTCCGCTCAAGAACCGCGGTGTGCCGAAGGCCGAGATCGACAAGCGCGTCGCCGAGATCGGCCGCCTGCTCGATCTCGAACCCTATCTGAACCGCAAGGCGACGCGCCTCACCGCCGATGCCAAGCAGAAGATCTCGCTCGGCCGCGGTCTCGTCCGCTCCGACGTCGCCGCCGTGCTGTTCGACGAGCCGCTCACCGTCATCGATCCCGAGTTGAAATGGCAGCTTCGCTCGAAGCTGAAGGCGCTGCATCGCGAGCTCGACCTCACCATGATCTACGTCACCCACGACCAGACCGAGGCGCTGACCTTCGCCGACACCGTGGTCGTCATGCATGACGGCCGCGTGGTGCAGAGCGGCACGCCGGCCGAGCTGTTCGACAAGCCGGCCCATACGTTCGTCGGCTATTTCATCGGCTCGCCCGGCATGAATATCCTGCCGGCCGAGGTAAAGGGCCGCGAGGCGCGGATCGACGGTCATGTCATCGCGCTCAACCGCAGCTACGACAAGCTGCCGGCGGGCGCGAAGATCGAGATTGGCGTGCGCCCCGAATTCGTCGACGTCGTCGCGCCCGCGCCGGACCTGCTCTCGGCCAAGATCGAGCGCATCGACGATCTCGGCCGCATCCGCTTCGCCCGCGTCCGCGTCGGCGATGCCAAGCTAGCGGCGCGCGCGCCCGCTGGTTTCGCCAGCTCCGACGGCAGCTCCGGGCTGAAATTCGATCCGTCGCATGTCCACGTCTATGCCGACAGCCGTCTGGTGGAGGGAGCTGCCTGATGGACAAGACCGTCAATCAAAAAGCATGGTTCCTGGTGCTGCCGGTGTTCCTGGTGGTGGCCTTCTCGGCGGTGCTGCCGCTGATGACGGTGGTGAACTATTCGATGCAGGACACCTTCGGCAACAACCAGTTCTTCTGGAACGGGGTCGGCTGGTTCAAGGAATTGCTCGATCCCTCGACCGATCTCGGCGGCCGCTTCCTCGCCTCGCTCGGTCGCAACCTGTTCTTCTCGCTCGTCATCCTCGCGATCGAGGTGCCGCTCGGCATCGTCATCGCGCTCTCGATGCCGCGCCAGGGCTGGACCGTCGCGGCCTGTCTCGTGATCCTTGCGCTGCCGCTGCTGATTCCGTGGAACGTGGTCGGCACGATCTGGCAGATCTTCGGCCGGTCCGACATCGGCCTGCTCGGCTATACCCTCAATGCGATGGGCCTCGACTACAACTACGTGTCCAACGACATCGATGCCTGGGTCACCGTCATCGTGATGGACGTCTGGCACTGGACGAGCCTGGTTGCGCTGCTCTGCTATGCCGGCCTGAAATCGATCCCCGAGGCCTATTACCAGGCGGCGCAGATCGACGGCGCCTCGCGCTGGGCGGTGTTCAAGGCGATCCAGTTGCCGAAGATGAACCGCGTGCTGCTGATCGCGGTGCTGCTGCGTTTCATGGACAGCTTCATGATCTACACCGAGCCGTTCGTCGTCACCGGCGGCGGGCCGGGCAACTCCACCACCTTCATCTCGATCGAGCTGGTCAAGATCGCGCTCGGTCAGTTCGACCTCGGCAAGGCGGCCGCGCTGTCGCTGGTCTACAATTTGATCATCCTGATCGTCTGCTGGGTGTTCTACACCGTCATGACCAATGCAGGCGTCGAGCGGAAGGTGCAGGCGGAAGAGAAGCCGGCGGCGGAGCGCAAGCCCGCAGGCGCGCTCCAGCCCGCGACCGCGCTGAAGCCGAAGGAAGGAGTGGCCTGATGCACTCGATTCCCGGACGCCGCGTCATCATAGCGCTGTTTTTGATCTTCCTGTTGTTGCCGATCTATTGGCTCGTCAACATGAGCTTCAAGACCAACAGCGAGATCGTCTCGACGATGACGCTGTGGCCGCATACGCCGACGCTGCAGCACTATAGGCGCATCTTCACCGACGAGAGCTGGTATTCCGGCTACATCAACTCGCTCGAATACGTCGTCCTCAACACCATCATCTCGATCTCGGTGGCGCTGCCCGCGGCCTATGCTTTCTCGCGTTACCGCTTCCTCGGCGACAAGCATCTGTTCTTCTGGCTGCTGTCGAACCGCATGGCGCCGGCCGCGGTCTATGCGCTGCCGTTCTTCAACCTCTATTCGGCGATCGGACTCTTTGATACTCCTTGGGCCGTTGCGCTCGCGCACTGCATCTTCAACGTGCCGCTTGCGGTGTGGATCCTGGAGGGCTTCGTCTCCGGCGTGCCGCGCGAGATCGACGAGACCGCCTTCCTCGACGGCTATTCCTTCCCGCGCTTCTTCATCAAGATCCTGGTGCCGCTGATCGCGAGCGGCATCGGCGTCGCCGCCTTCTTCTGCTTCATGTTCTCCTGGGTCGAGCTGCTGCTCGCGCGCACGCTGACCTCCGTGCAGGCCAAGCCGATCGCCGCGATCATGACGCGCACGGTGTCGGCGGCGGGCATGGACTGGGGCTTGTTGGCCGCCGCCGGCGTGCTCACCATCATTCCGGGTGCGCTCGTGATCTGGTTCGTCCGCAACTACATCGCGCGCGGTTTTGCGCTCGGCAGAGTCTAGAGGAGGCGACGATGGAATCCATCGCATGGATGGCCTGGACGTTGCCGACGGCGATCTTTTTCGCCGCGCTCGCCTGCACGCTGGCGGTCATGACGTGGCTCGCCGCCGTCTATCCCGAAGCCGAGCGCGTCGGCGTGCTGCGCATCCCGACCACGCGCGGCGACCGCCTGTTCATCTCGCTGATCACGGCCGCCGTCATCCACCTGTTGTGGATCGGCCTCGTCGGCACCGACGCGATCGCGACGCTGCCGATCGGGGAGGACGGTTTCGAAGTGTCGAGCCTGTGGCTCGCAAGTGGAATTTCGCTCGCCACGGCCGTGCTCATTTTCCGCACGGTCTGAAGCTCGCGAAGGGACGGCCAGATCCGGGGATCAACCCGGGCCTGTATAAGGTTTGTCGCTGCAACGGAGGAACAACATGCGACAGTTTAGGAGAAGGAAAGGTCCATTGACCAAGAACAATTTTCTGACCATGTCCAGCGCCGCCGCCCTCATCGCGGTGTCGTTCGCCGTCTCGGCGCCGGTTCGCGCCGCCGACGACGCCGTGATCCAGAAGTGGATCGCCGAATTCCAGCCCTCGACGCTGTCGAAGGACGACCAGAAGAAGGAGCTGGAATGGTTCGCCAAGGCGGCCGAGCCGTTCAAGGGCATGGAGATCAACGTCGTCTCCGAGACGATCACGACTCACGAATACGAGTCGCAGACGCTTGCCAAGGCTTTCTCCGAGCTCACCGGCATCAAGCTCAAGCACGACATCATCCAGGAAGGTGACGTCGTCGAGAAGCTTCAAACCCAGATGCAGTCCGGCAAGAACGTCTATGACGGCTGGATCAACGACTCCGATCTGATCGGCACGCACTTCCGCTACAACCAGACCATTGCGCTGTCCGACTACATGACCGGCGAGGGCAAGGACGTCACCGATCCGATGCTCGACGTCAACGACTTCATCGGCAAGTCGTTCGGCACGGCACCGGACGGCAAGCTCTATCAGCTTCCCGACCAGCAGTTCGCGAACCTCTATTGGTTCCGCTACGACTGGTTCACCAACCCCGAGTACAAGGCCAAGTTCAAGGCCAAGTATGGCTACGAGCTCGGCGTGCCCGTGAACTGGTCGGCCTATGAGGACATCGCCGAGTTCTTCACCAACGACATCAAGGAGATCAACGGCGTCAAGGTCTACGGCCATATGGACTATGGCAAGAAGGACCCCTCGCTCGGTTGGCGTTTCACCGACGCCTGGCTCTCGATGGCCGGCAACGGCGACAAGGGCATTCCGAACGGTCTGCCGGTCGACGAGTGGGGCATCCGCATGGAAGGCTGCCGCCCGGTCGGCTCGAGCGTCGAGCGTGGTGGCGACACCAACGGTCCCGCCGCGGTCTACTCGATCACGAAGTATCTGGAGTGGATGAAGAAGTATGCCCCGCCGCAGGCGCAAGGCATGACCTTCTCCGAGTCCGGTCCGGTGCCGGCGCAGGGCAACATCGCCCAGCAGATCTTCTGGTACACCGCCTTCACCGCCGACATGGTGAAGCCCGGCATTGCCGTGATGAACGCGGACGGTACGCCGAAGTGGCGTATGGCCCCGTCGCCGCACGGTTCGTACTGGAAGGAAGGCATGAAGCTCGGCTACCAGGACGCCGGCTCTCTCACGCTGTTGAAGTCGACCCCGGCTGATCGCCGCAAGGCGGCCTGGCTGTATCTGCAGTTCATCGTCTCCAAGACGGTGTCGCTGAAGAAGAGCCATGTCGGTCTCACCTTCATCCGTGAATCCGACATCTGGGACAAGTCGTTCACCGAGCGTGCGCCGAAGCTCGGCGGCCTGATCGAGTTCTACCGCTCGCCCGCGCGCGTGCAGTGGACCCCGACCGGCAACAACGTGCCTGACTATCCGAAGCTTGCGCAGCTCTGGTGGCAGAACATCGGCGATGCGTCGTCCGGTACGAAGACACCGCAGCAGGCGATGGATGCACTCGCGGCCGCCCAGGACTCCGTGATGGAGCGTCTGGAGAAGTCGGGCGTGCAGGGCGCCTGCGGTCCGAAGCTGCACAAGAAGGAGTCGGCCGAGTACTGGTTCGCCAAGGCCCAGAAGGACGGCACCATCGCGCCGCAGCGCAAGCTCGCCAACGAGAAGCCGAAGGGCGAAACGGTCGACTACGACACGTTGATCAAGTCGTGGCCGGCGACCCCGCCCAAGCGTGCGGAAGCGAAGTAAGCGTCGACAAATGCGAAAGGCCGGGAGCGATCCCGGCCTTTTTCCTTTTTGCGCGAGTGCACCCTGCAACCAGATCGTCATTGCGAGCGCAGCGAAGCAATCCAGACTGTCACCGCGGAAAGACGCCTGGATTGCTTCGCTGCGCTCGCAATGACGAGATTGGCGCATGCGCTCCGCGTGGCCCTCACTCCTTCCGCTTCACCAAATCCTCGATCATCGCCTGCACATGCGTAAGCCACGCCTTCCGCATCGCCTGATCCGCAAGGTCGATCTGCGTATAGCTCGACAGCGTGTAGAGGTTGGCGCGATAGAAATAGGTGAGCGAGAGGATCGACAGATAAAGGTGGAAGCGATCGCAGTCCGGCCTGAATTCGCGGCGCTCGATGCCGCTCTGGAGCACGCGCTCCAGCATGCTCAGTTGCGTATTGGCGAAGCTGCGGCGGATGTTGTTCCTGACGTGACGACCCTTGAACAGATTTTCCGAGGCGAGAATGCTCAATAGCTCCGGGTGAGCCCAGTAATAGTTCCAGTTGAAGGCAACCAGTGCGGCGAGCGCCTGGCGCGGCCTGGAAAAATCGAGATCGAGCGCCTCTTCCGACGCAACCAGATCGGCATAACAGTGCTCGATGACCTGGTGGAAGAGCTTCTCCTTGCTCTTGAAATAATAATAGAGCATCCGGTCATTGCTCTTGGCGGCCTTGCTGATGCGATCGACCCGCGCGCCGCCATAGCCTTCACGAGCGAACTCGACGACCGCTGCGCGCAGAATGGCCTCGCGGGTCTGGTCGGGCGCCCGTATCCGTCGGGCCGTTGGGGCCCGTTTCCGCTTGGCCCTTCGCGGGGCGGCGAGTGTGCGAACCGGCAGCTCTGTATCGTTGGCCATCGCGTATCCCTGGAATCACAACCCGCAGGATGGAGCTTGCCGCTTTTTTGGCAAGCCCGCCGGTTTTTCGTCATTGACAACCCGGTCCACCTGATATTCGCTATGTAGTAAGTACTATGTAGTAAGTACTACATATAATAGCTAATCCCAATGACGGGAGGCTCATATGCGCGTTCCGGCCGTGCTGACGTTCGTTGGAATTACCCTCGCTGTGGCCTGCCGCGCGGCGCAAGCGGCCGAGCCGCCGCCGATCAGGATTGGCGAGATCTCCAGCTATTCGGCCCTCCCGGTCGGCACCCACGGCTATCGCCAGGGCTGGGAACTCGCGCGTGACGAGATCAACGGGAAGGGCGGAGTGCTCGGCCGCAAGCTCGAGATCATCGCCCGCGACGACGCCGGCAAGCCGGACGTGGCCATCACCGCTGCTGGTCAGCTTGTCGACGGCGAGCAGGTTGATCTCCTGACCGGCACGATCCTCTCCCATATCGGCCTGGCCGTCGCCGACTTCGCCCGACAGAAGCGGATCTTCTTCCTCGCGTCCCAACCGCTGACTGATGCCCTCATCTGGGAGAAGGGCAATCGATATACTTTCAGGCTGCGGCCGAGCACGTACACCCAGGCTGCCATCCTGGCACAGGAGGCGGCGAAATTTCCCGCGCGGCGCTGGGCGACGATCGCGCCCAACTATGAGTTCGGCCAGGCCGCGGTGGCGAGCTTCAAGCGCGAGCTGAAGCGATTGAAACCCGACGTCGAATTCGTCTCCGAACAGTGGCCGCCGCTCGGTAAGATCGACGCGGGTGCGATCGTGCAGGCGATGATGGCGGAGAGTCCGGATGCCATCTTCAACGCGACATTCGGGGCCGACCTTGCCAAGCTCGTGCGCGAGGGTTCAACGCGGAATGCGTTTACGAACCGCGCCGTTGTCAGCATTCTCTCCGGCGAGCCAGAATACCTCGCGCCGCTCAAGGACGAGGCACCGCCCGGCTGGCTGGTTACCGGGTATCCCTGGAGCGAGATCAAGACGTCGGCCCATGACGCATTCCTGAAAGCCTATGTCGCGCGATACAAGGAGCCGCCGAATATCGGCGCACTGATCGGCTACACCAACACGCTGGTGCTGGCGAGAGCGATCGAGGCGGCTGGCTCGACCAGGACCGACGACCTGATCAAGTCGATGGAGAATCTGAGGGTCGACGCGCCGGTAGGCCCGATCGCCTTCCGTGCGATCGATCACCAGTCAACCATGGGCGTCTATATCGGCAAGCTCGCAGTGCGGGACGGCCAGGGGGTGATGACCGACTGGCGTTATGTCGATGGGGCGGACTACCAGCCCGCCGACGCCGAGGTGTTGGCCAAACTGAAGAACTAGAGGTGCCTCATGAACCTGCTTGCTCCGCGCAATACCTGGTATCCGCTCACCTGGTCACGCAACGTCACGCGCGCGCTCTCGCGCCACCGCATTCTCGGCATGGACCTCGTCGTTTACCGCTGCGAGGGAGGCGAGGTGATCGCACTCGACGATGCCTGCCCGCACCGGCTCGCGCCGCTGTCGATGGGCAAGCTCAGGGGTGATGCAATCGAATGCGGCTATCATGGCATGACGTTTGGCCCCGATGGGCGTTGCGTCCGGATTCCGGGTCAAGCGGTGATTCCGCCGAGCGCTCGGGTGCCGTCGTATCCGCTCCGGGAAAAAATGGGCCTGATCTGGATCTGGCCGGGCGATCCGGCCCTGGCCGATCCATCGCTGATCCACGACCTGCCGCAGTTCGGTGAGGCCGGCTGGCATGCCGCCGAGGGCGATGCGCTGCGGATCGAGACCAACTACCTCAACCTCGCCGATAACCTCTGCGATCCCGCGCATGTCAGCTTCGTGCACCTGTCGACGCTGGGCAATTCCGCGAGCGAAGAGATTCCGGTGGAGCACACCTTTGGTGATCGTGGCGTGTTGGTATGGCGCTGGATCCGGAATGCGCCGCCAATTCCGCTGTTTGCGAAGTACGGCAATTTCGGCGGCCATGTCGACCGCTGGCACTATTACGACTACGTCGCCCCCTGCATCGCGGTGATCGACTTCGGCAGCGCCGATGCCGGTGCGATCGTCGACCCGGCAGACCGCGGCAGTGGGCTGCGCATCTTCGCCTGCCACTTCATCACGCCGGTTGACCACAATGTCTGCATCGACCACTGGCTCCATGTCCGCAATTTCGCGCTTGGCGATGCCGATGTCGATCAGCGCCTGCACGCCGATTTTCGCGTCGCCTTCAATGAGGACAAGGAGATTCTGGAGCGCATCGAGGAGGTCGCTCAGGTTCGTCCCAACGCCAAAACCATCCGCCTCGCCATCGACGCAGCACCGCAGCGCATGCGCCGCATCGTGGAGCGTATGGTGGCGAGCGAAGCAGAGGCGCGGGCGTCGGCGTAAGCGAAAGGCCGGGAGCGATCCCGCCCTTTTTCTCTTCGCCTCTCCCGCTTGCGGGGAGACGAAGATCGCATCGCGATCCGGGTGAGGGGGACTCTCCTCGAGTCCAACTGCTTCCGACCTCGTTGAGACTCCCCCTCACCCCAACCCTCTCCCCGCAAGCGGGGAGAGAGAGAAGTAGCTACTGCGCTGCCTCGGCCGCTTCCAGCGTCGGATAGTCCGTGTATCCCTTGGCGCTGCCGCCGTAGAACGTGTTCTTGTCCCATTCATTGAGCGCAGCACCCTTCTTCAACCGCTCGACCAGGTCGGGGTTGGAGATGAACGGCTTGCCGAAGGCGATCAGGTCGGCATTGCCGGCATCCAGCACCTTGGTCGCGAGATCGAAATCGTAGCCGTTGTTGGCGATATAGGCGCCGGAAAAGCGCTTGCGCAGGCTCGCATAGTCGAACGGCGCGAAATCGCGCGGGCCGCCGGTGGCCCCTTCGACGACGTGGAGGTAGACCAGCTTGAGCGCGCTGAGGCCGTCAACGATGTGGTCGAACAGGGCTTGCGGATTGGAGTCGGAGATGTCGTTGGCCGGCGTAACCGGCGAGATGCGGATGCCGGTGCGCTCGGCGCCGGCCTCCGTGGCGACCGCCTTCGAGACCTCCAGCATCAGCCGTGCGCGGTTCTCGATGGAGCCGCCATAGGCGTCGGTGCGCTTGTTGGTGCCGTCCTTGGCGAACTGGTCGAGCAGATAGCCGTTGGCGCCGTGGATTTCGACGCCGTCGAAGCCGGCTTCCAGCGCATTGCGTGTCGCGCGCTTGAAGTCGTCGATGATCCCTGGGATTTCGGAGAGCTCGAGAGCGCGTGGCTCGGAGACGTCGGCGAAGGTGCCGTTGACGAAGGTCTTGCCCTTGGCACGGAGCGCGCTCGGCGCGACCGGAGCTGCGCCATTCGCCTGGAGCGCGGTGTGGGAGATGCGGCCGACATGCCAAATCTGGATGAAGATGCGTCCGCCGTGCTCGTGTACGCGGTCAGTGACCTTGCGCCAGCCGGCGACCTGGTCTTTCGAATAGATGCCGGGGGTGTCCTGGTAGCCCTGGCCCTGCTGCGAGATCTGGCTTGCTTCGGTGACCAGGAGGCCTGCGGAGGCGCGCTGGCCATAGTAGTCGGCGGCAAGCGGGCTCGGGACGAAGCTGCCGGGCGCAGCGCGATTGCGCGTCAGCGGCGCCATCACCAGCCGGTTGGGCAGCGTGATCGGGCCGAGCTTGTAGGTCTCAAACAATTTGGTCGGACGGCTCATCGGGGAATGTTTCCAGGCGGTGAAAGGTCAGGAACACTTGTGCATCGCGGCGATTGGCACAAGGGAGGAGCCATACGGAAAGTGCAGGCGAGCTGCGCGTTACAACCCGCGTAGCATAAATCATGCGCAATTTGGGCCGCGGCAGCCGTTTCGATCTCTCCGCCGCGGCCCGGTGATATGGCCGGATTTCAGTTCACGCCGAGGAAATCGCGCTTGCCGATCTCGACGCCGTTGTGGCGCAGGATGCCGTGCGCGGTCGTGGCGTGGAAATAGAAATTCGGCAGCGAGAACGAGCTGAGGAACTGCTGACCCTTCATGGTGATGGATTTGTCTGGGCCGGCCGGGAAGGTGACGTCCTTGGCGTCGGCGCCCTCGAACTGCTCGGGCTTGAACGACTTCACGTAGTCGATGGTCTTCGCCAGTCGCTGCTTCAATTCCGCAAATGTCGTCTCGGTATCCGGCGTCGACGGCACTTCGCTGTGCGTCAGCCGCGCGCAGCCCTTGGTCGCGAAATCGCTGACGAGCTGGATCTGCTTCGACAGCGGCAGCATGTCGGGAAACAGCCGCGATCCCAACAGCACGCTGGGCTCGATCTTTTTGGCCGCGCAATGCGCTTCCGCCTTGGTGAGCAGGCCGGTGAGGCTGTTCAGCATTTGCAAGTATGCGGGGACGACGGCGTCGTAGAAGGACATGTGATGCTCGCTTCAATGATGGGAGATCTCAGGCGAAACCTGAGCCCCTGACATGGGAGGATCACGGGAAAATGCAATTGCCGGAGTGGCCAGCGCGAGACAAAAATTCTACCGCGTCCGTCGACTAGCAACGATATCATTGGCGTCGCTCTCTCCACTCGTCATCGCCCGGCTTACCGGGCGATCCAGTACGCCGCGGCAGTCGTTATGAATCTCGACGCCTCTGGAATACTGGATGCCCCGCCTTCGCGGGGCATGACACTGAGTAGAGTCTTACCGCACAGTCGCCTGTGGCTGCGCCTGCGCGGTGCCGCCGCGCATGCGCGCGAGCAGCTCCGCGGTCGGCCAGGAATCGGCGGGCAGGCCGGATTTGATCTGCATCGCCTTCACGGCCGAGCGGCTCTGCTGGCCCAGCACGCCGTCGACCTTGCCGACATTATAGCCGGCGCGCACCAGGAGCTGTTGCAGCTCCTTCAGCTCGCTGAACGGCAGTTGCGTGACCGGTTGGGCCGGCCTGCGCATCGGGGCCGCGCCCGCAATACGCGAGGCGAGATAGCCCGCGGTGGTCGAGTAGATCAGCGAGTTGTTCCATTCGGTGTAGGCCGCGAAATTCGGATAAGCCATGAAGGCCGGTCCGTTGCGCCCCATCGGCAGCAGCACCGAGGCCGCGAGGTTATCGTTCGGGAGCGGCCGGCCGTCCGGATAGGTGACGCCGAGCTGCGCCCATTTCGAGCGCGGCTGCTGCACGCTGAGATCGGTCTGCTCCCACGGCAGGTTTTGCGGCACCTTGATCTCTTCCAGCCAGGGCTCGCCACGCCGCCATTTGAGGCCGTTGGCGATGTAGTTCGCGGTCGAGCCGATCACGTCGGGCCCGCTGCGCAGGAGATCGCGCCGTCCGTCGCCATCAAAATCGACGGCATAGTTGACGTAATGCGTTGGCAGGAACTGGGTCTGGCCGAGCTCGCCCGCCCAGGAGCCGATCATCTCGTCGGGATGAAGATCGCCGCGGTCGATGACCTTCAGCGCGGCGATGGTCTCGTTCACGAACATCTCCGAGCGCCGGCAGTCATAGGCGAGCGACACCAGCGATCTCAGCGTCGGCAGATTGCCCATGTTGGCACCGAAATCGCTCTCCAGTCCCCAGAACGCTGCGATCACCGCCGGCGGCACGCCATACTCTTTCTCGGCGCGCGCGAACGCCGCGGCGTATTGCTTGATGTGCTGCTGGCCGTTCTGCATGCGATAGGTCGCGGCCATGCGGCCGGCAAATTCGGTGAAGAGCTGGCCGAACACGCGCTGGCCGCGGTCCCGGTTGACGATGCCCTGGTCGTAGACGAGGTAGGGCGAGGCCTCGGCGATCGTCCGCTGCGACACGCCGGCGGCCACTGCTTGGCTCTTCACCTCAGCGAGGAAGCGATCGAAGCTCGCCCCATTGTGGCACGACGCCGCGCGCGGCGAGGGTGCGGCTACCCTTGGGGCCGCAGTCCTGCCGGGCGGCGGAAGCAGTTGGGCGGACGCGGTCGAGCATGCGAGGAGCGCGACGGCCGCGATCAGAAATCGGGTCTGGAGCATGAGGTTTCCGGCGGGGAGGGAACGCGGGGATTCTTGAAAACGCGGGGATTCTTGAAGAAGTGTAATGGAATGATCGTGCTCAAACCATCCCTTCGTCATTCCGGGCGCCCCGAAGGGTGAGCCCCAATCTCCGGGATTGCGGTGGCGAGCTGCGCATCGGCCTGGAATGACTGTGCAAAAATGCGGCCGCGGCTCCGGGACGCACCTCCAAACCTTGCAGTTGGCCCAACCGCGTCCCTACCTGACTAGGGCCGGCCCGGCGTGTTCCCGGAAGGCTCGCCCCGCGGCCGGCTCGGGAGACGGCCATGAACTATCTTCGCACCGCAATTCTTCTCGCAGGCCTCACCGCCCTGTTCATGGGCGTCGGCTATCTCATCGGTGGCGCCTCCGGCGCCATGATCGCGCTCGTCATCGCGGCGGCAACCAATCTCTTCACCTACTGGAACTCCGACCGCATGGTGCTCAGCATGTATGGTGCCCATGAGGTCGACCGCGCCAGCGCCCCCGACCTCGTCGGCCTGGTTGCCGAGCTCGCGGGCCGTGCCGGCCTGCCGATGCCGCGCGTGTTCGTGATGGACGAGCCGCAGCCCAACGCGTTTGCGACGGGGCGCAATCCCGAGAACGCCGCGGTTGCCGTCACCACCGGTCTGATGCACCAGCTCAGCCGCGAGGAGCTCGCCGGCGTGATCGCGCACGAGCTCGCGCACATCAAGCATCACGACACGCTGTTGATGACGATTACCGCGACCATCGCCGGCGCCATCTCGATGCTGGCGCAGTTCGGCATGTTCTTCGGCGGCCATCGCGACAACAACAGCGGTCCCGGCATCGTCGGCTCGATCGTGATGATGATCCTGGCGCCGCTCGGCGCCATGTTGGTGCAGATGGCGATCAGCCGTACCCGCGAATACGCCGCCGACAATCTCGGCGGGCGTATCGTCGGCCAGCCGATGTGGCTCGCATCCGCACTGGTCAAGATCGAGAACGCCGCGCATCAGGTCCCGAACGTCGAGGCCGAGCGCAACCCGGCGACCGCGCACATGTTCATCATCAACCCGCTGTCGGGCCACGGTATGGACAATCTCTTCACCACCCATCCTTCGACGCAGAACCGCATCGCGGCGCTCCAGCAGCTTGCCGCCGAGCTCGGCGCGCATGGGGCGCCGTCCGTCGGCGCCAACGAAAACTATCCGCCGCGCGGCCCCTGGGGCCGCTCGTCCTCGCGCGGGCCTTGGGGCTGAACTTCGGCAGGAGCTTGGGCAGGAGCTTGGGATTGAGGCAAATCCGCGGCCGGTACGTCCGGAAATCGCATCCGGCTTTGTGAGCTGGCGCACATAGGATCTCTCCGGCGGGTGCTAACACCCCCGTCGTGAGAGTTTCTTCAAAAGGGGATGCGCGGCCGGCGTGTTGCCGGTGGCGGTCAACGATGACCAGAGCAGCGGTGCCAGTGTTGATTGTCCTGGGCATCCTTGTCGGCCTGTCCACGCACATGGTCGTCAATTGCGGTGACGAGGATGATCCGGACATCTGCTCGGCCGTGATCGGCTTCAGCCCGTTCCGCGGGTCGCTCATCGCCTTCGCCTATGAGGGGCGGGGGCGGATTTCGCTGCGTCATGCTGACTGGCGACGGGCGATCGCCGATTTCGACGAGGCCATCCGCCTCAACCCCAACCGCGCCTCGCTCTATCGCGACCGCGGCCTTGCCCATCGGCACGACGGTGCGCTGGGGCTCGCGATTGCCGACTTCGACGAAGCGATCGCGCTCGACCCGAAACATGCCGCAGCCTATCGCGAACGCGGCCTCGCGCTCGCTGCCGATGGCGATCTCGACCGCGCCATCCTGAGCTACACCACCGCCATGCGTCTTGCGCCATCCGACCCGGAGGTCCGGCTCGACCGTGGTCTCGCCTATCTCGCGCGCGGACAGGTCGACGATGCCCGTGCCGATTTCAAGGCCGCGCTGACGCTGCCGGCCGGCAAGGACGATCGCGCCCGCCAGATCGCACGCGCGCGCCTCGCCGAACTGTCGAGTGCCGAGCCCACGCGCCGCGGCGTTGAGAAGGATTCTAGAGCAGCGCTTGATGCTGCACCCTCTCCCCTTGTGGGTGGCTCGCGGCGATAGCGGCGAGACGGGTGAGGGGGCCTCCGCGCGCGAGCCTCCTGCGTCGAGTTCGTGGATACGACCCCTCATCCGGCGCCATAGCCGAAGCTTCGCTTCGGCGTTGTTAAGAACGGCGGCGAAGGCCGCCTTTGTCACCTTCGCCCACAATGGAAGAAGGAAGGGGGCTTTATCCTACTTGGCCTTCTTCGCTTTCGCCCTGGCCTTCTTCGCCGGCTTCTCCTTGACCGGCTTCTCGTTCGGCGCCGCCTTCTTCTCGGCCTTCTCCGCGACGGGCGTGCTGGCCACGAGCCGCATCGAGCGCGCGTAGCTGTCGGCGACGTTGTCGGCGGACATCTGCAGGCGCCTTGCAGCGGCGGTCGCCTGCTCCATGGTGGCCTTAGCCATCATCTTGAAGCGGTCCCGGGTGTCCTTGCCCTTGGCCTTGGCCGCGAGGCCATTGAAGCGATCCCGTCGCTCCTTGGCGCGGGTCATTAGGCCCGTATGTAGCTGTCTGGCCAGTTGCCGGATCACGACATCCAGGTCGGCGTCCGCCATGTTCTTCTATCCTCTTTGAAACAGTCACCAAATCGATGCGCGCGGGACTATGCAGATCGGGCCCCGCCTTGGCAATTCCCGGCTCTGCGTCATCCGCATGTTCCGGTTTACAAAACAAAAAAGCCGCGCTTCTCGCGCGGCTCTTGACGTGATTTCTTGGCGTAGTTTTGCGCTAGCGCGCTATTTTCCGCCTCACTTCAGCGAGGCAACCGGTCCGCTGGAAGCGGCCTGCGGGTCGGGATCGAAGCCGAAGACGCCGACCAGGTACTTGTAGTAGTCCGGCATCTTCTCCTTGAGCGTCTCGCGGGTTTTCGGCTCGTGGATCTCATCCTTGCCCGCAAGGAAGATGCTGGCGGTGACCGCGAAGAACTCCATCTGGTTCTTCAGGGCATAGGTGTCCTTGGGCAGCAGGTCCTTGGACTTGGCGTAGGCATAGTAGCCGAGCACGCCCTTGTTGGCGTAGCCGTCCGGCAACAACCGCGCATGATAGGCGTGGAGCAGCTCGTGCAGCATCACGGGCGCCTTCTCATAGGCCATCATGTTCGGCCGCAGCATGATCACGCCGATCCCGGAATCGACTGCGAGATCGACCGCGTTCGGGTTGGTCCATTGCTGCTTGTCGTGGTCCCACACCGTCAGCGTCCGGGGAGCGGTGCGCCGGATGTCCGGCGTGACCCGGCCGTAGCATGCGGCGGCGGCGCCTTCGTCGAGGCAGGCCATCTCGCTCGCGACGATCGGCACCGAATGGAAGAAGCGCAGCACGCGCGGGCTGAGGCCGGCGCTCTCCACCACGTCGAGCTGGCGCTTCAGATTGTCCGCGAGCGCGTCGACATCCTTGCGGTCGGAGTTCTCCGTCAGGTCGAACGCGTAGCCGCGATAGCTCTGGAAGCCGGGCGGCAGCGCCTGCGCCGCTTCCCCGGATGCATTGGATGTCTGCTGCGCCGGCTCCGCGTTCAGCGGACCTGCGGACAGCGCGCCGATGACGGTCGCCACAAGCAGCAATGCAACGCGCATGATGAACCCCCTGATGTCACTTCGCGCGGCAGAATAGGCCGTCGTTGTTTGCGAAAAGTGAGTGAGGCGAGACTAAGGCACCGATGTTGAGGCGTGCTTAATGGTTGGTTGCAGACCGCGGGGTGCGGGTTAGTCCGGGGTTAACCAAGCGTGGATCGGCCCCGCACTTCGGCGTAACATCCCGGCCAGGGCACCATGCCCGACATCAGCAGCCGGAAGGAGGATCCCATGTATGCCGCCATCCGTCAGGCCAAGGCGAAAAGCGGGAGTGCGGAAGAGCTGGCACGCCGCATCAAGGACGGCGCCGTTCCGATCATCAGCGACGTCGACGGTTTTCGTGCCTATTACGTCGTCTATGCCGGCGACGACACCGTCACCGCGATCTCGATCTTCGACAAGTTCGAGCAGGCGGAGGAGGCCAACCGGCGCGCGATCGCCTGGATCGAGAAGGAGCTCGGCTCGCTGCTCGCCGGGCACGCGAGCGCGGCCGCGGGGCCGGTGATCGTGCATACGCTGGCGTAGGAATTGGACAGATCGCTCACGCCGCATTCTCACCTGTCATCGCCCGGCTTGACCGGGCGATGAAGTACTCCGAGACGGCTGTGATAGAACCGACAGGCTGCTGTGTGTACTGGATGCCCCGCCTTCGCGGGGCATGACGGCGGTGTATGTGGTACGCAACAACCGCAACACGCCCCTCACAACTCCCGCGCGTTCGAGAACGCGAACGAGCTCACCCGCCGCGTCGTCTCGTCCAGGATCAGCGTGCGCGTGATCGGCGGCTCGGCGCGCTGGGCGCAGTTCTCGCGTTCGCAGAGACGGCAGTTGACGCCGATCGGCGTGCCCTCGACCTTCTCCAGATCCATGCCGGCGGCATAGACGAGCCGCGCGGCGTGACGCATCTCACATCCGAGGCCGATGGCAAAGCGCGGCTGCGGCAGCGGATGCGGCGCC
The DNA here is from genome assembly GCF_038085055.1 of Bradyrhizobium sp. ISRA442. NCBI lineage: Bacteria > Pseudomonadati > Pseudomonadota > Alphaproteobacteria > Hyphomicrobiales > Nitrobacteraceae > Bradyrhizobium > Bradyrhizobium sp. ISRA442. The sequence continues at coordinate 289,648 of NZ_JALGCN010000008.1, forward strand.
ACCGGCCGCCGGACCATCTGCGCGATCGAGAAATAGCGCGTGCCGTCGGGCAGCTCGATCACCTGTTTCAGCAGCCGATCGGGTGTGTCGAAGGTCGAATGCACGTTCCATAAGGGGCAGGTGCCGCCGAACTTCGAGAACGGGAAGGTGCCGGAGGAGAAGCGCTTCGACACGTTGCCGGCATTGTCGACGCGGAGCAGGAAGAACGGAATGCCGCGCGCGTTCGGCCGCTGCAAGGTGGTGAGGCGATGGCAGACCTGCTCGAAGCCGGCATTGAAGCGCTGCGCCAGCACGTGGATGTCGTAGTTCAACGCCTCGGCCGCCGCCAGGAACGCCGGGTAGGGCATCATCACGCTGGCTGCGAAATAATTGGCGAGCGTGATGCGGAACAGGCGCCGCGGCGCGTCGTCGAGCGGGCCGGCGCGACCGATGATGGCCTCGAGTTGCTGCGCGCATTCGCCGAGCCCGAGCTGGAAGGCAAGCTGGAACGCACGGCCGGGCGGATCGACCAGCTCCGAGATCAGGAGCTGGCGGCGATGGCGGTCGAAGCGCCGCAAGGTCTCGCGCATCACGTCGACCGGCATGATCCGAGTCTGGATCGAATGCTTTTCGCGCAACCGCGTGGCGAGCGCGGCATAGAGCCCCTCCGCCGGCACGTTCAGTTCGTCGCGCAGGCTTTCCGCGGCCTGCTCGAGCTCCGGGAAATAGTTGCGGTTGGCTTCGATCAATTCCCGCACGCGCTCGACCGGATTGGCTTCAAAGCGCGTGCCGACATCGCGGTCCGCCATCTGCGCTGCGGCCAGGGTCTCGCCCTGGCGCGCTTCGGCGTAGGCGGCGTAGAGCCGCTGCAGCGCGTGGGTCACGCCGGGGCAGAGCTCGGCGAGGTCGCGCAGCTCCTGCTTGGGCACGTCGATCTGACGGAACAGGGGATCGGAGAAGATTTCGTTCAGCTCGGCGAAGAAACGGTCCTCATCGGCGGTGGCGAGATCGCGCAAGTCGAGGTCGTAGGTCTCGGCAAGCCGCAGCAGGATCTGCGCGGTTACCGGGCGCTGATTGCGCTCGATCAGGTTGATGTAGCTCGGCGAGATTCCGAGCCCCTCGGCGATCTGGGTCTGCGACAGCCCCAATTGCTGCCGGATCCGCCGGAAGCGCGGGCCGACGAACAATTTCTTCCCGGAATCGACGGCCATTTTCGAGTTCTCCAGAGCGCTAAGGACAGCCTAGCTGACCCATATCTTTACAGATTTTACAAAATAACATCTATTACAAGTTCTTATGTTACAAGACATCACCATTCAAATACAAGTACTCTGTACGAACTTCGGTTTCTCGCGTTTAGCTCTCGTCACGCATTTCGCAGTGCAGTGTCAAGAATGTTGAGAAATAGCGACACCACGCTGCAGGTCTGTCGCTACCGAAAGGATTACGAACATGAACTTCCAACCGCGCGGAATCACCCAGGGCCCGGCTTCGTATCGGAGCGAGATCGAGGCGGCTCAGGCGCTCCTCGACATCCAGCCGACCTGGAACGGGGTGACGGCCGAGGCCGTCGCGCGCATGCGCCTGCAGAACCGCTTCAAGACCGGCCTCGACGTCGCCCGCTACACCGCGGCGCTGATGCGCGCCGACATGGCCGCCTATGACGGCGACCCCACCAAGTACACGCAGTCGCTCGGTTGCTGGCATGGCTTCATCGCCCAGCAGAAGCTGATCTCGGTGAAGAAGCACTTCGGCACGACCGATCGCCGCTATCTGTACCTCTCTGGTTGGATGATCGCCGCGCTGCGCTCCGAGTTCGGGCCGCTGCCGGATCAGTCGATGCACGAGAAGACCTCGGTGCCGGCCCTGATCGAGGAGCTCTACACCTTCCTGCGTCAGGCGGACTCCCGCGAGCTCAACGACATCTTCCGCGCGCTCGATGCCGCCCGCAAGGAAGGCGACAAGGCGAAGGAAAAGGCGCTGATCGAGAAGATCGACAATTTCCAGACGCACGTCGTGCCCGTGATCGCCGACATCGACGCCGGCTTCGGCAACGCAGAGGCGACCTACCTGCTCGCCAAGAAGATGATCGAGGCGGGTGCCTGCGCGCTGCAGATCGAAAACCAGGTCTCCGACGAGAAGCAGTGCGGGCACCAGGACGGCAAGGTGACCGTGCCGCACGAGGTCTTCCTGGCGAAGATCCGCGCCTGCCGCCACGCGTTCCTCGAGCTCGGCGTCGAAGACGGCATCATCGTGACCCGCACCGACTCGCTCGGCGCCGGCCTCACGCAGCAGATCGCCGTGAGCCACAAGCCCGGCGACATCGGCGATCAGTACAACAGCTTCCTGGATTGCGAGGAAGTGACGGCCGCGACCGCCCGGAACGGCGACGTCATCATCAACCAGAACGGCAAGATGATGCGTCCGAAGCGACTGCCCTCCAACCTCTACCAGTTCCGCCCCGGCACCGGTGAGGACCGCTGCGTGCTCGACTGCATCACTTCGCTGCAGAACGGCGCCGACCTGTTGTGGATCGAGACCGAGAAGCCGCATATCGAGCAGATCGCCAAGATGGTCGATCGCATCCGCAAGGTGATCCCGAACGCGAAGCTGGCCTACAACAACTCGCCGTCCTTCAACTGGACGCTCAACTTCCGTTGGCAGGTCTATGATGCGATGAAGGAAGCCGGCAAGGATGTCAGCAAGTACAACCGTGCTGAGCTGATGAAGGCGGAATATGACGACACGCCGCTGGCGAAGGAAGCCGACGAGCGGATCCGGACCTTCCAGGCCGACTCCGCCAAGCGTGCCGGCATCTTCCACCATCTGATCACGTTGCCGACCTATCACACGGCAGCCCTCTCGACCGATAATCTGGCGAGGGAGTACTTCGGCGAGCAGGGCATGCTCGGCTATGTGAAGAACGTCCAGCGCGCCGAGATCCGTCAGGGCATCGCCTGCGTGAAGCATCAGAACATGGCGGGCTCCGACATCGGTGACGACCACAAGGAGTACTTCGCCGGCGAGGCTGCCCTGAAGGCGGGCGGCGTCCACAACACGATGAACCAGTTCGGCTAACAGCTTGAATTGATCAGTCCGGGGTCCGGCCGGATTTCGGACTGATCACGCGAGGGCAACAGGAGACTGACAATGACCAAAGGCAGCAATTTCTGGGTGATCGGCGGTGAGTTCGGCTCGATGAACTTCCATAAGCTCGTGGAAGGCTCGGCCCAGGTCAAAGGCCCGTTCAAGACCCGCAAGGAAGCCGAGGACTGCTGGCGCGAGGTATCGGAAGAGAGCCGCCACATGGCCGGCGTCCGCTTCTCGATCGTCGAAGAGCCGAACCGCGCCCCGGCAGCTTAACGGCGTTGCTGCCAGCTCGAATTCAAGAAGACGTCCAAGGACGGACGGTCCCATCCAGGCCCTGCCTGGGTGGGATCGTCTGTTTTTGGCACATGTGAACCGGCTGTGGGCACCGTAAGTATCTGGAATTGTAGGCCCTTTGCGGACGTTGTGGTTGCTGATAGGTTAACGGCCGTATTCGAGTAGCGAGGCCGAGAATGTCTGAGCCGGAGACGAGCGGGACCCATGCCAGCCAGCCGCGCCCGGTACGGCTGCGCGATGCGCTGCTGCGGGCGCGGATCGAGGCTGCCGACCGGACCGGCGTCGTGGTCGATTTGCGCGACGCCGAGGTCGCGCGGCTGGAGATTCTCAACGACGCGCTCGACCCGTTGTTTGCGCAGGTGCCCGAGCAGATCGACCTGTTCGACCGCGGCATCAGCCAGGGCGATGCGCCAAGGCTCTGGATCGATGTCGTCGCGCACATCGTGATGGGGCGCGACAAGCGGATGTACCGCTTCGTCCAGGACAGCCGCTTTGGCCGCATCGTTCTCGCCGAATCGCACGATACCGCCGTGATCGTCGACGCCGTCACCGAGTATGTCGCCCGCCGCATGATCGAGCGCGAGCATGCGATGGTCGTATTGCCCGAGCCGAAGCCGGTCGCGCCGGAGCCGCCGCGCCGCTCGCGCATCTGGCCGTTCGTGTTCGGCTTCATCCTCGGCGCCGCCGCCCTGTTTGGCGTCGCCGTGGTTGCGGCGCTGCAGAGCTGGTGAAAGTCTCGTCATTGCGAGCGCAGCGAAGCAATCCAGCAATGTTTCCGCGGAGGGATTCTGGATTACTTCGCGGAGCCTGTCATCGGGCCGCGCTTTGCGCGGACCCGGTGGCTCGCAACGACGGCGAAACTAAATCAGCCGCGTGTGCTTGATCTGCCGGACCTTCAATCCATGATCGAGGCTGCGCACCGTCTGCTCGCAGCGCCAGCCGGCATTGTCCCTCTCGATGGCGAACAGGTTGTACGCCGCCGCGGGATAGCGCCCATGGGCGAGCGCGGAGGCCGAAGGTACGCCGATCGCGGGGACGTTGCCGTTCGGCCCGTCGAACCACATCGTCGAGTGCACATGGTCGTGGCCGTGCAGGATCAGCTCGACGCCGTGCCGCCTGACGAGGGCGAGGAGGTCGGCCGAATCGGTCAGCCTCTTGTGACGCGAGCGCGAGCGCAGTGGATGATGCACGAGGAGGACGCGGAAGACGTCCTCACTCGCAAGCTGTGCGAGAACCTCCTCGAGGGCTGCGAGCTGGTCGCGGCCGAGCGTGCCTGTCGCCATCAGCGGCAGGGTCGGCACGGCCGTGGACAGGCTGATCAGCACAACCGGTCCGCGGCGCCGGATGGCGGGGAAGGCCGCGGCCGCCGGCGCATCGCCTGCGATGTAGTGCAGGAACGTCTCGCCGAAGCGGTGGCGCGTGGCGCTGACATAGGCGTCGTGATTGCCCGGGATGGCGGTGACGCAATCCGGCGGGCCGACGCCTTCGAGCCAGGCCAGAGCCGGTCCAAATTCCGCTTCCAGCGCCAGGTTGACGAGATCGCCGGTTACGGCGATGTGGTCCGGCGCCTGGGCATGGATGTCGGCAACCAGCGCGTCGAGCACCTCGCGGCGCTGGTATTTGTGCCGGTTGCGCGTCCAGTTGACGTAGCCGAGCGCCCGCTTGCCCGCGAGTTCGATCGCCCTGGGCCTCGGTAGCGGCGGCAGATGCGGGTCGGAGAGATGGGCGAGCGTGAACGGTGCCATGGAGCGCGATTGCCTCGCTATTGCTCCGCTGTAATGGCAAGCTCGGGCGGTGGAGGCAAGGATAGCTTGAAGGACGGCTTGAAGGGGGGCCACGCAAGCGGCGTGATGGGGGGACGACTGGACCAGATAAGACGAAGATGCGAGCCGCTGCTGCGGCGATTCTTCCACGCCTATTTCCTGCTCGTCCGCGGCATGACCCTCGGTGTCCGCGCCGTAGTGCTGGACGCCGACAACAGGGTGTTCCTGGTCAAGCATAGCTATGTCAGCGGCTGGTACCTCCCCGGCGGCGGCGTCGACTACGGCGAGACCATGGAGGAGGCGATGCGGCGCGAGCTCAAGGAGGAGGGAGATATCGACCTCACGGGCGAAGCGGTGCTGCACGGCATCTTCCTCAACAGCCACGTCTCGCGGCGTGATCATGTCGCGGTCTACGTCGTCAGGCATTTCCGGCAGGACCGTCTGCCCGAGCCCAACCGCGAGATCATCGAATGCGGCTTTTTCGCAAGCACGGCGCTGCCGGACGACACCACGCCCGGCACGCGGCTGCGCATCGCCGAGGTGCTCGACGGCAAGCCGGCGATTGCGACGTGGCGGTGAGAGGGCCTCGGGACGCCTTAAAGGAACTGAAGCGGAGCCTGGCTGCCATGGACCTGCGCATCGCCAGATGCTACTCCGCCTCCTGATATTGACGCGTTTTCTGAACGCGAACCAGGGTCCACTTCGCTCGAAAACGCCGTGCTGACATGAACGATCTCTCGCTCACTATCCTTCCCGAATCCGCCGGCGACGCCCAGGCGATCGAGCGGCTGCACGAACGCACGTTCGGTCCCGGTCGCTTCGTCCTCAGCGCCTACCGGATCCGCGAGCACGTCGATCACCTGCTCGAGCTCTCCTTCACTGCGCGCATCGGCACGCTTCTGGTCGGCTCTGTCAGGCAATTGCCGGTGCTGATCGGCGAGACGCCCGCGCTGCTGCTCGGGCCGCTCACCGTCGAGCCGCCGTTCCGCGACCGCGGCATCGGACGGCTCTTGATGGAGCGCGCGCTGAAGGACGCCAAGGAGAAGGGGCACCGGCTGGTGCTGCTGGTCGGTGACGAGCCCTATTACAGCCGCGTCGGCTTCAAGCCGGTGCCGAAGGGCCGCGTCACCATGCCAGGCCCGGTCGACGCAAACCGCATCCTGGTGTTCGAGCTCGTCGACGGCGCCTTCGAAGGCGTGTCGGGGGCCGTGGGCCCCGACTGGAGCAAGGCGCGGGTTTAGGGCGCGCGCTCGAGCAATCGGCGATCTCTGGATGAACGACCGGCTCCGTCAGCGAGAGAAGACGCGCGTGCCACGAGGCCATGTCTGTTGGTTTCCGAGCGGACTGGCTCCAATTTCCCAGCCCGCGCCGCCCCATAGGGCGTCAACCACGCCAAGCTCACCCATGGCATCACGGACAAAAAATATGTTGGGGGAAGAGCTGATATCCAGCGCGCCGCTTTCTCCATTGGCCTGCAGCCTCAACAGGCACCAGACATCCGCGAGTTTGGTCTCATCGCGCGAATTTAAGTCTCCGGAGATCTCCGTGGCACTTGAGGGAGCCTTCAACGCGTACGATTGCAAAGATGTATCGCCAGCGGTTTCAGCCTTGACCGCGAACCGGCGCACAAAGGTCGCGCCAAGCCAAGAAATTTTGACCTCGGCCGCTGGCGTCATGTCTTCGCGAAAATGCTCGCGAGCAACGAAGGCCCCGGTCTGGGGTATCGCTGAGGTTGACGGAGGATCGAACGGTTCGCCAGGCTTTCGCGTGAGCGAGCATTCGATCCTGCTACCAGGAATAACCGACGCCGATCCGCCGTTAGCAGGCTTGTTCTCGTCCGGCCTTGCGTTGCCCGCCCATATTGCCAGCACTGCGACGAGAGACGGTTTGAGCCATTTGCGGCGCATTGTTGTCGGCCTTGAATTGCTACTTCAAGGAGAAGGTAAACCGTCGATTTCAGATGTAAATCAAAGAGTAGGTTCCTAGTTAAGGTCTAAACACATAATAAAATCGCAGGATAAGTTTGAGATGATTTCGAAGAAATACTTATGAACTGGCGTCGCGAAACCGAGGCTGTCTGACAGCAGCGGAGGTGCAAACGCATTGGCAATGCGAGCGCCGTGTTTGAAGATGGCATGCATGGAAGCGCTGCCCGAATCAGGCATGCCGCGATACGCCCGCAGCGTCTCGTCAGATCAAAGCGATCGAAAACGGAACTCTTCAAACCGAACTGCGACGATCGGCTAGCCAGTCAACCTTGCGATCGACGGATTGGACCGCGGCGCAATTCGCAGTTCACCAGGGTCGATCATCGACTGCGGTGTCGCCCGACAGCACCTTGCCTGTGCGCGAAGTGGATCACTCCACGTCCAGCGCACGCGCCAAACCGGATTATTGGCGTAGGCCGGGATACGCCAGAGCCAGATGGTTTCGTAAACACTGTCGCCGAGCCGCTCCACGTCCGGATGCGGTATCGGCCAAAGCGCCGTGACGGCGAGAGCGACCGCCAGGACGGGTCCCACTGAAAAAATTACTTTGCGCATTCTCATTTCTATAATTTAAGAGCGGCGACTGCCGCAGATGCAATGAGCGGTCAAAACACTTGGGGCGTTCCATCAGTAGAACACCCCTTTCCAAAATTGGAAATCCGGAACTCTACGGTTGCCGGGATGCTACGGGGTTACGCTTCTCGGATTGTGCGATGATCGCGCTTGATGCGGCAACATAGACGGCGCTGTGCGATCGGCCCTTAGTGCCCAACCAAAGTCTGAGCGGATATTGGCCGACGCCGGCACGGTCTCGGAAATAAATGCTCGGTTTGCACTCAGACGCGCTCGGGCGCGATGTGGTGCTGAAAAACCTTCCAGTCTGCGATCTTCACGCCCGTAAAAGCTTCGGCGGCCTCTTGCCAAGGGGTCGCGTGCCAGTTGTGGCGGGCATGACCCCGCCCCATGACGTCCCGCATTTCCGCTGCCGTCACGCCATAGGCCGTTGCGCTGTTGTCGTTGTGGACATTGATCTTTCCGCCCGTGCCGACATGGCCGAGGCCGATCAGATGACCGACCTCGTGGAAGTGAGTCCAGAACTTCACTGTTGAGTGCGGAATCATCTGCTCCGATTTGATGTCGTTCTGGCTGTAAAGGACTGAGTTCGAACGGAAGTCCACACCGTCCCGTGCGCGAACGACGGCAATTGTATAGTGCGCGTCGTGGGCCGCTGAGACCGCCTTGAGATCAAGCTTGCAATACACGTTGCATCGGTAGGCTGGACGACCGTGGGCGAGATAGTTTAGCCCGTCATACGTTTTCGGCGTCTTCAACCAGAACTGGCCGTCCCAGAAACGTTGCGCACTACTCGTGAGATTCCGAACGTACTGTTCGAACTCGCCGGGTTTCCATTTCTGAATGGATTTCTTGGACGGATGCGTGGCGGTATCGTCCGCATCGCCGTAGGTCCCGGTTTTTCCGGCGGGGTCGATCTTCGCGAAGAAGATACGGATAAAGATCGTGAGATAGGCATTGGTGGAATGGTCGATCTTCCAATCGACAAGATCGGCGTCCCACTTGCCGCCGTAGGTCAGTTTCGGCCCTGTCCGGATGAGCGTGCCGAACTTGAAATCGATCGGTCCCATGGTCGCCTCCGCTGACAGCGTCGACGTGCCGGTCTGAAAGTTCTGTCGTGGCGAGTATGGACGGTCACGTCTGCTGCGGAGCTTATCACCGCGAACGGGACGTGTACATTCGCCGTCTGCGTCCCCCCACCACTTGAGCGTCGTACCGCAGGTTTACTTAGGTGCTCCGCCGTTTGTTCAGAGGCTCGTGAGCAGCGCCCGCGGTGCTCCGCTACTGCTTGTTTCGATTCTTGCTCGCGCCCCTGTGCGGCGGCGTCGACGACAGCGCGCTTGCCGTCTCCGTCATCTGGATGCAGGTGAGCAGATCGACATAGCTTTGGGTTCCGAGCGATGTCGCCTCGTTCTCGCAGGAGTCACGGACTGCGGGTTTGGCCGTCGCCCATACCGTGCCGAGCTGCTTCTGCGCTGCCGTCTCATCGCGCATACAATCGGCAAAGCTTTGCGCCAACGCCAATCCCATCGCCTTGTCCGTCTCGGACGTCGACTCGCAGAGCGCTTCGACCTTCAGTTCGGGCACGCGATCGGACACGGGTATCAACGAAGGGCTTGCGAGCAATCCAAATGCAAAAAGGATGGCCTTCATCTATCTCTCCATCTCTAGAACTGTCCGGGCTGCGCCGGCGGGCCGGGCCAATCAGACCTGATATTGGTGGGATTGTTGCGATCGAACAGATCCTGGCGCAACGCGAAGCCACGCTTGGCAGAAAGGGCATTGAGGTCGAAAATTGATGGCGCCTCGGGCTTGGCTGTGCCGATCGTTTTCTGCGGTGAAACATGTCGGGCCGCCGCCGTTTGGGCAGACGCAGTGCCCGCCGTTGCGAAAGCGGCAGCAGCAAGAATGAGGACGAACGATGCATTGGAGAACATATGAACTCTCCTGCAATCAATAAACCGCCCGCGCAGACGGCCACGGCATCTCGTGACGGATGTTGATCTAGATCAACATCGACGGGCGCGGAAGAGTACCGCCCATCGCGCATCGGTTCAAACCTTCGATGATACCCGGCACTGCGGCGGTGTTCGCGCCAAATGCTGGGGGCATCGGAGCAATCAGATACATTTTCGTATGGATTTCGTATGGATCAGTTCTTGCGCCGCTTATCTGTGGCGAAGCATGCCGCGGAGAAAGATATCTCCGCCTCTGGTCAGCCATTTTGTCCGTTGATCCAGGTCAAGTCCCTCTTGTCGAGATTAGCCAAGGATTACGCTTCATTTGAAGGGAGGTATTGCAATGAGCGCTACCCGATCCTTCGCGGCTGCATTTGCACTTATATTTGTATTTGCTTCTTCAGCGCCGGCGTTTGCGCAACAGACGCAACTAAGCGCGCCGCCGCCCGGTTCAGCCGCCGCCACGGCCCCGATAGACGGAAGGCAGCTTCCGCCGCCTGATCCGAAATTCGGCGGCGTGATCAAGGACGACGCGCTGCAATCGAAGCCGTGGTGGCCGCCGCGTGTCGTGCCGCCGAAGAGCGCACCGAACGTGCTGCTGATCATCACGGACGATGCCGGTTTCGGTGTGCCCAGCACCTTCGGTGGCGTCATCCCGACCCCGACGATGGAGCGCATCGCGAATGAGGGGTTGCGCTACAATCGCGTCTTCTCGACCGCGCTGTGCTCACCGACCCGCGCGGCGCTGATTACCGGACGCAATCACCATTCGGCCGGCTTCGGCGTGATCTCCGAGCAGTCGACCGGCTTCCCCGGTTACAACAGCATCATTGCGAAGGACAAAGCGACGATCGGCCGGATTTTGCTCGACAACGGCTACGCGACATCATGGTTCGGCAAGGACCACAACACGCCGGCGTTCGCGGCCAGCCAGATCGGTCCGTTCGACCAGTGGCCCATCGGCATGGGCTTCGAATACTTCTACGGTTTCGTCGGCGGCGACGCAAACCAGCGGGAGCCGAATCTCTTCCGCAACACGACACAGATCTATCCGTTCCAGGGCAAGCCGCCCGGCACCTGGAATCTCGTCACCGCGATGGCCGATGAGGCCATCGACTGGATGACGCGGCTTCACCAGACCGATCCGTCGAAGCCGCTCTTCATCAAATACGCGCCCGGCGCCACGCACGCGCCGCACCACCCGACCAAGGAGTGGGTGGACAAGATCAGCGCAATGCATCTGTTCGACGACGGCTACGAAAAGGTGCGCGAGCGCATCCTGGAGAACCAGAAGCGGCTCGGCGTGGTCCCGAAGGACACCAAGCTGGCGCCTTGGCCCAAGGACATCCTCAAGCCATGGGACCAGTTGAGCGCCGAGGAGAAGAAGCTCTTCATCCGCCAGGTCGAGGTGTTTGCGGCCTACGCCGCCTATAACGATCACGAAATCGGTCGCGTGATCCAGCACTTCCAGGATCTTGGCCGGCTCGACAACACGCTTGTCATCTACATCAACGGCGACAACGGCACCAGCGCCGAGGGCGGACCGCTCGGCACGCCCAACGAGGTGGCGTTCTTCAACGGCCTGAATGAACTGCCGGTCGACGTGCAGATGAAGTTCTACGACGTCTGGGGCACCGAGCAGACATACAACCACATGTCAGCCGGCTGGTCGTGGGCGTTTGACACGCCCTTCGACTGGTTCAAGCAGAATGCCTCCAGGCTCGGCGGCATCAACCAGAACATGGTGGTGTCATGGCCGGCGCGCATCAAGGACAAGGGCGCCCTGCGCGAGCAATTCGTCCACGTGATCGACGTGGTGCCGACGATTCTCGAGGCGGCCGGCATCCGTGCGCCCGACGTCGTCGACGGCATCAAGCAGGCGCCGATCGAGGGCACGAGCTTCGCATACACCTTCGATGCGGCGAACGCGAAAACGGCGTCCCGCCACAAGACCCAATACTTCGAGATGATGGGCCAATGGGCGCTCTATGACGACGGCTGGATGCTCTCCACCAAAGTCAACCGCGCACCCTGGCAGGCGTTCGGTCCGGCGAACCCGGATCCGCTCAACAACCAGGTCTTCCAACTCTACAACCTGACCAAGGACTTCAGCCAGACCGACGACATCGCGGCGCAGAATCCGCAGAAGGTCAAGGAGATGCGGCAGAAGTTCGTCGCGGAAGCCAGGAAGTACCAGGTCTTCCCGATGGACGCGTCGGTTGCGGCCCGCATCATCGCGCCACGTCCGAACATCACGGCCGGCCGCAAGGAGTTCGTGTACACGCGGCCGATGACTGGATTGCCGCAGGGGGACTCGCCCGTGCTGCTCAACACCTCCTACACGATCACCGCTGACATCGACGTGCCGCAGGGCGGCGCCGAGGGCATGATCCTGACCTCGGGAGGCCGCTTCGCCGGCTACGGCTTCTGCCTGCTGCAGGGCAAGCCGGTGTTCCTGTGGAACATGGTCGATCTCGAACGCATCAAGTGGGAAGGGCCGGATGCGCTGCCGCCGGGCCGGCACACGGTCGAGTTCGACTTCAAATATGAGGGCATCGGCGCGCAGACGCTCGAGTACAACAACTTCAGCGGTCTCGCGCAGCCCGGCACAGGCACGCTGAAGGTCGATGGCAAGGACGTCGCCAGGAAGCGGATGCCGAAGACGCTGCCAATGATCCTGCAGTGGGACGAAAGCTTCGACATCGGCTCCGACACGCTCACCGGCGTGAACGATGCCGACTACAAGCCTCCGTTCGCGCTGACGGCCAAGCTCAACAAGCTGACGGTCAAGGTCGACCGCCCGCAACTGTCGCCTGCGGACATCAAGAGATTGCAGGCGGGGATGCATGAGAAGGCCCAGGCTGATTGATCGCGGCACGAAGCAACAGAGGCGGGGCACTCCCCGCCTTTGTTCTCTTTCGAATGTGGTGACGAAAATGAAAGGCAACTCGCGTGCTTTGGGCCCTCGCAATTTCGGGAGGACTTGTCATGTGTACTCGCAAGATCTTCATTGCGCTTCTGTATATTTCCCCATTCATGATCTCTGCGGCAGCATTTGCCCAAAGTGCCGCCCCGATTGGATCGCCGGGCGCCACCACAACAATTGATGGAAAGCAGCTCCCGCCGCCCGATCCGAAATTTGGCGGTATCATCAAGGAAAGAGCCTCGGAGTCGAAACCATGGTGGGCGCCGCGCGTCGTGCCGCCGAAGGGCGCCCCCAACGTTCTGCTGATCATGACGGATGATCAGGGTTTCGGCGCTCCCGGTACCTTCGGCGGTGTGATTCCTACGCCATCCATGGATCGCATCGCGCAGGCCGGACTGCGCTACACTAACTTCCATTCGACGTCGCTCTGTTCACCCACGCGGGCCGCGATCATCACGGGCCGCAACCATCACTCGGTTGGCTATGGAGTGGTCAATGAAATCGGAACCGGTTTCCCGGGCTACGATTCGATCATCCCGATTGAGAAAGGTACCATCGGCACCATCCTTAAGGCGAACGGCTACGCGACCTCGTGGTTCGGCAAGGACCACAACACGCCTTCCTATCAGGACAGCCAAGCCGGCCCATTCGATCAGTGGCCGAATGGCATGGGCTTCGACTACTTCTACGGTTTCGTCGGCGGCGATGCGAGCCAGTGGCAGCCGAACCTGTTCCGCAACACGACGGCGATCTATCCCTTCCTCAACAATCCCGGCTGGAATCTCGAGACCGCGATGGCCGACGAGGCGATCCAGTACATGAAGCAGCTCAAGGAAATCGCACCAGGCAAGCCGTGGCTCGTCTACTACGTGCCTGGCGCCACCCATGCTCCGCATCATCCGACGCCCGAGTGGGTGAAGAAGATCAGCGACATGCACCTCTTCGACGAGGGCTGGAATAAGGTGCGCGAGAAAATCTTCGCCAATCAGAAGCGGCTGGGCATCATGCCCGAGAATGCCAAGCTCACGCCGTGGCCGAAAGACTTGCCCGAATGGGATTCGCTGAGCTGGGACGAGAAGAGGCTCTTCATCAAGCAAGCGGACATCTATGGAGCCTATCTCGCCTATGCCGACCATGAGATCGGACGGATCATCCAGGCCGTCGAAGACCTAGGCGAGCTTGACAACACCTTGATCATCTACATTGGCGGCGACAATGGTGCGAGCGCTGAAGGCATGCTCAACGGCACACCAAACGAGTTCACCACCTTCAACGGCGTTGCCGTGCCGGTGAAGGATCAGTTCCTCTGGTATCCGTTCTGGGGATCGGAGCGGACCTTCCCGCATTACGCCGCCGGTTGGGCGTGGACGATGGATACGCCCTTCAAATGGGTCAAGCAGGTGCCGTCACACTTCGGCGGGACCGCCCAGGGCGTGGTCATGTCATGGCCCGGGCACATCACGGACGCCGGCGGCATCCGCCGCCAATTCCATCATGTGATCGATATCGTGCCGACCATCCTCGAAGCGGCCGGCATTCAGCAACCGGATACGATCAACGGGATCAAGCAAATCCCGATCGAAGGCACCAGCATGGCCTACACGTGGGATAACGCAAACGCCGCAGCACCCACGAAGCACACGACGCAATATTTCGAGATGCTCGGTAATCGCTCAATTTATCATGATGGGTGGGTTGCGGCGACAATTCCCGTAACGCTTCCCTGGGAGCTGAGCACCAAGGCACCTCCGGACGTGATTACGGGGTACAAGTGGGAACTCTACAATGTGCAGGAGGACCCCACGCAGTACACCGACCTCGCGGACAAGATGCCGGATAAGCTGAAGCAGTTGCAGGACCTCTTCTACTCCGAAGCGAAGAAGTACAACGTGCTGCCGCTTGATAATACGACGCTTGCGCGCTGGAACACGCCGCGTCCGAGCCTCACGGCCGGGCGAACGGTGTTTACCTATACGGGCGAGCTGATCGGCACGCCCGGCAGCGCGGCGCCGAGCATCCTGAACAAGGGCTACACCATCACCGCCGACGTCGACATCCCTGAGCGTGGCGCGGAAGGCATGATCGTCACCCAGGGTGGGCGCTTCGGCGGCTATGGCCTGTTCCTGAGCAAAGGCGAATTTGGAATCGGCCGAGGCAAGGTGGTGTTCCTCTATAACCTGCTCGACCTCAAGCGCACGGCCTGGGAGGGGCCCGAACTGACGGCCGGCAAGCACGCCATCGTTTTCGACTTCAAGTCCGATGGTCCGGGCCTCGGTAAGGGCGGCACAGGCATCTTGTCGGTGGACGGCAAGGAAGTGGCGCGGAATACGCTGGAACACACGACTCCGATTACCTTCCCCGAGGACGAAAGCTTCGACATCGGCCAGGACACGCGCACTGGATTGGCGCTGGTGGAGTATCGCTACGATCCTCCGTTCAAGTTCACCGGCAAGATCGACAAGCTGACGTTCAAGCTCGAACCAGAGCCGCAGACGCAAACGCAAGGCAAGAACTAGCAGGTACACGGGGCGACGCGATGTCGCTGAATTACACACAGCAAGATGAAGTCGACCTCGAGAGGTCGACTTCGAGAGTGCATCTGTCGGTTTTGAAACCATGTGGGTCAGTCCGAGCATCGTGAAATGGACGATTCTCGCTGCCGCTCTCGAGGCCGCCGTCACCGGCCTCGTTCTGTTCGTCTGGCCACCGCTGTTCGCCTGGCTGGTCTTCGGCGCCGAATTCTCCAACGCCGGGGATGCGCTGGGAGGGCTCACGGCCATCGTATTGCTCGCGCTGGTGCTCGCGACGTGGCCGTCGACTGCCAAGACTCCCAACCAACTATCGTCTGTTCGAACGCTTCTGATCTATAACCTTCTCGCAGCGATCTATCTCGTCTATGTTGGGCTTGGCGGCAAATTGACGGGCATCCTGTTGTGGCCGGCGACCGCGCTCCACGCGATTTTTGCACTGCTGCTCGGTGCGGCCTGGTTCTCAACACGGGAAATCCAGGAAGAAGACTTTTCGATTTAGTTCACGGTCTTTGCTTGATGGAGTGTCACATGAAAGTCCTCAGCCACTGCATTGCGGTTGCGCTCGCTATAGCTCTGCCGGCCCTTCCGTCGGTACTGAGGCCGGGAAGCGGCCTCGTGGGATCGGCGCAGGCCGCCGAGGAAACGGTTCAGACCATGCTCGCGGCCCAAATACGTACGCAAGGCTTTACCTGCGAAAAAGCGCTTGGCGCGACCAAGGACGCGAAGCGATCCAAGCCGGACCATGACGTGTGGGTGCTCAAATGCAGCAACGCGAACTATCGCGTGAGCCGCGCACCCGACATGGCCGCGAAGGTGGTGCCGCTGGAGTAGCTGACATGAGCGATGCGCTGCCGCTGATTCCATCGATCGACCAGCTATCCCGCATCATCGGCAGCGTGGCGGCACCGGCGTTTCTGCTTGGGGCCGTTGCAGCGTTCATTTCGGTGCTGATGTCGCGCATGAACCGCGTGATCGATCGCTCGCAATTCCTTCACAGCATCGCCGACAGAGAAGATCCCAAAGCATACCTCAAGGTGGATATCCCCCGTCTTAAGCGCCGGGCGGCGCTCCTCAACCAGTCGATATTCTATTCCACCATGTGTGCCATCATCACAGCCTGCCTGATCATCATTGCGTTCGTGAGCGCTCTGCTGCACCTCACGCACGAATATGGCTTTGCCATTCTGTTTATTGCCGCACTGGTGTTTTTCGTCCTGTCACTGGTCAATCTCGCTCGCGAGACTCGAATTGCCCTAAGGGATTTCGACCATCATGTGTAGATTTCGACCAAGGAAATCGCGACTTGCGAGGGAAGGTCCGAGCTTGCGTGCACGAGCTCGGAACGCCGTGCACACATGAATGGGGATTGGGATACGGCCTGAAATCCGACGGAGTGATGAGCATGATCTCGATCAAACTTCCGCTCTGGCTTCGCTTTGTCCTGCTCGTAGGACTTGCCATTCTTGCGACGGGCGCAGGTCTTCTTGGCTATCGATACTATACCCGGCCGGTGACGCTGACCGTGGCGGCGGGCTCGGTTGACGGTGAGGCCGTCAAGGCAATGTCCGCTATCGCAAGCCGGCTCGTTTCGACGAATGCGGCGGTGCGCCTCAAGGTGATCGACGTCGGTACGACACTCGAAGCCGCCAAGACCTTTTCGGCGGGTGACGTTGATCTCGCGGTTGTTCGTGGCGATGTCGGCGATCTGTCTCAAGCCCAGGCTGTCGTTGTCGTGAGCCGCATGGTCGCACTTCTCATCGCTCCACCGGGCTCGACGATCGACAGCATGGATAAGCTGAAGGGCCGCCGAGTGGGCGTCATCGCAGGCGCCGCAAATGCCAGACTTGTCGACGTGCTGAGCAAGGAATATGGCCTGGATCGCGCCAAGACGTTCAAAGACATTGAGCTTGCGGATGCGCGGCGTGCGATTCAATCCAAGGAGGTTGCCGCGCTGCTTGTTGTGATCCCTTTGGCCGAGCGATACCTGGCGCAGGTGCGGGGCTTGTTTCAGCAAAGCCCGAAGGCGTTGCCGGTCCTGATTGCAATCGAGTCCGCAGGCGCGATTGCGGAGTATGATCGAGCCTATGAAAGCTTCGACGTGCCGAAGGGAACGTTACGCGGAGCCCCGCCGGTTCCAGACGATGATCTCACGACCGTGAGAACGTCGCTGTATTTGGTTGCGAGAAAGAAGCTTAGCTCCGATTTGATCGGCACTCTCACGCAAACGATCATGAGCGTTCGTAGAGACCTGTTAACCGAGCAGCCGCTGTTTGCACAAATTACCGCCCCCAGTACCGACCCGGATGCCTACCTTGCCGTGCATCCTGGGGCAGCAGCCTTCTACAACGGCACCCAACAGAGCTTCATGGATGAATACGGCAACTGGATCTATCTGACCCCGATGATTTTAGGCGGCCTGGCATCGGTTCTGGCGGCGGCCTGGAAATTTCTCGGAATCGGGCAGCCTGCAACTGTGGAAGGGCCGTTGGATTCTCTTTATGCCCTGGCGCGACGGATCCGGAAGGTCGGCACGGAGGCCGAGCTGGTGGAAATCGAAGAAGAGATTGACGGTATTCTGAAAGAGCAGCGCAGCAAGGCCGCAAAGGGAGACGAGAGTGCGGTGGACGAGGCTACATTGAATGTCGCGGCCCACAGGTTGGAGAACTTGATCCACGATCGGAGGACACTGCTTGCGACCAAACCTGCAATTTCCACTGCGGCTTAGACGCAAGGGGTGAACGCCTGCAACCGGAGGTGCAGCGCACCTCCGGCGCGATTCGGAAGCCAAACCCGATACTTCGTGTCTCGGCTAGAACTTGAAGTTGGCGAACGCCCGTACGCCGATGCCGGGCATCAGAACCTGATCTTTCGTGTAGGACACCGCGTTACGGATGCTCTCGTTGAGGAGATTGTTGCCGACGAGGCCGGCCGTCATCTCGCGCGCGCCGAACGGATTGGGACCGAGCTTGGTCTTGTAGCTGACCTCGGCCTTCAGCAGGTTATAGCCCGGCGTCGGCGTCTCCGCGATCGGGGCGACGTTGTTCTGCGCGAAGGCGTGCAACAGGTTGACGCGCATCAGCCAGTTGTCGTCGCGCCAGAACACGCCGCCGCCGATCCGCACGGGCGGAATGCGCGGCACGTTGGTGCCGTCGGTGAAGGTGGCGCGCACCGCGTCGAGCTGGTTCTCGATGCCCCAGATGCCGCCATGGAACGCGCCGACGTCGAGTTGCGACTGGAATTCGCCGCCGCGGAAGATGGCATCGCGCTGCGAATATCTCGCTTGCTGCAGTTCAAGCTGGTCCGGATTGGCGATGTCCACACAAGCGGCATCGTCGCACGTGTTGCCGGTCAATCGGCGGAATATGAAGCCGTTGAACCTCGTGTAGTAGCCGGTGAGTTCGAAACGGAACGGCCCTGTCGCCCGCCGCAGGCCGACCTCGATCGATTTTGCCGTTTCGATGCCGAGGTCCGGATTGCCGATGTCGAAGGTAGCGGTCGCGTCATGCGCGCCGCGCGAAAACAGCTCTGCCGGTTTCGGCGCTCGTTCGACGTATTGACCGGTAACGCTGGCAACCAGACCCCACGGCAGATCCTGGAGCAGGCCAATGCTCGCACTCTTGGGCGTGAAGTGCAGGTTCCGCGGCGTGGCAGGACCAATACTGGCAGGGTCGATATTAACGTCGAACACGGGAGGTATGAATGCCGGCGTTGTCCCGGAGAGATCGACATGTTCGATGCGTCCGGCAATCTGCGCCTTGGTGGTCTCGGTGAATTTCAGCTCGTTGAAGACGTAACCGGCGACCCTGTTGTTATTGTTAGGGTCCCATAATCCGTTGAGTGGGCTGCCCGGATCGTCGGGGCTCGGCGCGGTCAATTCCTGGTGGCCGGCCTGGACGCCGAACGCCGTGGTCACCTCGGCGAAGCGGGCGTTGAACGGCATCAACTGCACCTCGGTGCGGATCTCCTGCTCCTTGTTGGTGAAGGTCTGCCGCACGCCGTCGCTGTTGGGATCGAGGGGATCGGCAAGGCCGATCTCGTTGTGCCGGTAGTCGGTGGCGCCGGCCCAGAAGCGGATGGTGTCGATCGCGGCGGCATCGGGCCGGTACTCGCCCTTGACGTTGATCTTGGTCTGGTGGGCGTCAATCCGCGTGTTGTGGTCGGCGCCGTCGATGCCGGGAATGTGGTAGAGCGAGTCGTTCTGCGTGATCGCTGCGCCGATATAGCCGCCCTGGAAGAAGTAGGAGCCGCCGAGCGAGGCGCCGTCCGAGCGCGTCGCCGAATTGGGCTGACGGCCGTTCGTGATGGGCCGCGTCTGGTCGAACAGATACGGGTAGCTCGGGATGCCGTAATCCGTTGTGTTGCGGCCATACACGTCGGCATGGAAGGCGTAGTTGCCGCCGCCGGTATCGAGCAGCACACCGCTTTCGACGCCGCGATCGACCGAAGTGAAGGCGGAGCGCGTCTCGGCCGTGACGCAGGGCGATGTCGCGGCTGTGGCGAGCGGTGCCTTGGCCGGCAGGCCGTAAGTTTGGAACGGCGGCGCGTCGCAGGTCGGCACTGCATCCGGAATCCGGTTGTTGGTGGCGCTCACGACGCCGCCGATCGAGGTCGAGCCGTAGCGAAGCGCGGCGGGCCCGCGCACCACTTCGACCTGGTTGGTTGCAAGGGTATCGATCGGGACGAAGTGATCCTCGCCGAGGTCGGATGCGCCGCCGGAATTGGTGCCGTTCTCGACGATGCCGACGCGATTGACGTCGAGACCCCTGATGATCGGCCGGCTGGAGGCACCAGGCGCGAAGCTCGATCCGGTGATGCCGGGCTTGGAGAACAGGAGGTCGCCGAGCTGCCCGCCGCCCTCGCGGCGGATCTCCTCGTTCGGCACAACGGTGACTGTGGCGAACTGGTTGGTCACGATCGGCAGCACGCCTTGCTGAGGTGCAGCGGGTGGAGTAGGGGCCGGCGGCGCGGGTTCGGCCGCACGTTCGCGGTGGCGTGCAGGCGCGGCGCGGGCGACGCGGCTTGGGGTGCGTGACGGCACGACCGCCCTGCGCTGGATGGGGCTCGGCGCCGTGACCGTGACGGCGGGAAGCTCGGTGGCGGCCGGCTTTTCCTGGGCCAACTCTTGGGCGAGCGCCGGGGTCGCGGCGGCGCCGAGCAGGAGCAGGCTTGCTCCGCTAAGGCGCTGCGCGCGTCGCAATCTAGATGTCATTGTCCTGATTCCGGTCAGGCGCCGTCCGAAAGTCTGCTTGTTGATCGGAGGCGGCCTGCAATTCGACTTCAACGGCTCCCGGGCGATTGCCGCTGCTCAAGGCCGCGACGAGTCCGGGCGTGATCAAGCGTTGGAGGTCAGGACGCGGGAGGGGCGCGGGGCTGGAATGCCGCACCGGCCGATTTCAGATGGATGAATTCAGCGTCAGTGGAGCGGTAGAGCAGCTCCACGGCTTGCGGCAGCAGCAGCAAAGGCGGCGTCGCGAACACGACGGTGCCCGCCATCGCGACCACGGCGCAGATCGCGCAATTGTCGTCGCCGGGCTGCTCGCGATCGGGGCTCGAGGGCGTTTGCTTCTGGACCGCGGCGCGGTCGACCGCGGTAACACCCTTGTAGCCGTCAGGCTGCTGCAGCGATTGCTGTGCGAGCGGTGCGGCCTGCGCGAACCAATGGCTATGTCCGAACGTCAGCGCGAACTGCACCAGCAGCGCGAAAAGCGCGAGCCGAGCGCCGTGCCTGATGTTCGACCGGAACCATTTCATCTTGTGAACGCACCCCACATCGCGAGGCGCCAATCCCCTGACATCGCGATGTTATAAAGTAACATCGCAGGAACGCTCAGCGGATGTCAACCGTCGCCCGGCGGGCCGGGGCAGACCGGCCGTGCGATGTGTCGTTCGGGCAACGGAGCATGATCCGGAAAAGCGCGACGCGGTTCTCCGAGAAGATCATACTCAAACAATGCTCAAACAATACCGCCAAAGCGCGATGACATCGCGCTTTAGGGTCAGCGTCCTTCGCGGACCCAGGTCGCGGCGAACGCGCCGAGCAGCAGCAGGAGCCCTATCAGGCCGGCGAAGATCGGCAGCACGCCGACGCCCTTCACCACGCTGGCGTCGCGCATCCTGACCCCCATCCAGCCATCGCCATGGAACACGCTGGACGACCGCACCGGCACGATGCGGGGCAGATCGACGCTGGAGCCGTCGACCACCCGCACGGCGTTGCCGCCGGTCGCCTGCGCGAGCGGCTTCAACGTCTCGGTGGTGGAGGTGACCTCCGAAAATTCCTTCGGATTGGTCGGGCCGACGTTGATCAGCGCCTTCAGCGTGCCGTCGGTCGCCTGCCACAGGCCGAGCTCGTTGGCCGGCAGGCTGGCGCGCCATTCGCCGGGCTCGCCGGCGCTCAAGGTGAGATCGTGGCTCACCCCCGAGGGCGAGGTGACGCTGACCGGCTGGACGCTGTCCGACATGGTCTGGCGAATCACCACGAGATCCTTGCCCTGCACCTGGAGGCGCAGGGCTTCCTCGTCGAGATCGGGCTGCTTCATCAGCCAGTGCGACGTCCGCCGGAGCAGATCGAGATGCGGGCCGCCGCCCTCATAGCCGCGCGCCCACAGCCAGATGTGATCGGAGAGCAGCAGCGCGACGCGGCCCTCGCCGAAGCGCGACAGGAACAACAGCGGCTTGCCGTCCACGCCCGTCATCACCGGCGGGTTGACGGCATTGCGGGTGTCGACGGTGCGGAAGAAGCGGCTCCAATGCGGCGGCTCGCTCGCGGAGCCCTCCAGCCCGCGCGTGACGGGATGGCGTTTGCCGATGTCGGACAGATGCGCATAGAACGGCTTCTCGGTCACGCCGACAGGCTCGGCGGGCAGCACGGAATCCAGCGGCGTGCGCCAGATGCTGGTGTTCGACGCGTAATCGGGGCCGGCCGAAACCAGCACCGCGCCGCCCGAGCGCACATAGCGCGCGATGTTGTCGAAATAGGCGATCGGCAGCACGCCCTGGCGGGCATAGCGGTCGAAGATGATGAGCTGGAATTCGTTGATCTTCTGCTGGAACAGCTCGCGGGTCGGAAACGCGATCAGCGACAATTCGTTGATCGGCGTGCCGTCCTGCTTCTCCGGGGGCCGGAGAATGGTGAAATGCACGAGATCGACGCTGGCGTCTGACTTCAGCAGGTTGCGCCAGGTACGTTCGCCGGAATGCGGCTCGCCGGAGACGAGCAGCACGCGCAGCTTGTCGCGCACGCCGTCGATGGCAACGACGGCGCGGTTGTTCACCGGCGTCAGCTCACGCTCGAGCGGTGACGCCTCGATCTCGACGATGTTCGGGCCGGCATGCTTGATGTCGACGTCGACGCTCGCGCTCTGTCCGCTCGACAGCGTGCGCTCGTTGATCGTCTCGCCGTCGCGGCGGACCGTGACCTTGGCGCGCTCGCCGCTGACGCCCTGATCGTCGAGGCGGTAGGTGATGGTCTGGGTCTGGCCGACGATGCCGAAGCGCGGCGCCGCCGTGATCGCGATGCGGCGATCGCGCTCGTCCTTCTGTCCCGTGATCAGCGCGTGCACCGGCGCCTGGAAGCCGAGCGCGGCGGCGTTGGCCGGAATGTCGTGGACGCGGCCGTCGGTGATCAGGAACGCGCCGGCGACGCGGTCGACCGGCACGTCCGACAGCGCAGAGGCGAGCGCGCCGAACAGCCTCGTGCCGTCGGTTTCGCCGTCGGCCTGCCCGGCGTCGACGACGCGCACTTCGAGACCCTTGATCTTCTTCAGAGTGTCGACGAGCGATTGCTGCGCCTGCGCGGTCTCGCGGGTGCGGTTGCCGAAGTTCTGGCTTGGGCTTTTGTCGACGACGACGGCGGCAACCGAGGTGAGGGGATCGCGGTCTTCGCGCGTGAAGGACGGGTTGGCGAGCGCCAGCAGGAACAGCGCCAGCGCTGCCACGCGCACGGCAGCGCCGCGCGCGCGCGCGAGCAGCAGGATGGCCGCGATCACCACGATCGCGGCGAGCGCTACCCAGAGCACGATCGCGGGGACAAGCGGCGTGAACGCGATGCCGTAATTCATGTCGATCCTATTGTCCCAGCCGCTCGATCAGGGCCGGCGCGTGCACCTGGTCGGCCTTGTAGTTGCCGGTCAGCGTGTACATCACGATGTTGACGCCGGCGCGGAAGGCGAATTCGCGCTGGCGCGGCTCGCCCGGCGTGAGCGGTAGCATCGGCTGGCCGTCGGGACGGATCGCCCAGGCTCCCGCAAAATCGTTCGAGGTAATGATGATCGGCGAGACGCCGTCGCCACCGCGCGCGGGCCGCTGCGCGCTCTCGTCGTCGTCCTCGCGCGGCAACGTCTCGACCCAGGTCTGGCCGGAGTTGAAGCGGCCGGGGAAGTCGCGCAGCAGGTAGAAGGTCTTGGTCAGCACGTGCTCGCGCGGCACCGGCTCGAGCTCGGGCACGTCGAGCGAGGACAGGATCTCGCGCAGCGCCTGCATGCCGGGCGTCTGCGATGCGCCGTTCCCGCCGGGCGGTGCTTCCACCGCATCACGGGTGTCGAAGATCACGGTGCCGCCCTGCTTCATATAGGCGTCGATCCTGTTGATCGCGTCCTGTGGCGGCTTCGGGGCACCCGGTACGATCGGCCAGTAGACCAGCGGGAAGAAGGCCAGCTCGTCGCGCGCCGGATCGACGCCGACGGGGTCGCCGGCCTCGAGCGCGGTGCGCTGCGCCAGGAACAGCGTCAGTCCGGCCATGCCGGCCTTGACGATGGAATCGACGTCGGCATTGCCGGTGACGACATAGGCAAGCCGGGTCTGCGACACCGCCTTCATCGCGAACTCGTCCGCGGCGCCGTCAGCGCGCGACGGTGAGGGCGACACCAGGCCGGCAACGACCAGTCCGATCGCGAGTACGGCGGTTGCGCCACGGCGGCGCAGCAGCGCGGCGAGGCCGCCGCCGAGCAGCGCGACGATCAAGGCGTCGATCAGGAACAGCGCCAGCGCCGATGACAGCAGCCATCCGCGCAAGTCCCGCGGCTCGGCATTGCTGTAGGTGGCGTGCCGCGCGCGCAGGCTCGCGGTGTTGAGCGGTGCGATGCGGTCGGCGGCGGCGAGCGTGTTCACGGCGAGCGGTCCTTCCGCCGGGCCATAGAAGCCGGGCGGATGGTCCGGCGTGGCACGGTCGCGATAATCCGCGGGCAGTGGCTTGGCGCTTGCCGGCGGCGGACCGAACGCGCCGAAGCCGTCGAGGATGTGCAGCGGCGCCACCGTCTCGCTGCTTGCCTCGCTGGCGACGCCGGGGCCCGGTTTTGACGTGTAGCCGGACATGTCGACGATCCGTCGCAGCATTTCGACGAAGGTGCCGGACATCGGCAGGTCCGACCAGCGCATATCCGCACTGACGTGGAACAGGCTGACGAGACCCTTGCCGCGATGCTCGCCGGTCACGAGCGGCGTGCCGTCTTCGAGCGAGGCCCAGCTTTTGGTCGAGAGCACCGCGTCGGGCTCGGCCAGAACCTGGCGGCTCACGGTAACGTCCTTGGGGACGGCGACGCCGGCAAACGGCCCGTCGCCGGCAAAGGCGGCGAGATGCTGCGGCTTCTCCCAGGTCAGGCTGCCGCCGAGCGTGCGGCCGCCCTTGCGCAGCTTGACCGGCACGAGATCGTCTTCGGCCTGCGCGAGGCGGGGACCGGCGAAGCGCACCAGCACGCCGCCCTGGTCGAGCCAGGCGTTGAGACGCTCGCGCAGCTCAGGCGCGATGGTCCCGACATCGGCCAGGATGATCATCGGCAGCTTCTGGTCGAGGAACTGAGTGATGCCCTGCTGCGGCGAACCCTTGTCGGCCAGCCGCACGTCGGCGAACGGCGCCAGCGCGCGGGTGAGATAGAACGTCGGCGCCAGCAGCGGCTGTGCGGTCTCGCTGGTCGAGCCCGAGACGATGCCGATGGCGCGGCGACGCCAGCGCTTGTCCAGCAATTGCACCGCGCCGGCGGAACGCTCGCCGGAGATCTCGAGCCGGGTGATGTCGTTGCGCAGCTCGACCGGCAGGTCGAACGCGGCTTCCGTCTCCTTGTCCTGCGAGCCGAAAGTGTAGCGCGCTTCGCCGATCGGCGATCCCTTCTGGTCCAGCGCCCGAACGGTGCCGGCGGCGATGCCGCTGTCGGTGCGCAGCACCTTCACCGTCATCCGGGCAGCCGCGTTCTCTGCTGCGGCGAGCGCCAGCGGTGAGGACGTGCCGCCTTCGAACACGGTCAAGCTGCGATCTCCGATCGTCTTGCCGAGGCCTTGCAGAAATTCCTCGCCGCGTCCGGTGTCGACACCGTCCGACAGCCAGGCGATCTCGCAGTCGCCGGTCGCCTTGAGGAAACGGTCGATCGCCGTGAGAGTTTCAACGCGCTCGATCGAATAGGGCTTTGGCGCGAGCTGCCGCAGCGCAACGCGCGCAGCGCCGGCCGGCATCAGGGTGATGTCGCGGTTCGGCTCCGACAGCGGCACCAGCGCGATGGCGCGGCGGTCGTTGTCGGCATTGGCAATCAGCTCGTCGGCAGCCCTGATCCGGGCCTCCCAGTTGGAGGCGGCGCTCCAGCCGTCGTCGAACATGATCATCAGCGGCGCCTTGCTGCCGGCAATCCCGGTCTGCGGATTCCAGATCGGGCCGGCGGCGGCGAAGATCACGAGCGCCGCAGCCAGCAGGCGCAGCGCGGTCAGCCACCAGGGTGTCCGCGAAGGCGTCTCCTCCCGCGGCGCGATGTCGAACAACAGCCGCGTCGGCGGAAACTCGATGCGGCGCGGCCGCGGCGGCATGACGCGGAGCAGCCACCACAGCACGGGAAGGCTGACGAGCCCGATCAGGAGCAGCGGTTCGGTGAAGGCGAGCGGCAATCCCATCATGCGGCCGGCCCCGCCTTGATCGTGGTGGAGCGCGCGCCCGACTTGCTCACCTGCATGCCGGCATGCAGGAATAGCAGCAGTTCTGCGGCCGAGCGGTCGGTCGCATGCGTCGAGAACAACCAGTCGAGCTTGTTGGTCTCGGCGCGGATCTGGTCGCGATGCTGCGCGAGGCGTTCGGTGTAATCCTGCACCCAGCTTTCGGCGCGGCCGGCGGTGATCATGCCGAAGCCTTCCGGCTCGACGAACTCGACCCGGCCGGCATAGGGGAAGGTCTCTTCGGCAGGATCGACGATCTGCACCAGCGTGCCGTGGGCACCGGAGCCGGACAGCCCGGCAAGCATGGTTCTGATCTCCGCAATCGGCGACCAGAAGTCGGACAGCACGACCGTTTCGGCGAGCGCCGAGGGAATGAAGGACGGCGGCAGGCTCAGGCGGTCGGCATCGTCATGCAACATCGCCTGCGCCATCTTGTCGATGACGCTGCGGCTTGCGGTTGGCGCCATCAGGCCGGGAATCCCGACGCGCTCGCCGCCGGAGACCAGGAGCTCGGCCAGCGCAAAGGCCACGATCAGCGTGCGTTCGAGCTTGGACTCGCGCGCCTGCTTCGAGGCGAACGCCATCGAGGGCGAGCGATCGGGCCAGATCCAGACCGTATGCGCCGCCTCCCATTCATGCTCGCGGACATAAAGATGCTCGTCCCGTGCCGAGCGCCGCCAGTCGACATTCTGCGACGGCTCGCCGGAGACGAAGCGGCGGTACTGCCAGAAGCTTTCGCCCGAGCCGGCACGGCGGCGGCCATGCAGGCCGTGAATGACGTTGGCGGCGATGCGGCGGGCTTCCAGCACCAGGCGCGGCAGCGATGCGGCGAGCGTGCGGCTTTCGCCATCGGCACGTCGGATCGCTACGGTCTCCTTCGCTTTGTGCCCGTTGTCTGCGGCCATCAACCGATCCGTGTCTTCAATTGCCCGATCACGTCCGGAATCGTGCGACCTTCGGCGCGCGCCTGGAAGGTCAGCGCCATGCGGTGCTTCAGCACGGGCTCGGCGAGGTCGAGTACGTCGTCGATCGAAGGCGCCAGACGTCCGTCGATCAGCGCGCGGGCGCGCACCGCGAGCATCAAGGATTGGCTGGCGCGCGGGCCGGGTCCCCAGGCGATGAACTTGCCGGCGTCACCGCCCTCGGGTCCCGGACGGGCCGAGCGCACCAGCGACAGGATCGCTTCCACCACGGAATCGCCGACCGGCAGCCGCCGGACCAGCCGTTGTGCGGTGATCAGCGCATCCGCCGTCATCGATCCCTTGGCCAGCGTCTCCTCGGCGCCGGTGGTCTCGAACAGGATGCGCCGCTCGGCGTCGCGGTCGGGGTAGTCGACGTCGATCTCCATGAGGAAGCGGTCGAGCTGCGCCTCGGGCAGCGGATAGGTGCCTTCCTGTTCCAGCGGGTTCTGCGTCGCCAGCACATGGAATGGCTTCGGCAGATCGTGGCGCGCGCCGGCAACCGTGATGTGCTGCTCCTGCATCGATTGCAGCAGCGCCGATTGCGTGCGCGGGCTCGCGCGGTTGATCTCGTCGGCCATCAGGAGCTGCGCGAACACGGGACCCGCGATGAAGCGGAACGAGCGCTTGCCGGCGGTGCTCTCGTCGAGCACTTCGGCGCCGAGAATGTCCGACGGCATCAGGTCGGGCGTGAACTGGATGCGCTTGGCATCGAGACCGAGCGTCACGCCGAGCGTCTCCACCAGCTTGGTCTTGGCAAGGCCGGGCACGCCGATCAGGAGTGCGTGACCGCCGGAGAGAATCGTGACCAGCGTGTTCTCGATCACGCGATCCTGGCCGAATATGACGGTCGCGATCGCGTCCTTCGCCGCGCGAATCTGGCTCGACACCTGCTCGGCCGAACGGACTACTCCGTCCTCGAGTTTTTCGACACTTTCCGCCATCCGTCAGCTCCTTGAACCTGCCATGCGGCTCGCTTGCGTCGTCATGTCATGACATGGGCCCCATGCTAGACTTGCAGGGAAGGCCATGTATTCGTTGAATTAACCTATCCCCACCTTATCGGCTTCGGGATATGTACGGCATCACGAAGTGGCGACCTCCCATACCGGATTAGTCCGGTATGGAACCGCGCACCCACATACAACGTAGACCTGCAGCAAACGTGCCAAACGACAAAGTCAGGGCAAACCATGGCGAACCAAGGGCAGAGCACCGGTCGCGGTCTTGAGGGGCTGACTGCCGCCGCCAAGAGCGCTGCAAAGAGTGCCGCCAACACGCAAGGCGCGCAAAAAGGGTTACCGCCCGTGCATCTCTGGAATCCGCCGTTCTGCGGCGATCTCGACATCCGAATCGCCGCTGATGGTACATGGTTCTACATGGGCACACCAATCGGGCGGCCCGCGCTCGTCCGCCTGTTCTCGACGATCCTGAAGCGCGAAGACGGCAAGCATTTCCTCGTCACGCCGGTGGAGAAGGTCGGCATCCGCGTCGACGATGCGCCGTTCATGGCGGTCGAGATGCAGCAGGACGGCGACGACAACCATCGCGTGCTCCGCTTCCGCACCAATGTCGACGACTGGGTCATCTGCGATGCCGCGCATAGGCTTCGCTTCGAAGAGGCTGACGACGGCGGGTTGACGCCCTACCTGCATGTGCGTGCCGATCTCTGGGCCAAGGTGACCCGCGCGCTCTATTACGATCTGGTTGACATGGGCGAGGAGCGGATGGTCGATGGCCAGCCGATGTTCGGCGTCGAGTCGGCCGGCGAATTCTTCGCCATGGCCGACGCGGAGCAGGTGAGGGCCGCACTTTGAACAAGCCTGTCCTGAAGAACGAGCCCGTCGCGACCAGCGCGGCGGATTTCTTCGCCCGCGCCAACGCGCGCCTCCGTTTCGACGTCCCGCCCGGCCTCTACGATCCCAACATCATTCCGGCCTCCGGCGATCCCGGCACCGACAAGATGCTCGAGATCGTCGCGCGCGAGCAGCCGGTGCGCCCGGCCGCGGTGCTGATCGCGGTGGTCGACCATCCCGAGCCGACCGTGCTGCTGACGCAGCGCTCGGCGCATCTGAGCGATCACGCCGGCCAGATCGCCTTTCCCGGCGGCAAGATCGACGCGACCGACGCGTCCCCGCTCGATGCTGCGCTGCGCGAGGCCGAGGAAGAGGTCGGACTTTCCCGCGATTTCGTCGAGCCGATCGGCTATCTCGATCTCTATGGCACCGCCTTCGGCTTCCGCATCCTGCCGACCGTCGCCAGGGTGCGGCCGGGCTTTCAGCTCACGATCAATCATTCCGAGGTTGATGATGCGTTCGAGGTGCCGCTATCCTTCCTGATGAACCCGACGAACCACCAGGTGCACAGCAAGGAATTCCGCGGCATGGAGCGATTTTACTACGCGATGCCGTTTGCGGAACGCTACATCTGGGGCGCGACGGCCGGAATGTTGCGTGTGCTTTATGAGCGGATCTATGTGTCATGATCCGGCCGGCGCTGACCGAGATCGGAATTTTCCTCATTCCTTTTGCGGTCTATGCGCTTTTCCTGGTCGCTACGCGCTCCGGCCTGTTCGTGCAGTCATCCTGGCAGATCTACACCATCGCTCGTCTTGCGCTGGTTGCGCTCGTGCTGGTGATCGCGGGCCTGATCGGGCTTGCGCATTTCTCCGGCGCCGCACCGGATTCGACCTACGTTCCCGCCCATCTCGAGAACGGCAAGCTCGTGCCGGGCATGGAAAGATAGGGGCTGAGAGATGAGCGCGGAGCCATTGCTTGCCGATGCGCCCTGGCTGACCTCCGGCGGGACTGCGCGCGTCCTGCAACTGCTCAACGCCAATGGCGAGGAAGCGCGCGTGGTCGGCGGCGCCGTACGCAACGCGCTGCTCGGCCTGTCGCCGGGCGACATCGACATCGCGACCACTGCGCTGCCGGAAGAGGTGATGCGGCGCGCCAAGAGCGCCGGCATCAAGAGCGTGCCGACCGGCGTCGACCACGGCACCGTCACGCTCGTCATCGACGGGCACCCTTACGAGATCACGACGCTGCGCCAGGATACCGAGACGTTCGGCCGCAAGGCCAAGGTCGCCTTCGGCCGCGACTGGATGAGGGACGCCGAGCGGCGCGACTTCACCATGAACGGATTGTCGGTCGATGCGAGCGGCGCCGTGCACGACTATGTCGGCGGGCTCGCCGACGTCGCCGCGCGCCGTGTGCGCTTCATCGGCGATCCCGACCGGCGCATTGCCGAGGACTATTTGCGTATCCTGCGCTTCTTCCGCATCCACGCCGCCTTCGGCGTCGGCGAGCCCGATCGCGACGGCTGTCTCGCCTGCATCCGCGGCCGCGCCGGCCTTGCGAATCTTTCGGCCGAACGCGTGCGCATGGAGATGCTGAAGCTGTTGGTAGCGGGCGGCGCGGCCGCTGCGGTCGGCGCGATGGTCGAGGGCGGTTTGCTGCAAGCCCTGATCGGAGGCGTCGCCTATACCGGGCCGCTGTCGGCGATGATCGCGATCGAGCGCACGCTCGGTCTGCCGGCGAGTGCGACCCGGCGCCTTGCCGCATTGACGGTGGCCGTGACCGAGGATGCGAAGCGCGTCGCCGTGCGCCTAAGGCTCTCCAATGCCGAAGCCAAGGCGCTCGATTCGATGGGGCATCGCTGGTGGCGGTTTGTCGCCAAGGACGAGGCCCATGCGCGGCGGCTGCTGTACCGGTTGGGTGCCGAGCGTTATCACGATCGCGTGTTGCTGGCCTGGGCGAGGAGCGGCGTTGACGTGGATGCATCGCGCTGGCGCGAGCTCGCCGAACTGCCGCAGCGCTGGACCGCGCCGAAGTTTCCGCTTCGCGCGGCCGACTTCATCGCGCGCGGTCTTGCGGAAGGACCTTCGCTCGGGCACGTGCTGACGCTCGCCGAGGACGCTTGGCTTGCCGCGAATTTTCCCCTAGACGAGGCGGCGCTCGCCTCCATCGCCGATCAAGCTGCGGCACGCGTCAGCCGCGATCAGAAAACGTGACCATCGTCTCAGGCTTCGCTGACATCTCGATCCTTCAGCTCTTGCTGGTCGCGTTGATGGCGTTGTTTGCTTCGATCATCGGCGGCCTTGCCGGCTACGGCACCGGCGCCTTGATGCCGCTGGTGCTGGTGCCTCTGGTCGGCGCCGAGCCGGTAGTGCCGATCATCGCGATCTCCGCGATCTTCACCAATCTCAGCCGCGCGGCTGCCTATGTCCGCTATGCCGATCGCCGCCGCGCGCTGATCGTGCTCGCCTGCGCGGCAGTGACGACCGCGCTCGGCGCCTACGGCTATACGCGCCTCACCAATGCCGGCGCCGCTCTCGTGATCGGCACCATGCTGATCCTGAGCGTGCCATTGCGTCGCGTGCTCCGCCGTCGTGAGGTCAAGATCGGCAATACCGGCCTTGCGGCAGGTTCCGTCGGTTATGGCGTGCTGGTGGGCGGCACGTCGGGCTCCGGCGTGATCCTGCTCTCGCTATTGATGGCGGCGGGGCTCGAAGGCGCCGCGGTGATCGCGACCGATGCGATGATCTCGCTCGGCACCGGCCTCATCAAGATCTCGGTGTTCGGCCTGGCCGGCGCCGTGACCGCGCAGGTGCTCGCCCTTGCGCTTCTGATCGGCGCGATCGCCATACCCGGCGCGTTCCTGGCGAAAGCTTTCGTCGAGCGGATGCCGGTGCATATCCACACCGCGATCCTCGACGTCGCCGTGATTACCGGTGGCCTGGTGATGATCTCGGCGGCCGCGAAGCAGCTCATCGCGTAGATGGCATTTGCGCCTGGACCGCGGATCCAAGCTCGTCCAAGGCGTGGAGTTAAAAGAGTCGGCTTCCAGGCCCATTGCGACGAATTTGGCAGGTCTCGCTTAGGTCTCATTTCGGAGGCTGGGCCGACGTCATTTGCTGGCCGTGCGTATTACGTGACCCGGAGGCGCCGATTGGCGAACTCTGAGCGGACGAGCCAAGGCGATTATGCCCTTCATTTCTCTCCGCGGTGACTGCTTGTGCCTTGTTTCGGCCAGAAAGCGAGCATTGAAAGAGTTAGACAAAAGCGTGTTCTGAGGTGTCCTCATGGCGGCACTTGCGGAGATAGCTCCTTCTGATCTGGCCGACGAGCTCACCGCACATGCGGTTACCAGCATCGAGACTGCCGATTATTTCTCTTTTCCCTTCCCGCATATTGTCTTCCGCAATTTCTTTCCCGCGGATTTCTACCGGGATCTGATACGGAGTGTCCCCACTCAAGGATATGATCCGATCACTGACACGGGAACTCGTGTGGCATTGCGCCTCTATGGCGAGAACATCGAAAAGATCGACCCGGCACTGCGATTTGCATGGGCTGCGGTATCGATCATGTTGACCTCGAAGGGGGTCGAGCGGGCGATCCGGAACAGACTGCATGACGGGCTCGCAATTCGCGCCCGCGGCGACAAGGTGCCCGACGCCGACGCTCTGAAGCTGATAGCGAAGCCGGTGGTCTACTGGGACAGGGATGGCTACCAGATCAAGCCGCATCCGGACACACGCAAAAAGGTCGTGACGATGCAGCTTTATTGTCCGGCCGACATCAGCCAGGAAGCTCTCGGCACGACGCTCTATCGGGCTTCCCTCAAAGGCCTGTTTCATGTGGGTTCGTACTGCCTGGAGCCTGTGAAAACCATCCCTTTCCTGCCCAATGTCGGATACGCGTTCGTGGTCCTGAAGGCCTATCACTCGCTGACAAAGATGAGCTGGCACGGCCGCCCGCCCATCAAAACCGATCAGCCTCGGATTTCCATTCTCAACACCTTTTACATGAACGAGTATGTGGGCTTCTGATCGTTCGCCAAAGGTGTAGCGTGCCGGGTCCGGCGACGATGGTGTAAGACTGGACATCGGTGACTGCCGCTTCTGGCCCCATCTGCGACATCCAGCGATGTCCGCTATCGCGCCGTTGTTGGCAAAGAAGCGGACATCAGGCGCGCCGGAGCGGAACGCTCCGATCTGACCAGGATGGGGTCTTAGGCGGACTTACTCGTCATCCTCGTCGTCTTCTTCCTCGTCCTCGTCGTCCTCATCCTCATCGTGGTCTTCTTCGACCTGCATGAGTGTGGCGAGCGGCAGCGTCTCGCGGAACAGGTCGCCTTCCATGCCCATCCAGAGGCAGAGCACCTCGTCCTCCTTGATCTCCGCGACGGTCAGCGGCTGGCC
Organism: Bradyrhizobium sp. ISRA442; assembly: GCF_038085055.1. Taxonomy (NCBI): domain Bacteria; kingdom Pseudomonadati; phylum Pseudomonadota; class Alphaproteobacteria; order Hyphomicrobiales; family Nitrobacteraceae; genus Bradyrhizobium; species Bradyrhizobium sp. ISRA442. The sequence goes on from NZ_JALGCN010000008.1 coordinate 322,825, forward strand.
GCCGGATTTCAGCATCACGACATCGCCGACTTTCAATTCCATAGATAGTCCTTTCGAGTTGATCGACCCGGACGAGGCTAGCAATTTGTCATGACATGTCGAACACGGGCGAATGTGGTGGGGGATCCCGATTGGCTCTTACGACTACGTGGGTGCTCGGCCTGCATGGTTCTCTAGGCGATGCGAAGCATCGTCCGGGAGACGCCCGCTGGGGCGGGCTCCTCACCATGAGGGTCTCACATTGCGCCGAGACAAGACCTCATCCTGAGGAGCCCGCGCTAGCGGGCATCTCGAAGGATGGGCCGCAGGTGACTGCCTACTAAGGCCTTCCATTGCAGCCATCACGAGGATGGCATCATGCCCCTGTTTTGCCCGACGTGTCAAAGACGTTTCGTAAAATCCGTAAGTCGTTGAATTTGCAGCAGCCGGCTACAGTGCATGGGGTTGTTTTTCGATTTTTGTTGTGCGCCCCGCTTAGACCCGGTCCGGCACCAGTTCGGTCAGCGAGCGGATGATGCGGTCGGGCTTCACGGTCGAGCCTTCGGGCAGGCCGTCGCCATGCACGTCCATCCAGACCGCGTAGATGCCGAGGCGCTGCGGTGTCACGACTTCCCATTCGAGGTTATCGCCGATCATCCAGGTGTCTTTCGCGGTGACGCCGAGTGCGTCCATCGCGTGCAGATAGGCGCGTTCCTCGGGCTTGCCGAAACCGTGCTCGCCCTCGATCTGGATGTGGTGGAAGCGGTGCGCGAGCTCGAAGCGCTCGACCTTGGCGCGCTGCATGTCGGCAGCACCGTTCGTGACCAGCGCGAGCTTGATGCCGAGCGCCTTCAGCCGGTCGATGGCATCATGCGCGCCGGGGAAGACGAACATTTCATCCTCGCGATAGGCGGTGAAGCGATCGGCGAGGCGGATGGCGAGATCGTCGGGAAGGGCGCGATGGCCGGCTGCCGCAAGCGCCGCGAAGCCGCCCTTGACTGTCAGGCGGCGCGCCTCGCCAAGCTTCAGCCGCCACGCGGCTTCCGCATTCGCCCAGAAATTTCGCGCGAAGGACAGCACCGCGGTTGCGACCTGCTGCGGCGGCAGCGGCGCAAGCTCCTCGGCAAACTCGGTTGCGATCGTGTTCCAGGCGATCTCGGGACGGCCATAGGCCGACAGGATGGTGTCGTCCATGTCGATCAGCATGGCGCGGGGCAGTGGCTTCATCGCGGTCATGGCCACTTCACCTCCGGCGGCAGCGACGACAGGATCGAATCCACATTGCCGCCGGTCCTGAGCCCGAAGATCGTGCCACGGTCGTAGAGCAGGTTGAACTCGACATAGCGTCCGCGGCGGATGAGCTGCTCCTCGCGATCACCGGCAGTCCACTTCGTCGCAAAATTGCGCCGCACGATTTCAGGGTAGATCTTCAGGAAGGCACGGCCGACATCCTGGGTGAAGGCAAGGTCGGCGTCCCAGTCGCCGCTGTCGTGCCAGTCGTAGAAGATGCCGCCGACGCCGCGCGCCTCCTTCCGGTGCGGCAGGTAGAAATACTCGTCGCACCATGTCTTGTACTTGTCGTAGTCGGCGACGCCGTTCGGTCCGCTGCAGGCCTCTTTCATCGCGGCGTGGAAAGCGATCGTGTCGGCATCCTCCTGCGTGCGCCGGCGGTCGAGCACGGGCGTGAGATCGGCGCCGCCGCCGAACCACGCCTTGCTGGTGACGACGAAGCGCGTGTTCATGTGCACCGCCGGCACGTGCGGATTGCGCATGTGCGCGATCAGCGAGATGCCGGAGGCCCAGAAGCGCGGATCCTCCGCAGCGCCCGGGATCTGCGCCCGGAATTCGGGCGCGAATTCGCCGTGGACGGTCGAGCAGTGCACGCCGACCTTCTCGAACAGGCGGCCATACATCATCGACATCACGCCGCCACCGCCGGGCGCGCCGGTATGGTCGGTGCGCTGCCACGGCGTGCGTTCGAAGCGGCCGGCCTCGCCGGGATAGAGTGCCGTGGGTGCGTCGTCTTCGAGCCGCTCGAAGCTTTCGCAGATGTCGTCGCGCAAGCGCTCGAACCAGGCACGCGCGCGAGCCTTGCGTTCTTCGATCGTGCTCAGGTCCACTACAGATGCCATCCCGTCAGCCCTGCGGACCGTAATAGGTGCAGCTCTCGTTGCAACTGTCACGGTAAATGCTGACGCGGGTCAGCCCCTCGATATGCTGGAGGCGCTCCCAGACGAAGCGCGAGAGGTTTTCCAGCGTCGGCACGCCAATGGCCTCGATCTTGTTGAGGTACTTGTGGTCGAGCGTCAGCCGCACGTCCTCGATCGCGCGCTGGACGAGGCCGAGATCGACCACCATGCCGGTCACCGGATCAGGCGTGCCGCGCAGGCTCACCTCGGCGCGGAAGGAGTGGCCGTGGATTTCCTCGCTCGCCGCACCGAAGGTCGTTCCGGACAGCGAGTGCGCAGCCTCGAAGCGGAAGGATTTCGTCAATTCCCACATCTGTTCGCAGACCGATCCTATCTGATGCCGAGTGACTTGTGCGTCTGTACGCTGAGCCGCCATTGCGGATGACGCAGGCAATAGTCGATGGCGCGTGCCGTGTTCTCGGCGACCTCGGGCCCGTCCATCGGCTGCAGCGAGAAGCGCTCGAAGGCCAGGCCCTCGAAAGATTCCGGCGCAGCGAGCGGCTGAGGATAGACCAGCTTCAATTCGTGGCCGTGCCGCAACACGAGCTCGCTTCCGCCCTTGGGGCTGACGCAGATCCAGTCCAGCCCCTCGGGGGGCGCGATCGTGCCGTTGGTCTCGACGCCGATCTCGAAGCCGCGCGCATGGAGCGCCTCGATCAGGGCGGCGTCGACCTGGAGCAGCGGCTCGCCCCCGGTCAGCACCACGTAGCGGTTGTGGCCTGCGCCGGTCCATTGTCCGGCGATGGTGTCGGCAAGTTCCGCGGCCGTCGCGTAGCGTCCGCCGAGCGTGCCGTCGGTGCCGACGAAATCCGTGTCGCAGAATTTGCAGACCGCCTCCGCGCGATCGGCCTCGCGGCCGCTCCAGAGATTGCAGCCGGCAAAGCGGCAGAACACGGAGGCGCGTCCGGCATGGGCGCCTTCGCCTTGCAGGGTCAGGAAGATCTCCTTGACCGCGTAACTCAAACTTCTCTCCTCAACGTATCAAACTTGCGGGTTCCGGACCTGCCGCAGCGCTTCGCCTGCGGCCATCGCCGCGGTCATCGCCACATTGAGCGACCGCAGCCCCGGATTGATCGGGATCACCAGCCGCGCATCCGCGGCCTCGACCACCTCGTCAGTGACGCCGGCGCTCTCGCGCCCGAATAGCAGGATGTCGGACGTCTGGTAACGGAAATCGAGATAGTTCGTGGCGCCCTTGGTGGTGAACAGCAGCAGGCGGTAGCCTTGTTCCGTGCGCCAGGCCGAAAATTTCGACCAGGAGTCGTGCCGCGTCACGCTGACATGGTTGAGATAGTCCATTCCCGCCCGGCGGAACAAGCGGTCTGAGACAGGAAAACCGGCGGGTTCGATGATGTGGGCGGCCAACCCCAGGCAGGCGCAGAGCCTGAGAATCGTACCGGTGTTCTGCGGAATGTCGGGCTGGAAAAGTGCTATCTGCATGGGCGTGGCGGCGTCGGTTGCGGGGCGGAAATGTCTCAATAAAACATCGCTCGCCCGGGAATTCGTGCATTGCACGCTTCCGCGCCGATAGCGGGCTTGCGCTCGCCCGGCAAGGGTGCCAATAGAACGATTCTGGACTGCTGTTTCACCCGTTTCGGCGTGGGCAAGCAAAGTTCTGCCGCGGGGGGCCGCGGGCGCCGGCAGCCTGTTCTGGGGACCTTTGGGCGCCCCCTGGGGCGGTTCCACCGGTCGCATAAGAAGAAAGGGTTGGAATCGTGACGACAGCGTCTTCGGCGGATCATCCGACACGCCGTGATTTCCTATTCGTTGCAACGGGGGCAGCGGCCGCAGTGGGGGGCGCAGCAGCGCTTTGGCCCTTCATTTCCCAGATGAATCCGGATGCCTCCACGATCGCCGCCGGCGCGCCGATCGAGGTCGATCTCAGCCCGATCGCCGAGGGCCAGGACGTCAAGGTGTTCTGGCGCGGCAAGCCGATCTACATCAGCCACCGCACCAAGAAGCAGATCGAGGAAGCGCGCGCCGTCAACGTGGCGAGCCTGCCCGATCCGCAGAGCGACGAGGCGCGCGTCAAGTCCGGCCATGATCAATGGCTGGTCGTGATCGGCATCTGCACCCATCTCGGCTGTATCCCGATCGCCCATGAGGGCAATTACGACGGCTTCTTCTGCCCGTGCCACGGTTCGCAGTACGACACGTCCGGCCGTATCCGCCAGGGGCCTGCGCCCGCCAACCTGGCGGTGCCGCCCTACCAGTTCGTCTCCGACACCAAAATTCAGATCGGCTGAGCCTCGGGCCTTCGTCCGAAGCTTCGCGCCGTCACGTCGTTTTATTTCCTCAGGATCGCATCATGAGCGGACCATCCGACTACCAGCCGAGCAATCCGGCACTGCAGTGGATCGAGCGGCGCCTGCCGATCTTTGGTCTCATGCACTCGTCTTTCGTCGCCTATCCCACCCCGCGCAACCTGAACTACTGGTGGACCTTCGGCGCCATCCTCTCCTTCATGCTCGGGATGCAGATCCTGACCGGCGTGATTCTGGCGATGCACTACACGCCCTATGCCGATCTGGCCTTCAAGTCGGTCGAGCTGATCGTGCGCGACGTCAACTATGGCTGGCTGCTGCGCAACATGCACGCCGTCGGCGCGTCGATGTTCTTCTTCGCCGTCTACGTCCACATGTTCCGCGGCCTCTATTACGGGTCGTACAAGCAGCCGCGCGAGGTGCTGTGGATCCTCGGCGTCATCATCTACCTCTTGATGATGGCGACCGGCTTCATGGGCTACGTGCTGCCGTGGGGCCAGATGAGCTTCTGGGGCGCCACCGTCATCACCAACCTGTTCTCCGCCATTCCTTATGTCGGTGAGAGCATCGTGACGCTGTTGTGGGGCGGCTACTCGGTCGGCAACCCGACGCTGAACCGCTTCTTCTCGCTGCATTACCTCCTGCCGTTCCTGATCGCAGGCGTGGTCGTGCTCCACGTCTGGGCGCTGCATGTCGCAGGCCAGAACAATCCTGACGGCGTCGAGCCGAAGTCGGAAAAGGACACGGTACCATTCACGCCGCATGCGACCATCAAGGACATGTTCGGCGTCGCCTGCTTCATGATCCTCTACGCTTGGTTCATCTTCTACATGCCGAACTATCTCGGCGATGCCGACAACTACATCCCGGCGAACCCGGGCGTGACACCGCCGCACATCGTGCCGGAGTGGTACTACCTGCCGTTCTACGCGATCCTGCGCTCGATCCCGAACAAGCTCGCCGGCGTCATCGCGATGTTCTCGGCGATCCTCATCCTGTGCTTCCTGCCCTGGCTCGATAGCGCCAGGACCAGGTCCTCGAAGTACCGTCCGCTGGCCAAGCAGTTCTTCTGGATCTTCGTCGTGGTCTGCCTGCTGCTCGGCTATCTCGGCGCACAGCCGCCGGAGGGCATCTATGTGATCGCCGGCCGCATCCTGACGGTTTGCTACTTCGCCTACTTCCTGATCGTGCTGCCGCTGCTCTCGCGCATCGAGACGCCGCGGCCGGTGCCGAACTCGATCTCGGAGGCGGTGCTTGCCAGGGGCGGCAAGGTGGTGGCTTCCGTCGCTGTTGCGCTCGTTGCTGCGGGTGCGCTGTTCCTCGGCACGTTGCAGGACGCCCGCGCCGCCGAAGGCAACGACAAGCCGCCGGCCAACAAGTGGTCGTTCGCGGGTCCCTTCGGCAAGTTCGACCGCGGCGCGCTTCAGCGCGGGTTGAAGGTCTACAAGGAGGTCTGCGCCAACTGCCACGGCCTGTCCTACGTCGCCTTCCGCAATCTCGCGGAAGCCGGCGGCCCCGGCTATTCGCCGGCGCAGGCGGTGGCGTTTGCCTCGGAATACAAGATCAAGGATGGCCCGAACGATGCCGGTGACATGTTCGAGCGCCCGGGCCGCCCAGCCGACTATTTCCCCTCGCCATTCCCGAACGAGCAGGCGGCTCGTGCGGCGAACGGCGGTGCGGCGCCGCCCGACCTGTCGTTGATCACCAAGGCGCGCTCCTACGAACGCGGCTTCCCCTGGTTCATCTTCGACTTCTTCACCCAGTACCAGGAGCAGGGGCCGGACTACGTCGCGGCTGTGCTTCAGGGCTTCGAGGAGAAGGTGCCGGAGGGTGTGACCATCCCGGAGGGCTCCTACTACAACAAGTACTTCCCGGGCCATGCCATCAAGATGCCGAAGCCGCTCAGCGACGGCCAGGTGACCTATGACGACGGCTCGCCGACCACAGTCGCGCAGTACGCTCACGACGTCACCACCTTCCTGATGTGGACCGCCGAGCCGCACATGGAAGCGCGCAAGCGCCTGGGCTTCCAGGTGTTCGTGTTCCTGATCATCTTCGCGGGCCTGATGTACTTCACCAAGAAGAAGGTCTGGGCCGACTCGCATTGAGCGGCGAAGGCGCGATAAGAATGAAAAAGCCCCCGAGACGGGGGCTTTTTTGTTGCGCGCACTCATGTCCCGGAGGCGGCGCAGCGTGCAACGGTGCGCCCCTGAGCCGGGACCCAGCCTTTCGTGCGTGGCTAGGCCCCGGATCAGCAATGCATCACGCCGCGAAGCGCGGCGCACTGCATTGCATCCGGGGCACGAGAGTGTGTTGTTTGGCGCGATTGCCTATCGCGTGCCCACCGGCCAAAATACCGCCGACCGCCCCCAGAACACCGTCGGAGGACAACATGGGAACCGTCATCACCTTCAAGCGACCGGACGGCAAGGATGCATCGGGCTATCTCGCCAACGCCGCGCGCGGCAATGCGCCGGGCGTGGTCGTGATCCAGGAGTGGTGGGGGCTGTCGGACCAGATCAAGGGTCTGTGCGACCGCTTCGCGTTGGCCGGCTTCGACGCGCTGGCGCCCGATCTCTACAAGGGCAAGGTCGTGCCGTATCACGACACGGAGAGCGCCAACAACGAGATGAACTCGCTCGACTTCATGGATGCCACCACGCAGACGGTGCGCGGCGCCACGCAATATCTGTCGCGCAACGGTGCCAAGGTCGGCTTGACCGGCTTCTGCCTCGGCGGCGCGGTGACCATCATCGGAGCCACGAAAATCCCGGAGCTTGCAGCCGGCGTCGTATTCTACGGCATCCCGCCGGAGCAGGCGGCCAAGCCCGCCGATGTCAAGATTCCGCTCCAGGCCCACTTCGCCAACAAGGACGACTGGTGCACGCCGCAGGTGGTGGATGCCTTCGAAAAGGGCATGAAGGCCGCCGGCAAGTCGCTGGAGCTGTTCCGCTATGACGCCGAGCACGCCTTCGTCAACGAGCAGCGCCAGGCCGTGCACGACCGAGAAGCTGCCGAGCTCGCCTGGGGCCGGGCGGCGGAGTTTTTCAGGAAGCATCTGGGGTAGGGGACGTCTTCGCCAAACCACTTCCTGTGGTTATGGGTCCCGGATCTGCGCTTCGCTTGTCCGGGACGACGAAGTGTAGCCCGGAGACCCGCCCTTGACGCCGCTCCCGCGCCATGGTGTTAGTTCCCCCATGAGCACCGCCGTCCGCCCAGCCCGTCGTTGGTGGCGCACCTCCTAAAGAGGTGGCCGGTGCGATTTCTTTTCTCAAAATCGTCGAAGGTCGCCAACGCAGTGCGGCGGCCTGATCGTTCGTCCTGTGTGGCGTTCCCTCGGCAAGTCTCGTAAGAGGAGCCCAAGAGGATCACATGAACAGGACAGTCTTTGCCCTTCCGGCCAGAAGCGAATATGCGACCCGTGCCGGCCTTGCGATCACGCGCGTGGTGGAGCAGTTCACCGGCGGCGCCAACAGGCTCGACGATCTCATCAGCCTGCTTGATCGCCGCCGCGGCGTAGTGCTGTCCTCGGGCACGACCGTGCCCGGCCGCTACGAGAGTTTTGACCTCGGCTTCTCGGACCCGCCGCTCAAGCTCGAGACGGTCGGCTTCAACTTCACCCTCGAAGCGCTGAACGGGCGCGGGCAAGTGCTGATCGCCTTCCTCGGCGACGTCTTGCGCGAGCCCTGCGTGGTGATCTCCGAGAGGACCGCTTCGCGCCTCGCCGGCCACATCATCCGCGGCGATGCCCCGGTCGAGGAAGACCAGCGCACGCGACGCGCCAGCGTGATGTCGCTGGTGCGCGATCTCATCGCCGCCTTCTCTGCCAATGACGACGCGCTGCTCGGCCTGTTCGGCGCCTTCGCCTACGACCTCGTGTTCCAGATCGAGGACCTCGTGCAGAAGCGCCCGCGCGAACAGGACCAGCGCGACATCGTGCTCTATGTTCCGGATCGGCTGCTTGCCTATGACCGCGCCACCGGCCGCGGCGTGGTCCTGACCTACGATTTCGCCTGGAAGGGCAGGGGCACGGAAGGCCTGCCGCGCGAGACCGCCGACAGCCCTTACCTGAAGACACAACGTCAGGGCTTTGCCGATCACGCGCCCGGCGAATATCAGGCAACGGTCGAGACCGCGCGCGCGGCATTTGCGCGCGGCGATTTGTTCGAGGCGGTGCCGGGGCAGCTTTTCGCAGAACCGTGCGACCGCTCGCCGGCCGAAGTTTTTCAACGCCTCTGCGTCATCAACCCGTCGCCCTACGGCGCGCTGATGAATCTCGGCGACGGCGAATTCCTGGTGTCGGCCTCGCCGGAAATGTTCGTGCGCTCCGACGGGCGCCGCGTCGAGACTTGCCCGATCTCGGGCACCATCGCGCGCGGCACCGATGCGATCGGCGACGCCGAGCAGATCCGCCAGCTCCTGAACTCGGAGAAGGACGAGTTCGAGCTCAACATGTGCACCGACGTCGACCGCAACGACAAGGCGCGCGTCTGTGTCCCCGGCACGATCAAGGTTTTGGCGCGCCGCCAGATCGAGACCTATTCAAAGCTCTTCCATACTGTCGATCACGTCGAGGGTATGCTGCGTCCCGGCTTCGATGCGCTCGATGCGTTCCTCACCCATGCCTGGGCGGTGACGGTGACCGGCGCGCCAAAACTCTGGGCGATGCAGTTCGTCGAGGATCACGAGCGTTCGCCGCGGCGCTGGTACGCCGGCGCAATCGGCGCGGTGAATTTCGACGGCAGCATCAACACCGGCCTCACCATCCGCACCATCCGGATGAAGGACGGTCTCGCCGAAGTGCGCGTCGGCGCGACCTGTTTGTTCGATTCGGACCCCGCCGCCGAAGACCGCGAATGCCAGGTAAAGGCGGCGGCACTGTTCCAGGCGCTGCGCGGCGATCCGCCGAAGCCGCTATCGACCTTCGCGCCCGATGCGACCGGCTCGGGCAAGCAGGTGCTGCTGATCGATCACGATGACAGCTTCGTGCACATGCTCGCCGACTATTTCCGCCAGGTCGGCGCCAGCGTCACCGTGGTCCGCTATGTGCATGCGCTCGACATGCTCAAGCAGAAGAAGTGGGATCTGCTGGTGCTGTCGCCCGGGCCGGGACGGCCAGAGGATTTCGGGATCAAGAAGACGATCGATTCAGCGCTGGAGAAGAAGCTGCCGGTGTTCGGCGTCTGCCTCGGCGTGCAGGCGATCGGCGAATATTTCGGCGGCGAACTCGGGCAGCTCGTCCATCCCGCCCACGGCCGGCCCTCGCGCGTTCAGGTGCGTGGCGGCAGGTTGATGCGCAATCTGCCGAACGAGATCGTGATCGGCCGCTATCATTCGCTCTATGTCGAGCGCGACAGCATGCCGGATGTTCTGAACGTGACCGCAAGCACCGAGGATGGCGTCGCCATGGCGCTGGAGCACAAGACGCTGCCAGTCGCCGGCGTGCAATTCCACCCGGAGTCGCTGATGTCGCTGGGTGGCGAGGTCGGCCTGCGCATCGTCGAGAACGCATTCCGGCTGGATGCGGGGGCGAATTGAGTGCTGTCATTGCGAGGAGCCACCCGGTCCCGCGTTTGGCGGGCCGGATCACAGGCTCCGCGGACGAAGCAATCCAGTTTGTCTCAGCGAACAAGGTCTGGATTGCTTCGCTTCGCTCGCAATGACAGTATGAAGTCTAAAGTGAGACACCAATGACTTTTGACCACGATCTGAAGGCCAGCGTCCGCACGATTCCCGACTATCCCAAGCCGGGGATCATGTTCCGCGACATCACCACGCTGCTCGCCGACGCGCGCGCCTTCCGCCGCGCGGTCGACCAGCTCGTGCATCCCTGGGCCGGCAACAAGATCGACAAGGTCGCCGGCATGGAGGCGCGCGGCTTCATCCTCGGCGGCGCGGTGGCGCACCAGCTCTCCGCCGGCTTCGTGCCGATCCGCAAGAAGGGCAAGCTGCCGCACACCACCGTGCGCATCGCCTATTCGTTGGAGTACGGCATTGACGAGATGGAGATGCATGTCGATGCCGTCGCGCCCGGCGAGCGCGTGATCCTGGTCGACGATCTCATTGCCACCGGCGGCACCGCGGAGGGCGCGGTGAAGCTGCTCCGGCAGATCGGTGCCAATGTGGTCGCCGCCTGCTTCATCATCGACCTGCCCGAGCTCGGCGGCGCCGCCAAGCTGCGCGCCATGGACGTGCCGGTCCGCACGCTGATGACGTTCGAGGGGCACTGAGCGAGACACGGGCGGCCACGATATTGCCCGGGTAAATTCATTCGCTCTCGGCCGCAGAACTCGGTTCACCTCTCCCGGCTGGGGAGAAGTAAAGACCGAGGTCGTCGGACCAGACGTCATCGTACTTGGGACCGCTGCAGGATCAGGCTGAGCTCGAGCTCCCGGAAGGCGAGATAGTTTCGCCGAATCCACTGGTGCAACTCGGTGGACGAATCCTTCTCCTGGCGCAGATAGCCGGTGAAGGAGAAGGTCAGCCGATCGATATAGGTCTTCAGGAAGCCGGGCAGGGCCGGCAGGCGGAACAGCCGGCCGCCTTCCATCGCGGGCGGCAGCTCGCCGCGCACGACATATTCGTTGTCCACCGTGATCAGGTTGATCCGCGGGATTTGGCCGCGCAGCATCTCATGGGCCCGCGCCGAGACGCGGTCGGTGTCGGCAACCAACAGGATCATGGGCGCGACGTGGCGGCGCGCGGCCTCCTTCAACAGGCCGATCTCGTCGGTCATCTTGAAGAACTCGTCAAAGGCGTGGAAGCCGAGGTCGATCACCTTGGCGAGGCCATCATCGACGATGACGCGGTCCATGAGCTGCATCTTGCCGTAGGTGTCGATGACGTCGGCCGTCTCGGTGATCTTCGGCAGGTAATCGAGCAGCGACGGTTCCTTCAGATTGACGTCGAAGGCCGCGACATCGCCGTTCTTGAGCAGCAGGAATTCGCTCAATAGCCGCGCCAGCAGGGTCTTGCCGACCTGCGGGCGGGGCGAGCAGATGATGTAGACGGGCGTCGCGGGCATCGACAGCTATATCAGTCGAATTCACCGCCCAATCCAGCCGCATCCACCCGTGTTGTGCAACTATTTTTCGCTGCTGCGGGCCGCGGGCTTGGAGCCGACGATATCGGTCAGCCGGATGCGGTCGAATTCGCTCCAGACGTTCGCCAGCCAATGCCGGACATAGCCGCGCAGCACGAAGGAGTAGTTTGCGGCCTCGTCGTTCATCCCCTTGTTGGCAACGAACTTCAGGAACGGAACGGACGAAACCTCGACCTGCTCATAGGCCATTTCGTTGAGCTTGGGGATGGTCAGCTCGGTGGCGTCCTTGATGCGGTGGAAATAGGAATTGTAGGTCGACTGGTCCCACTGGAAGAACTGGGTGTCGTTGATGAAGTTCTTCACCAGGAAATACTTTGCGCCGGTCATGAAGCCCGCGGTCTCCGCGATCTCGTCCAGCGAGGCGATCGAGGGGCCGAGGATGTGGAACACTGCGAAGGTGATCTGGCCCGCCTTGGCCGCGTCCAGGAAACCGATATCGCGCAGCGAGGCCAGCGCCGGCGAGAGCAGGCCGGCGCGGACGTCGATCACGGTCACCGACGGGCTCGCCGCGTTGAGCGTGTCGAAGATCTTCATCTGGTCGGCCGTCGTCATCATGTCGACGATCTCGGTGATCTCCGGGTGGAAGCGCTTCAGCGTGCCACGCGGCGACTCCGTGTCGAACGCGCGCGTCGGCACGTTGTTGGCGGAAAAATAATCGAGCAAGGTACGCGACACCGTGGTCTTGCCGACCCCGCCCTTGTCCGCGCCCACCACAACCACTGCCGGCTTTGCCATTGCTGTCCCCTAACGCGTGCCCGCCGATCGCTTGAACGCGATCGGTAAGGCCCCTTGTCTGTTGTTGGGCGCGAACATGGCAGAAACGAGGGAGAATTCAATTCTTTGCAGCAGTGTTGTCGCAAATCCCTGAGTTTTTCCCAATCGCTGTGAATCCGCCGGAGATCGGCCGGGATAAGAGGGGAAATCTCGGCTCAATGCCGGCCCCAAGGACCCACTGGATTGCCGACAGCGGTTCCGGACGGGCCGGGTGCGGGGCCCGGCGCAGCCGCGGTTGGCTTGCCGGAATCGTTCCACGGACCTGTCGGCGACGGCGAGGCGTCCTTCTGGTCGGCCTGGGCCTCGGGCTCTTCGGCCTCGGCGGTAAGCGTCCGCAGCCGGCCGGGGTCATGGCCGCCGGCAAACTTGATCAGCGCGTCGACCCGGGACTTGACCGACGGGTGGGTCGCGAACAGGTCGGCAAAACCCTCGCGGGGATTGTCGACGCAGAGCTCCATCACCGCCGAGGTCGCGCCCGGCAATTCGCCGCGGCCTTCGATCTTGCGCAGCGCCGTGATCATCGCGTCGGGATTCTTCGTCAGCTCCACCGAACCGGCGTCGGCGAGAAATTCGCGCGAACGCGACAGCGCGAGCTTCACCACCTGCGACAACAGCCAGGCCAGCACGATCAGCGCCACCGCGATGATGATGACGATCACCGCGCCGCCGCCGGAACTCTTTCTGTCGCTCGATGACGAGGACGAGCGCGACGAGGAGGATGAGCCCGATGACCATGAGCCGCCGGAGCTCGGGCTCCAGTCGAAGCTCGTGAACAGGCGGAAGAACAGTTCGCCGAAGAAGCCGACCACGCCGGCGATGATGACGGCGACGACCATGAGCTGCACGTCGCCGTTCCTGATGTGGGTCAGCTCGTGACCCAGCACCGCCTCGATCTCCTGGTCGTTCAGCGCTTTGAGGAGACCCGTGGTGACGGTGATCGCATATTGCCGCGGATTGAGGCCGGTCGCGAAGGCGTTCAGCGCCGGGCTCTCCATGATCTTCAGCTTCGGCATCGTGATGCCGCGCGAGATGCAGAGATTTTCGAGGAGATTGTAGAGCCGCGGCTGCTCCTGGCGAGTCACGCTATGGCCGCCGGTCACCGCGTCGATCATCGACTGGTGGAAGAAGTAGGCAATCACGATCCACGCAATCGCCGCGATCGTTGCGAAGGGCGAGGCGACGATCAAGTCGTGGAACGCGCGGCTGAGGTAGAAACTGACGGTCCGATTGCTGTCGAGGACGACTTCGGCAACCAGCGCGCCGGCGAAGACCAGCACGTAGAACAGCAGGAACAGGCCGGCGAGCAGCAGTATCGAACGGAACTTGTTCGAGGCGATATGCGTGTAGAGACCATACGCAGCCATGGCTGTTTCCGTTAGCTCCTCTCAATCGGGGGCACGCTAGCGGCGTGAACCCGGAATCTGGAGCTTAGTGTCTCGATCGAGAGTCCGGGTTCGCGTCACCGACGCGCTCCATTGCGCACTTGCGCAATGACGAATGTGAGAATGTGAGAAGGAGTGCGGGCCACCCGGGCAATCAGAACTTCACCTGCGGCGTCGCCTCGACCTCGGTACGGCTTGCGCCGAGATCGAAGAAATCCTTGCGCGTGAAGCCGAACATGCCGGCGAACAGCGCGGCGGGCATCTGCTGGATGCCGGTGTTGTACTCCTGCACCGCGTTGTTGAAGAAGCGGCGGCTCGCCGCGATCTTGTTCTCGAGGTCGGAGAGCTCGGCGGCGAGCTGCTGGAAATTGGCATTGGCCTTGAGGTCCGGATAGGCCTCCGACAGCGCGATCAGCCGGCCGAGTGCGCCGGAGAGCTGGTTCTCGGCCGCGGAGACCTGCGCCGGCCCCTGCGCCGACATCGCCGAATTGCGCGCCTTGATGACGTCGTCCAGCGTGCCGCGCTCATGCGCTGCGTAGCCCTTCACTGTCTCGACTAGGTTCGGGATCAGGTCGTGGCGCTGCTTGAGCTGCACGTCGATGTCGGCAAAGGCCTGGCCGACGCGCTGGCTCAGCGTCACAAGCCGGTTGTAGGCGCCGAAGGCGAACAGCACGAGGACGACGATAACGCCGAGAACGATCCAGCCGGTCGACATGGAGAACTCCTGAAGGGGATTGAGGCGGGCAGGGTAAACCAAAACGGCGCCGGACGGCAGGCCGGCGCGGAGGGGAGGTAAGCCTTGGTCGGACGTGGACCCGTCCGAGTTCAATGGAAAAAGCGCAGAACGGCGTTAACTTTCGGACATGACGCCATCGCCCCAGCGCCAGCGCCGGGCGCTCGCATAAGCGGCCTTGTCGCGCCGCGGCACCTTCGTGATGGCAAGGCCGTTTGGAGTGCAGAGCTTTGCCGTGATCTCGGCCTTGCCGACGTCAGGCGGCGCCAGTACGCGTGTGGCGCGCCCCGCGGGCGGCGCGCGGGTCAGTGCCACGTAGATGAACCGCTCGTCCTCGAACGGCACCTCGGCGCCCTTGATCTGCCGGTGCGCCTGCGAGCGCGGCAGGCGTTGGGAGAAATGGCACCAGTCGGGCGCGGTGAGCGGACAAGGCTTTTCGTGCGGGCAAGGAGCCGCGACATAGGCGCCTGCCGTGATCAGGTGCTGGCGCAGCGCGAGGATGCGGGCGTAGCCGGCCGGCGTGCCGGGCTCGATCACGACCAGCGCATGGCGCGCCTTTGCCCACATGGCTTCCGTAAGCGCACGCTGATCGCTCTCAGCGAGCTCGCCAATGACGTAGCTGGCGATGACGATGTCGGCGGGCGGGACCTCTGCGAGGTTGGTTCCGGCGTCGCCCGACAGGTAGCGGCAATCCGCCAGACGCGCGCTGTCGCCGGCGAGCTCGAGCGCCAGCCGGCTTAGCGTGGCGTTGGCATCGAGCAGGGTGAAGTCTTGCAGTGAAGGAAAGGCCTCCGCAGCGGCCCAGCTCGCAGTGCCCGGGCCTGCGCCGACGTCGAGCAGGATTTCGGGAGCCAAGTCCGGCACGATCGCGGTCAGCGCGTTCAGGCTTGCGGCGACGGCGGCGTAGGTCGCCGGCATCCGCGCCAGCGCGTAGGCGAGCGCATCGGCCTCGGACTTGATCGTGCCCGAGCCGCCGCCCGCGCGATAGGTGCTGGAGATCTGCGACGACCGTCGTGCCGCATCGCTGCGGGAAAAGCCCTGGAGCTTGCCGTCGAGCGCGGCTTTCAGTTCAGCGGGAAGCGTGGGCGAGATCATTTTCCACCGTCATGCCCTGTGCAGGCGGGGCATCCAGTACTCCGAGGCAGCGCCGGTCAATTGAGGAGAAGCCGCAGCGTACTGGATCATCCGCCTGGGCGGATGATGACGTCAATGGTTGTGGAGCGACCGCAGTCTCACGCCACGTTCTGATCGAGGATCTCCACCGCCTCTTGCAGGCTCACCGACACGAGCTGCGAGACGCCGCGCTCGGCCATGGTGACGCCGAACAGCCGGTTCATCCGCGCCATGGTGATCGGGTTGTGCGTGATGATGATGAAGCGCGTGTCGGTCGAGCCGGTCATCTCGTGCAAGAGGTTGCAGTAGCGCTCGACGTTGTGATCGTCCAGCGGTGCGTCGACTTCGTCCAGCACGCAGATCGGCGAGGGGTTGGTGAGGAACACGGCGAAGATCAACGCCATCGCCGTCAGCGCCTGCTCGCCGCCCGAGAGCAGCGACAGCGTCTGCGGCTTCTTGCCCGGGGGCTTTGCGATGATCTCGAGGCCGGCCTCCAGCGGATCGTCGCTCTCGATCAGGTGCAGCGCCGCCTCGCCGCCGCCGAACAGCTCGACGAACAGGCGCTTGAAGTGGTTGTTGACCACCTCGAACGAGGTGAGGAGCCGCTCGCGGGCTTCCTTGTTGAGGCTCTGGATGCCCTGGCGCAGCCGCTTGATGGCCTCGACGAGGTCGTCGCGCTCGGTAACGAGGCCGGTGTGCTGGCCCTCGACTTCGCGCAGCTCTTCCTCGGCGCGCAGGTTGACCGCGCCCAGGCGCTCGCGGTCGCGGCGCATCTTTTCGAGATCTTCCTCGATCTCGTGCAGCGGCGGCAGCTCGGCACCGGGCTCGATCTCGGCGAGGCCGGCGACGGCCTGCGGCTCGACTTCCAGCATGTCGCGGATTTCGCGCTCGATGTCCTCGAGTCGGCGCCGTGCGCCTTCCATGCGCTCCTCGGCGCGGGCGGTGGCCTCACGCGAGCTCGACAGCGCCTCGAGCGTCAACTTCGCGACACGATCCGTCTCCGCCATCGCGGTTTCCGCGGCGGCGAGCGCGTCGGCGGCGATGCGGCGGTCGTTCTCGGCATATTCGATCTCGGTGATCAGCGCGCTGCGCTTCTCGGCGAACACGGCCGGCGCGTTTTCGAGATCGCTGCGCTCGATCGAGACTTCGGTGATGCGGGCCTGGATGGTGTCGATGTGGGAGGCTGCGCTGCCCTTGCGGTTCTGCCACTCGGTGCGCTCGGCGAGGATCGCCTGCACGCGGCGGTCGGCGAGCTCGGCCTCGCGCGCCAGCGCCTGCGCCTCGGCGCGGACCTGGGCAGCCATGCGGCGATGGCCCTCGATGTCGCTGCGGACGGCGGCGAGCCGGGTTTCGGTGTCTTCGCTCGACGGCAGCTCGGTGATCGCGGCCGCGGCATATTCGTGTGCGGCTTCGGCCTCGGCGCGATCGGCCGCAAGGCGGCTGTGCGCTTCGATGAGCGCCGACTTGCGGGCGGAGTGACGATTGATCTCGCGTTCGGTCGTGGCATGGCGCTCGCGCGCGGCGTTGAGCTCGCGCTGCGCGGCGCGCCAGGCTTCGCGCGAGGCGCCTTCGGTGCTCGCGGCCATCTGCAATTCGGCTTCGGCATTCTCCAGCGCCTGACGCTTGATCTGCGCATCGATACGGGCCTGCTCCAGCTCGTTCTCGATGTCGACGAGGCGCGCGCGTTCGGCAAGACGCCGCGCGGCGCCGGTCGGCGCGTGAGCCGCCGCGACAAAGCCGTCCCAACGCCAGACGTCGCCTTCGGGCGAGACCAGCCGCTGGCCGGTCTTGAGCTGCGACACCAGCTCGGCGCCGCGCTCGCGCGGCACCACGCCGATCTGCGCCAGGCGGCGCGCCAGTTCGGCTGGCGCCTGCACATGGTTGGCGAGCGGCACGACGCCGTCGGGCAGCGCCGGATCGCCTTCGGTGACGCCGGCATTGGTCCAGCGCATCGGCGCCGACGGATCGACCGGCGCATCGAGATCGTCGCCAAGCGCGGCGCCGATCGCCTTTTCAAAGCCCTTGTCGACGGTGATGCCGTCGATGATCGGCGGCCACAGGTTCTTGGTCTCGCCGTTGACGATCTTGGAGATCGTGCGCGCCTCGGTCTCGAGCCGCTGTACCCGCTTGTCGGCCTCATTCAGCGGCGAGCGCGAGGATTCCAGCGTCTGGCGCGCGGCGACGTGGGCGGCTTCGCTCGCTTGGGCAGCGGCTTCCGAAGCTGCAAGCGTCTGTTCCGCGTTCTCGACCGCCGCGGTCAGCTCGTCGAGATCGCCGAAACCGCCGGTCTCCTCCGCGAGCTTCTGCTCCTCGGCCGCGACATTGGCGATCTCCTGGTCGAGCCGGGCGAGCTTGTCGCGATGGGTGCGGACGTTGGCCTCTAATTGGTTGCGCTTGGCAGTGAGGTCGGCGAGCGAGGTGGTGAGTTCGGCGAACTGCTGCTCGACTTCGGCGAGCGTCGCCTCAGCCTCTGACACGCGCTCATCGACGCCGGAGCGCTTCTCGACGCGCGACTTGATCTCTTCCTTCAGCTCGGCGTCTTCGGTGTCGAGCCGCTGCAGCGCGACGTCCGCATCCATGGTCTGCTGCTGGGCGCGGGCTATATCGCCCTCGAACTGCGTCAGCCGGCGCTCGAGCTCGGCGACGCGCTCCTTGGCGCGCTCTTCCTCGCGGTCGAGCATCTCGCGGGCATTGGTCAGCCGCTGCAGGCCGGCCGCGGCACGCGCTTCCGCATCGCGCAGCGCCGGCATCTCGGCAGCCCGGATCGCCTGGATGCGGGCGGCTTCCGCCTGATGCTGGGTGCGCTCGGCCATCTCGCGCACGGCGAGATCATGGGTCTGGCCGGAATCGTTGACCTCGGCATGGGCCGCGATCCAGCGCAGATGGAACAGCGTGGCCTCCGCCTTACGGACCTTCGCCGCGACCTCGCGATAGCGCACGGCCTGGCGGGCCTGCTTCTTCAGGCCTTCCATCTGGCCGGAGAGCTGGCCGATCACGTCCTCGACGCGGGTGAGATTGGTTTCGGCGGCCTTCAGCCGCAGCTCGGCCTCGTGGCGGCGGGCGTGCAGGCCGGCGACGCCGGCGGCGTCCTCCAGCACGCGGCGGCGCTGCTCGGGCTTGGCCTGGATGATCTCGCCGATCTTGCCCTGGTGGACGAGGGCCGGCGACCGCGCGCCGGTGGCGGCGTCGGCGAACAGGATCTGCACGTCGCGGGCGCGGACGTCGCGGCCGTTGATGCGATAGACCGAGCCCGCCTCGCGTTCGATGCGGCGGGAGATCTCCAGAAGCTGGCTGTCGTTCATCGCCGCCGGCGCGGTGCGATCGGCATTGTCGATCGTCATCGTCACTTCGGCGTGGTTGCGCGCCGGGCGGTTGCCGGAGCCCGCGAAGATCACCGCATCCATGTCAGCGGCGCGCAGCGATTTGTGCGAGGTCTCGCCCATCGCCCAGCGCAGCGCTTCGACGAGGTTCGACTTGCCGCAGCCGTTGGGTCCGACCACGCCGGTCAGGCCGGCCTCGATCACGAAGTCGGTGGGCTCAACGAACGACTTGAAGCCATGAAGGCGCAGGCGAGTGATCTTCATAAACACGCATCTCTGTTGACAGGGCGCGAATCTCCCTGCCGGGACAATACCATGGAAGGCAATGTCGCTGTCTGGACGAGTCGCGTAAGGCGGCTCATGCGGCTGGACAATGGCCGCGCCGTGCCGCGAGGGCAACCAGCGAAAGCCGCTTTTCCCAAGGGATTTGTGCCGGGAATGATGCGGCGACAGCCGCGCGAATCAGGCTTCGTGCGTGCGAATCAGCGCTCAAATCAGCTCTTGAGCAGCGGATTGATCTTCTTCGCGAATTCCTCGAACGAGGCCTCGCCCTTGATCTTCTCACCGTTGATGAAGAAGGTCGGCGTCGAATCGACCTTCAGCACATCGCTGGCATATTTCTGGTCTGCGGCAATCTTGTCGAGCAGCGCCTGGTCCTTCAGGCAGGCCTCGACCTGTTGCTGAGTGAGTCCGGCCTGCTTGCCGATCCGCGTCAGCGTCTCGGTGGTGTTCTTCGTCACCCAGTCGCTCTGCTGGCGGAACAGCATGTCGGTGACCGCAAAATATTTCGGCGCGTCGCCATTGGCGATGCAGCGCGACAGCATCGAGCCGGCGGCTGCTTTGATGTCGAGCGGGAACTCGCGGAAGATGTAACGCACCTTGCCGGCGTCGATGTATTCCTTCTTGATCTTGGGGAACACCTGCTCGTTGAAGGCGGCGCAGTGCGGGCAGGTCATCGAGGCGTATTCGGTGATGGTGACGGCGGCGTCTGCCGGGCCCAGCGCCATGTCGGGCAGCGACACCGGCTTGGCCACATCGGCGGCGGTCTGCGCCTTTGCTTCAGGGATCATGGCCTCGGAGATGAACCGCAGCGGCGAGAGCCCGGCGAGCGCGGCGAGCCCGGTCAGCGACAGCATCGTGGTGAAGGCGCGGCGGGTGATGATCAAGGTCGGCTCCCGGGTTGGCGTGGTCTCGCCCAAAGTTCGTATCAAGGTTCCCTTCTCGGGCGGCCTGTCGCTAGCTTGAAATGTCGTTTGAGGCAATGGCGAGGCGCAAGGACGGGTCCAGATTGCCGGCGCAATAAGGCTCAATTTCGCTTGATTGCGGCCCCGAGGCGCGCCAGCGCCGTCTTCAACTGTTCATCTTCGATGTCGGTAAGGCTCTCCGCCATCTTGGCGACCGCCTTCGGGTCCGGCGGGCCGGGCCGCACCGGTCGCCGGGACCGCGACAGGGGGGCCTGGCGGAAAGCGAGCTTGCCGACCGCACTCCAGCCGAAGAAGCGGTTGACCCGCTCCAGGATGACGTCCGCGGAGTGCTGAATTTCCAGCGCCATCGGCCCCTCGACCCGCAGCACCAGCGTTGCCGGCTCCTGCGGCTGGCCCTCCACCGGGCGCGGCCATTGCATCTTCAATGGCTCCGCGTGGGCTGCGATCTCCGGCCCGGCAATCTGCGCCCACCGCGTCACCAGCTCGCGCGCGGCAAAGCCCTGCCTGGCATAGGCCTCGGCAAAGACGTCGTTGAGGAGAATCGAAAGCGGCTTTGCGATGACAGGGCCGGGTTTGGACATGGGGCCTTATAGCACCGTGTGTAGTCGGTCAGAAATCCCGGAGCCTTGCGAGAAGAAAGACGTGGATGCCTGCGACGAGCGCGGGCATGACGTGGAGAGATCGGCGCCAGCCCGTTACAGTGGCGACATGAACCTCAGAGCCACCCTAAAGGCGAAGTCGGAACCAGTCGAGCCGGAACGTTTGGCACGCCCCCTGGCGCTGCTCGCGTGGTACGACCGTCACCGCCGCAGGCTGCCTTGGCGCGCGGCGCCGGGCGATGCCGCGGATCCCTACCGCGTCTGGCTGTCGGAGATCATGCTGCAGCAGACCACCGTGAAGGCGGTCGGGCCCTATTTCGAGAAATTCGTCGCGCGCTGGCCGGATGTCACGGCGCTGGGGCGAGCCTCGCTCGACGACGTGCTGCGGATGTGGGCCGGGCTCGGCTATTACTCGCGCGCACGCAACCTTTACGCTTGCGCGGTCGCCGTGACGCGCGATCATGGCGGCGTGTTTCCCGAAACCGAGGAAGGGCTGCGCGCGCTGCCGGGGATCGGGCCCTACACGGCGGCCGCGATCGCAGCGATCGCGTTCGATCGCCGAACCATGCCGGTCGACGGCAATATCGAGCGGGTGGTGTCGCGGCTCTTTGCAGTCGAAGAGGAACTCCCGCAGGCCAAGCCGCTGATCCAGCAACTGGCAGCGACGCTCCTTGCCGACTCGCGCGCCGGTGACGAGAAGTCTCGCGCCGGCGACAGCGCACAGGCGCTGATGGATCTCGGCGCTTCGATCTGCACGCCGAAAAAGCCGGCCTGCTCGCTCTGCCCGCTCAACGATGATTGCGCGGCGCGCGCACAAGGAACGCAGGAGACGTTTCCACGCAAAGCGCCGAAGAAGAGCGGGACGTTGCGGCGCGGCGCAGCCTTCGTCGTCACGCGTGGCGACGAACTCCTCGTCCGCACCCGGCCGGAGCAGGGATTGCTCGGCGGAATGACCGAGGTGCCGGGCTCGGACTGGCTCGCCGGCCAGGACGACAAGGCGGCGAAAGAGCAGGCGCCGGAGCTGAAGGGGCTTTCGCGCTGGCAGCGCAAGCTCGGCGTCGTCACCCACGTCTTCACGCATTTTCCGCTGGAGCTCGTGGTCTACACTGCGCGCGCCGAGATTCGTGCGCGGGCGCCGGACGGCATGCGCTGGGTGCCGATTGCGACCCTTGCGAGCGAAGCGCTGCCCAATGTTATGCGCAAGGTGATTGCGCACGGACTGGACCTGTAGCCGCCCATGCTGCTGACATCAGGCTGTCAGCAGGCTTGCGTTACCAGCGAGCGGCAACGGAGGCTTCGCATGGTCAAGACCGCGCTCGATAACTTTCCCAGGCCGCCCTGCGCCGAGCTTTTGGGATGGCGCCTGCTCGATGCTCGCCCAGAGCAGGGCTGGATCAGGCTTTCCTTTGACGGAAAATCCGAGTTCTGCAACCCGGCCGGCTTCATCCAGGGCGGCATGCTCTCGGCCATGCTCGACGACACCATGGGCCCCGCGGTGCTCGTGATGAGCGAAGGCCGGCTCTACACCACTACCATCAGCATGACCGTGAACTTTCTTAGCCCCGCAAAGCCCGGGCCGATCATCGGCGAGGCGACTGTGACGCAGCTCGGCAAGACCATCGCCTTCGTCGAGGGCAAGCTGATGGCCGAGGATGGCACGCTGCTTGCGACTGCAACCGCGAGTGAGCGCCTGCTCGAGGCGGCAAGGGTCGTGCGCTGAGGCGGAGGGGATAATCGTTGTCCACCCATCGGCGTCTTCAAGCACTCAGAACCAGTGGGATGACGGTGCGGTATTTTCCGGCGGAAGATGGGACTGGTGGTTCGGCGGCCAACTCAACAGACACCTGACCAAGCCCATGCTCATTCAGCAGCTTGGTCAATTCGGAATGCACCGCCCGCCAAACCCGGTTTGGGTCAGCGTCGGCTGCGGGATGGAGGCGAACGCGCAATTGTGTCGGCGCTGTCTGCACGATCTGAAACAGCTCCACGCCGGGTACATGATCGATCTCAAGCGCGAGCGATGGCATTGCGACTTTCTCGCCGCGCTCGGTTGGAAACGTGAGGATGTCGGCAGCGCGGCCCCGCACGCGGATCGCCGGAAGTGGGTTGCCGCAAGGACAGGGATCAGGTCGTTGCAGGATGCGGTCGCCGAGATCGTAGCGGAGGATCGGCTGCACGCGATTGGCGAGGTTGCTCACGAGGACCGTATGCGCCTCCTCGCCGGGCGGAACCGGCTGATAGCTCGCATCGACGGGTTCGAGAATCGCCCAATCGCTGTTGACATGATGCCAACCGTGTTCACAGCCGATAGCCATGAACAGGCATTCCGTCGCGACGTAAACGGTCCGGACCTTGGCGTGGAATGCCTTTGCGATCCGGTCGTATCCGTCCTGCGAAAGCCCTTCCGAGGTCGGAAGAACCAGCACCGGCCGAATATGCAGGCGACCCGCATCCTGCTCGGCGGCCAATAGCGCCATGACGCCGGCGTATCCGATAAGCAGAGCCGGGTGGAACCGATTGAGTTCGGTGACCAGATTCCGCAACGGGGCCTGCGCCGGGAGCGCCCGGAATCGTCGGGCCGACCAATTTGCGCGGATCGCAGCAAAGCTGGCTGCACCGATGTAGTGGCCCCCCATCGCCAGCACCGAAGCCGTGCGGCCGCCGCGGACGAGGAGACAGAATATCTCGCTGGCGCTAAGCGCGCCGATCATCATGCGCAGCGAAAACGCAAGTGTGACCGTCCAATTGTGCTTGTCCAACAGGAATATTCCAGGTGTCCCGGTGGTGCCCGAGGTGGTTGCCACTGAATATTTGCCAAGGAGGCGTTGTCCGATCAGCTCAGGGTTATCGACGAACGCCCGCACTGCCGCGAAACTAACCTCGCGATCGGTGACCCAGTCGTCAAAATGACGCATCAGCTCTTGCTTATTAGCCACCGGCAGCACGGACGAACTCTCAATCCGCTCCGGTAGACCCTGATAGAGCTCGCGATAATAGGGCGAGTTGGTGCGAGCGAAGGCGACGGCCTCGCCAAGCCGGGCGCGTTGTCGCTGCGCGATAGCGTTGAGACCTTGCCTTCTTGCGCGGTGCGCATCGAGCAATACCGATGAGATGCTTTCGCTCATGACAAGCTCACATAGGCGTGGTGCGCGCGCTCAGGCGCCATCACGTCGCGCCACCCGCAAGCGGCTCGCGAAGGCCTACAGGATCATCACGAAAACGGCCTATCAAACAACCGCGCCCGACTCGCGGACGCAAGCGCTTGCGCCGCGTGGGGCGCGGAGGTTGATGCTCGCTTTCTCTGGCCGCAAGGACGCTGGCACTGTCGGCGCTGGCCCCGTCGGGCACTGGCACTGTCGGCCTGCTCCTGTGGCGCTCGTGGCGCGAGAGACCGTCTCGATCAACCCACTTCTGATGTAGACCCGCGCAGGCAGCGGACCCAACTCACGACTAGGTGAAAGGCGAAATCGGGTTAGGGCCTGATCCGCCTAACGGGAAAACGGGCGTCGCGCCGTGGCTCTACCGGGCCTGAATTCGGGCGGACGGGCCGCCGGGCGGCTCGTCGGATGACGCGAATGCCCATCCGTGATCCCAATCTCCTGAGATGAGGGCGGCCTGGATCAGGCGCATTGATGTCCGCTATGCCTCCAACTGCGGCGCGACAGCGGACATCGCCGGAGGTCCTAGTCGGGGCCGGAAGCCGACATCATTCGATGACCTCGTCGGCGCGGACGAGTAGCGCTTGATTGAGGACCTTCCCGCTGCCATCACCTACGGCAAGGAAACCAAGCCGGCGGCGTTTTCCTTGCGCGCGCGAATATCGTGGCAAAACGAACGCGCCGCAGTGCCCGCTATGAACTCCCGCCGCTTCATTCGATCCTCATTGCATCTTGAGGACGACGGGACACAGCGTATCACGCATTGATGGTCGTCGCACCCGCTGACGATGCAATTGCTGCGTCGCAAATGCGGCGCGTCATCATTCAAAGCAGGAGCGGACTCGTTTTGCTCAACGTGAGCTCTTCCCAATTCTGACCCGAAGCCGTCCTGCACGATGCCGTGTAAGCCGACATGGATTTCCGCCGCTGAGGGCCCACAAGCAGACTTCGCAAAGAGGCCCCCATTTGCAAGACTATGCGTTGGCCTCAGCGGCCACGAGTGATGATGGGCGATTGAGGTGGATCGCAATCTGCTGCGTGGGGCGCCTCAAGGTCTCGGACGGCGACTCTCCGAACGCGGCGCGATACGCCACCGCAAAGCGGCCAAGCTCGCAAAAGCCATGGTCGGTAGCTATCTGCGTGACGGTTGACGTCGATGGAACCGCGCTTAGCAACGCGCGATGCACGAGGTGCATTCGACGGAGGGTGAGAAAACGGATCGGTCCCATGCCCAGATGCTCTTCGCAGGAGGCGCGAAGCGTTCGCTCCGCGACACCAATAGCTGCACAGATTTCGGTGAGATAGAGCGGCCGGTCGGGATTTGCCTCCAGAAACTCCTCGAACCGCGCCATGATAGCATTATGGCCTCGGCCGCGAGTGCTGGTCTTTGCGTCGACCGTATCGGCGAGGCATCTGACCATGACGTGCACGAATTCATTCTCCAGCGCGCGAAGCACCTCCGGCAGTTGCAAAATATCGGGAGTGTCGCATGCGAGCTGTCCGATCGCCCGGTGTAACTTCAGCAGTCGTGACATCGAATGAGGGGGTGGACGAAAAATGTGCCGTTCTGACTTTTCCATCAACTCGCAGCCAATTATGGCTTCGACTGCAGTATCGAGCTCGTCGGTGGGGATGGACATCGCGCCGTAGTCAAGACCAGGGCCGCATCGTCGATGCTCGGCTTCAAGCGTGTTGTCAATGATGTCACCGGGCATGACCTCAATTCCACAGTGATGGTAGGGTGACAAATTGGACTCGGTAAGAAAGCCGATCGATCGCCGACCAGGCTTGCTTGTGGCGGTGCTGACAGTTGGCGAGGATAAGTGAGTACGTTGCAACCAGAGCCGGCTCAGGGCGACCTGGGTCATGTCGATCCGAAACTCTTTCGTCGTGGGAAGTATTTCTATGTCGGAATACGGGAAGGCTGCCTGGCACGCCAGTGGATCGGTAAAGCAAAGAACTCTACTCCACGCCACTTCTGTTCTCCCCAAAAAAACAAAACTACAATTTGGTCGGGAAGCAAATTGACAGCAAAGAGTCTTCGGATCGCAAAAGCGGCCTAGCCAAAATGGCTGCAAATCCGGTTGTATCGTAATATCGTTGTTACCTCTGATCAATGTACCTATTTTGACGTAGTCAATGGTTTTAGTGGCATCTTCAGCCTTCGCGTGCCACGCTTAAAATTTTTAGACCATTTGATGAAACCAATGCGGTACGGCCGAAGCTGAGCGTGTTTCCAACTCGGGCATCGAGACCGCTATGGGTCTCAAAAGCGGCGGTCCAAGGCCCGCACGAGGCAGGTCCGGTCAAACCGTGACATCGGACCTATCCACGCCACGAGGCCCAGCAGTCCGGCGCCGGTCAGATCCCCAGCTTCGCGTTCCGCGAGGCTGACCCTCTCCAACAGGGGCCACAGGGAGAGGGTGCAGCGTCAGTGCGTCACCAACCTTGATCTTCTAAGCCCTCACGCGTTTTCCATCCGGCCGCGGCACGATCGGCGGCTTGGCGTTGAGCGCTTCGACCTGGAAGCCGGCGACGCGCTTGTAATTCGCGGCGATGTCCTCCAGCTCCTGCTGGGACAGCACGTCGGTGACGACGTTGTAGCCGTCGGGCGCGCGCTCCTCGACGAGTTGCATCACCTGCTCGGGGCCGTTCTTGCGGTTGAGCAGGACGAGGTCGGTGGTCGCCGGCCGGCGCTCGGCCTCATAGGCCTCTAGCGCTCCTTGCGTCGGGCCGTGCGCCAAGATCTCGCGGGTGATGACGCGGGCATCGAGGATCGCCTGCGAGGCGCCGTTCGATCCGATCGGGTACATCGGATGCGCGGCATCGCCCATCAGCGTGACGCGGCCGAAGGTCCATTGCGATACCGGATCGCGGTCGACCAGCGGATATTCGTAGGCGTGCGGGCAGTTCCGGATCAGGCCGGTCACGTCGAGCCAATCGAACTGCCAGCTCTCGAACCACGGCAAAAATTCTTCCAGGCGCGCGGTGCGGTTATAGTCCTCGCGCCGCCACTGATAGGTCGGCGGCATGTGCCGCTCGGCGACCCAGTTGATCTGGTGGTTGCCTGCGGCGTCCGGCTCCTTGCTGATCGGATAGCAGACAAACTTCAGGATCTCGTGGCCGGCCATGATCATGGTGCGGCCGGTCAGGAACGCCTTTGCCGGCGTCACGCCGCGCCAGAGGATGCGGCCGTTCCAGATCGGCGGCCCCTCCTGCGGATAGAGCTTTTCTCGTGCGGCGGAATGAATGCCGTCGGCTGCGATCAGGATCGCGCCTTCGTAACTGCCGGCGGGCTTGCCGGTCGCCCGGTCGATGAAGTCGGCGCGCACGCCGTTGGCGGTCTCGCTCCAGCCGGTCAGATGATGGCTGGTGAGGATGTTGTCGCGGCCGAGCCGCTCGATCGCGGTGTCGAGCAGGAGCTGCTGGAGGGTGCCGCGATGGATCGAGAATTGCGGCCATTTGTAGCCGGCCTCTAATCCGCGCGGCTCGCTCCAGATCGGCCTGCCGTGCTTGGAGAAGTAGGCGAGCTCGCGGGTGCGCACGCCGCTGGCATCGAGCCTGTCCATCAGTCCGAGCTCGATCAGCTCGCGCACCGCATGCGGCAGCACATTGATGCCGACGCCGAGCGGCCGGAGTTCGGCCACGCTCTCGAACACTTTTGCGGGAACGCCGATCTGGTGCAGGCTGAGCGCAAGCGTCAGCCCGCCGATGCCGCCACCGGCGATGAGTGCGGTCATGACAAATCCCCCTCCGATTGGCGGGTCTTCGCATGAGGAGGCGGCCGTGGGCAACTGCGAAGAGAGCCCTATGGACGCGGCGGTGCGCGGCCGTTACCTTCTCCCTTTCTCACGAGGTCCGACATGTTCAAGCTCTACTATGCCCCCGGCACCTGCGCGCTCGCCACCTACATCGCCCTGGAAGAGGTCGGTGCCGACTACACGGCCGAACGACTGAACTTCAAGGCCAACCAGCAGAACAGCCCGGACTACCTCGCGATCAATCCGAAAGGCCGCGTGCCGGCGCTGTTGACCGATCGCGGCGTCCTCACCGAGACGCCGGCAATGCTCGCCTACATCGCGCAAACCTTTCCCAAGGCGAAGCTTGCGCCGCTCGACGACGCCTTTGCATTTGCGCAGGTGCAGTCGTTCAACTCCTATCTCTGCTCGACCGTGCACGTGGCGCATGCCCACAAGATGCGCGGCGCACGTTGGGCGACCGAAGAGAGCTCGTTCGCCGATATGAAGCAGATGATCCCGAAGACCATGGGCGCCTGCTTCTCCCTGATCGAGCAGAAGATGTTGAGGGGGCCGTGGGTGATGGGCGAGCAGTATACGATCTGCGATCCCTATCTTTACACGCTGTCGCTCTGGCTCGAAGGCGACGGTGTCGACATCAACGCCACGTCGAAGGTCGCGGACCATTTCAAGCGGATGTCCGACCGGCCCGCCGTGCGCAAGGTGATGGACGCGCAGAAGGCGTAACAAACTCGGTGTCGTTCCGGCGATCGTAGGGTCGGTAGCGAAGCGTAACCCACCTCTTTTAGCTTCCACGCGGATAGACCTGCGGTGGGTTACGCCCAGCGGACTGCGCTTCGCGCAGCCGCAGGGCTAACCCCCTACGAAGCTTTCTTCTCCAACTCCCGTCCTGTCTCCAGCATCAGGCGCCTCAGCCAGATCGAGCCGGGGTCCATCTGCGCGCGGGTCGGATAGAACATGAACTGCTCGTCGATGCCGGGGTCGAGCGGCGGCGTCACCGCGGCTAGCCCGAGCTGTTTCGACAGGGCCGCAATCAGCCGGCGCGGCACGAAGGCGACGAGGTCGGTGCGGGCGGCGACATGCAGCGCCTCGAGATAGCCTGACACGACCAGCGCGATGTGCCGCTCGATACCCTTGGCGCGCAGCCAGGTGTCGATCAGGTCTTCGGCCTGGCCGCGGATGATCACGCCGACATGGCGCGCTGCGAGGAAGGTCTCGCGCCGCTTCAGCTTCGCTCCCAGGGGATGGCCGCGCCGCACCGCCAGTGCATCGCTGTCGGTATAGAGAAGCTGGCGGTGAAATCCCTTGAAGGCGTTGCCGATCGAGATCACGAGGTCGATGGTGCGGGCGAACTCGGCGTGGAAGATCGCCGGCCCCCGCCACGGCACGACGTCGATGCGGACATTGGGCGCAAGGCGCGTGACCTTCTCCATCAAGGGCGGCATCAGAAGCTCGACCGCGAGATCCGGCATCATCAGGCGGAACTGCCGCTCGCTGCGGGCCGCATCGAAGTCCTCGGCCACGAACAGCCCGCGCACCTGGTCGAGCGCCTGTACCAGGGGTGCGCGCAACGCCTGGGCCCGCGGCGTCAGCTCCATGCGCGAACCGGTGCGCACCAGAAGCGGGTCGCCGAAGATGTCGCGCAGGCGCTGCAGCGCGTGGCTGGTCGCCGGCTGCGACAGGCCGATCCTCAAAGCGGCGCGGCTGACATTGGCCTCGCGCAGCAGCGCGTCGAGCGCGGTCAGGAGATTGAGGTCAAGCGAATTCAAATTCATGAGCCGAATAGATATCATATTCGCTATCGATTTGAAGAATTTCGATCCCGCGGCGATGATCTCCGTGTTTCCCACCAACGGAGATGCTGCCATGAGCGCCGCAACCAACAAGAAACTGATGCAGGACATTTTCGCCGCCGCCGCGAACCCCGATCCGGCCGCGCGCGACCGTGCGCTATTCACCGCCAGCCTCGCCGACGACGCCAAATGGGTCGTGACCGGGCAATATTCCTGGTCGCGCACCTTCTCGGGTAAGGAGTCGATCCTCAACGATCTCCACGGCTATGTGCGCACGCGGCTTCGCGACCGGACGCGCACGGTCGCCCACAGCTTCATCGCCGACGGCGACATCGTCGTGGTGGAGGCCAAGGGCGACAACGTCACGCCCGAGGGCGTGCGCTACGACAACGACTATTGCCTGGTGTTCCGCCTAGAGGGCGGCAAGATCAAGGAGATCAGAGAGTATTGCGACTCGGTTTTGACCGAGAGGGCGCTGGGGCGTTTTCCGGGTGAGGGCGCCGCGGTCTGATCGCCGAGGCGAGCGCGGTCAGAAAGGCGCGCTCGCCGCCATCTTGCCCAGGGCTGCACTGCCGAACAATTGCGCAAATGATTACAAGATCAGCAGAGTTTTCCTGCCCAATGCGTGCCCGCGCGAAGAAATGGAAGGGCGCAATTAACAAGTGTCCATCAATGTGGCGAAGCGCAGCATGAATCGCCTGATATGTGAGACGTGGCTGCCGGGGCGGCCGCCTGCGATCTCCAGAATCGTTCGGCCACTCAAATCTCTGCGCTTCTGGGTGGACAGTGGAAATGCTGAACTTTCGTTTAGGGATCAGGGGCCGGCTTTACGCCGGCTTCGCAGCGCTCGCGGTGGTGGGCCTGACAATGGCCTTGGTCGCGGTCTGGAATTTGCGGGCGGTCCAGGATCAGGTCGCCAGACAATCCGCGCTTTCCGACAGCACCGCGCGGGTACTGGAGATATCGACCCATCTGCAAGCCATCCAGCGGGCGAACTTGCGATACATTTATGACGCGAACGAGCCGGCGATGAGGGAGGCGGCAGAACGGGAGGCCGCGGCGATCGAGCTATTGCAGGTTGGCGCGAAGGGTACGCTCTCCGAGGAGCGGCGGAAGCTCTACAACGGTCTCATCGACGACATCGCCAAAATGCGCAGCCTGCGTGACAATCTCGGCGACGCCGTCAATGAGGCGCGAACGGGCAAGGCGTCGCTGCTGCCGAGCGGTGACGAACTGACCGTCAAGATGGGCAAGCTGGTCGATGCGGCGCGCGCATCCGCCGATGAGGACACCGCGGCCCTCGTCGCGGACCTCGAATCCAGGATCCTTCTTGTTCAAATTGCAAACTGGCGTTTTCTGGCCCTGCGCGACACCAAGGGACCTGCGAATTTCAGGACGAATGCGGACAGGGCAGCGCAACGGCTCGCAGCGATCGAAAAGGGCTCACCGCCGGCGGAGCTGCGGGCCGCGCTCGCGCCGGTGAAGACCTCGCTCGGAATCTACAAGTCCGCGTTCGAGACGACCTCCGCCGCGATGCTTCAGGCCGACGAGATCTACCACAATAACCTCGCCCCGCTCATCGTCGAGAGCATCGGCAAGCTTAAGCTTGCGGAAACCACCTTGAAGACGGACTACCGGGACTCGCGCGCCAATGCCGAAGCCGTGATCGCCGGAACCACGTCGGTTCAGGAGATCGCCGGCGGCCTTGCCATCCTGTTCGGCGCCATCGTCGCGTTCCTGATCGCCCGCAGCATCGTCGGGCCGCTGACTTCGATGACGCGTGCGATGGGGCTGCTCGCTGGCGGCGATCTCGAGGTCGAAGTTCCCGGCCGCGGCAAGGCCGACGAGATCGGGGACATGGCCAAGGCGATCCAGGTGTTCAAGGACAGCATGGTCGAGACCGAACGCCTGCGCCGCGAGCAGGCGGAGTTCGAGGCGCGTCAAGCCGAGCAGCGCAAGGCCGATATGGTTAAGCTCGCCGGTCAGTTCGAACGTGCCGTCGGCGAGATCGTGGACACCGTGTCGTCGGCCTCCGGCGAGTTGGAGGCCTCCGCTGGGACGTTGACGGCAACCGCATCACGCGCTCAGGACCTGTCGACGGAAGTCGCCGCCGCCTCGCAGGAGGCTTCGGCCAACGTGCAGGCGGTTGCCTCGGCGACCGAAGAGCTCTCCTCCTCGGTGAGCGAGATCGCCCGCCAGGTGCAGGAATCCGCCCGCATCGCCGGCGAGGCTGTCAGCCAGGCGATCAGGACCAACGAACGGGTCGGCGAGCTCTCCAAAGCGGCGGCGCGCATCGGCGATGTGGTCGAGCTCATCAGCACGATCGCCGGACAGACTAATCTGTTGGCGCTCAACGCCACCATCGAGGCGGCGCGCGCGGGCGAGGCTGGGCGCGGCTTCGCCGTCGTCGCCTCCGAGGTCAAGGCGCTCGCCGAGCAGACCGCGAAGGCCACCGGCGAGATCGCCCAGCAGGTCTCGGGGATCCAGACTGCGACGGAGGAATCGGTCGGCTCGATCCGGGAGATCAGCGACACCATCGAGCGGCTGTCGGAAATCTCGTCGGCGGTCGCGGCCGCCGTGGAAGAGCAGGGCGCCGCGACGCAGGAGATCTCGCGCAACGTCCAGCAGGCGGCTCACGGCACGCAGCGGGTCTCGACCAACATCGGCGACGTGCAGCGCGGCGCGTCCGAGACCGGCTCGGCCTCGTCGCAGGTGTTGTCGGCGGCGCGCTCGCTATCGGCCGACAGCAGCCGTCTGAAGCTTGAGGTCAGCAAGTTCCTGAACTCGGTCCACGCTGCCTGACCAGCGCGGGCATCCGAAAACAAAGGTCCACGCGCGTGCGCGTGGACCTTCCACACGAGAAGTCGCGATCACGCTACCTTTGTCGCCATGTGCTTGAACATGTTGCGGCGGGCCTCGTCGTCCATCTCGGCCTTGAAGGTGAACTTGTCCTTCAGCCCGATGGCGCGCGCAGCCGCAGGACGCGCCGAGATCTCGTCGACCAGCCGCTTGACGTTCGGATATTTGCCCGGCGCGTCCTCGCCGAGCACGAAGGCGGCCATACGCGCCCAGCCCCACAACGCCATGTCGACGATGGAGTAGGCATCGCCGACCATGTAGCGGTGCTTGGCGAGATGATCATCGAGGATCTGGTAGTGGCGATGGCCTTCGAACTGATAGCGGTTATGCGCGTAGTCCTGGTCCTTGGGCGAGAAGTGCTTGAAGTGCACGGCCTGACCCGAATAGGGCCCAAGGCCGGTGGCGACAAACATCAGCCATGACAGCGTCTGGCCGCGGACGGCGGGGCCGGGCAGGAATTTGCCGGTCTTCTCGGCGAGGTAGAGCAGGATGGCGTTCGAGTCGAACACGAACGTGCCGTCATCGTCGATCGCCGGCACCTTGGCGTTCGGATTGATCCTGAGGAATTCCGGCTTGAACTGCTCGCCCTTGCGGGTGTCGACCGCGACCGGCTCGAAAGGCAGTCCGGCTTCCTCCAGAAACAGCGCGACCTTGGTCGGGTTCGGCGATCCGTTGAAGTAGAATTTGAGCATCAGCATCTTTCCTGTCTGTTGCCGAGATCGAACGCAGCGTGATTGCCGCTGGGCGGCTTCTCTTGCCGAAGCCTCAGGGGCAGCACAACCGGCGAGTTTGCCGGGCGGCGTCTGCGCACCGCGCAGATCAGCCGGCGCAGAGGAAGCCGATCACCGCCGCGATGATGAGGGTGAGGCCAATGGCCTCCACCCACAGCGCCAGCCGCGTCGCGGCGTGCATGCTGGAGGCCTGCGCAGCGCGCTCCGGTCCCCGCGCGTAGCCGTGGACGATGACATCGTGATGGAAGGTGTCGTGGGCTTCGTTGCCGCAGGCGAGCCCGGCGCAGAGCAGCAGCACACCGAACAAAGCGAGCCCGAAAAATCCCAATAGTCCGATCAGCAGCATCGGAAACATGCCGGCGAGGAAGATCGGCAGGAGCGGCAGCAGCAGCAATGTCTCGGACTGACGGCGCATCGGGATCGATCGATCAAGACGAGAACTGAGGGCTAATTCTAGTCCCGGCGGCTGCGCCGTTCAACCAGTCCTGTCATTCCGGGGCGCGCCTCCTCGAGCCCGCCACTTGTGCCGTGGCCCGATGGATTCCGGGCTCGCTCGCTGTGCTCGCGACCCGGAATGACGATATAGAGGGAGGCTACTCCGCCGCCATGCCGGCGCGGATCTCGGCGCGCAACTCGTCGATCAGCTTGAGGCCCTTCTTGGTCTCGACGTGCCAATAGGTCCAGCCGTTGCAGGCGGCCGAGCCTTGTGCGACGGCGCCGATGCGGTGGATCGAGCCGACCTTGTCGCCGAGCATGATGGCGCCATCGGCGCGGACGAGCGCGCCGAGCTTCTTCTTGGCGTCGAACAGTTTCGTGCCGGGCATGATCATGCCGCGCTCGATCAGTTCGGAGAACGCCACCCGCGGCGCTTCGCGCGCGGTCATGAACGGGGCGAGGCTGTCCGCCGGCAGCGGTTCGACCGCGTCGATGCGGGCTTCGGCGGCCTTGGCGTAGACTTTGTCGCGCTCGAAGCCGATGTAGGAGCGGCCGAGGCGTTTGGCGACGGCGCCGGTGGTGCCGGTGCCGTTGAACGGATCGATCACGAGATCGCCGGGTTTCGACGACGATAGCAGCACGCGCGCGAGCAGGCCCTCAGGCTTCTGCGTCGGGTGAACTTTCTTGCCGTCGGCGTCCTTGAGACGCTCCTCGCCGGTGCAGAGCGGGATCAGCCAGTCGGAACGTGCCTGCACGTCCTCGTTGGCCGCCTTCAGCGCCTCGTAATTGAACGTATAGCCTTTGGCCTTCTCGTCGCGCGCGGCCCATATCATGGTCTCGTGCGCGTTGGTGAAGCGGCGGCCGCGGAAATTCGGCATCGGGTTGGACTTGCGCCAGACGATGTCGTTCAGGAGCCAGAAGCCGAGGTCCTGCATGATCGCGCCGACGCGGAAGATGTTGTGATAGGAACCGATCACCCAGATCGTCGCCGACGGCTTCATCACGCGGCGGCAGGCGAGCAGCCAGGCGCGGGTGAAATCGTCGTAGGCCGAAAACGATTCGAACTTGTCCCAGGCATCGTCGACGGCGTCGACATGCGACTCGTCGGGGCGCTTGAGATCGCCCTTGAGCTGGAGATTGTAGGGGGGGTCGGCGAACACCAGATCGACGGTGCCAGCCTGAAGCTTCGACATCTCCGCGACGCAATCGCCGACGATGATGTGATGCGAAGCAGACTCAAAATTTGTGCGGGGCGCCCTTGCAGACGCCCCGCGACGCGACACTACCATGACTCAAGAACTCTGACTCAGGCGACGCTGTCGGCGACGCGGGACCAAACAACCGACTGGCCGTTACATTGACGGCGCAAAGTAAAAATCGACTTAACCCGCTGCTTTTGTGAGCAGGCGCTGCATCGCGCGCCGCATGCGGCGTGTTGCGCGCAATCGCCGTGTTTTGCAGTGTATTTCGCATCCGTTCGGGTCGCGGCCGCCGCGTCGCCTGCAAATTTCTCTCGGAAAAAATTGCACGAAGGTCGGAAAAAATTGCTGGCGCCGGCACGCCGTCGCACTAGGCAATTTTTGCCGAGCGGGATATTGATTAACACAATGGAAATTCTACGTCTGTCGCATGTTGGACTTTCGCGCTCCGGCGCGCCGACGAAGCGAAATCAGGGACCTTAAGGGAAGGCCGCCATGCGTTACGATGACTTTCGCCGCAGCGACGACATCGAGGATCGTCGCGACGAAGGTGGTGGATTTGGCGGCGGCGGAGGCGGCGGGTTCGGCCTTCCCATGGGCGGCGGCGGGCTCGGGATCGGCACCATCATCGTGCTCGGCCTGATCGGCTACGCTTTCGGCATCGATCCGCGGATCCTGATCGGCGGCGCCGAGATCCTCTCCGGCGGCGGTGCGCCGACCTACCAGACCGATCGGCATGCGTCCTCGGGCAAGCGCGGCGCGCCGACCGACGAGATGGGCAGCATGATCTCCGGCATCCTCGGCGAGATCGACGACCGCTGGAGCGAGATCTTCCAGGCCAGCGGCCAGTCCTACACAGGTCCGAAGATCGTGCTGTTCCGCAACGCCACCAATGGTGGCCGCTGCGGCATGGCGCAGTCGGCGATGGGTCCGTTCTACTGTC
The DNA here is from genome assembly GCF_038085055.1 of Bradyrhizobium sp. ISRA442. Taxonomy (NCBI): domain Bacteria; kingdom Pseudomonadati; phylum Pseudomonadota; class Alphaproteobacteria; order Hyphomicrobiales; family Nitrobacteraceae; genus Bradyrhizobium; species Bradyrhizobium sp. ISRA442. The sequence continues at coordinate 358,361 of NZ_JALGCN010000008.1, forward strand.
CGCCGGACCGAACGATCTTTCTCGATACCGGTTTCTTTCGCGAGGTCGAGACGCGCTTCCGCGGCTGTTCGGGCAAGTCGGCGTGCAATTTCACCACGGCCTACATCATCGCGCATGAAGCCGGCCACCACATCCAGAACCTGCTCGGCATCATTCCGCGCGTGACGCGGCTGCAGCAGCAGGTCGGTTCCAAGGCTGAAGCCAATGCGCTCCAGGTGAAGGTGGAGCTGCAGGCCGACTGTCTGTCCGGCGTCTGGGTCAACCGCGAGGCGAAGAAGCGTCCGAACTTCCTGGAACCGGGCGATATCGACGCGGCGCTGACCACGGCGAGCGCGATCGGCGACGACACGCTGCAGCGCCAGGCGACGGGACGCGTCGTGCCCGATTCCTTCACCCACGGCTCGGCCGAGCAGCGCAAGCGCTGGTTCATGACCGGCTACCAGCGCGGCACGGTGGAAGCCTGCAACACGTTCGGAAACGGGTCGTTGTAGGCTGGCGTTGGCGTCATCCTGAGGCGCTCGCCTCTTGGCGAGCCCTAGAGGATGATGATCCCGGGCCCATTCTTCGAGGCGCGCTGGCGCGCGCACCTCAGGATGACGTCGGAGGATTGGCAGAAAGGTAGGAGGTCACGATGGTTTCCATCGACGAGTCAAAGCAATTCATCCCGCTCAACATCGCGGTGCTGACGGTCTCCGACACGCGCTCGCTCGCCGACGACAAGTCCGGCCAGACGCTGGCCGACCGGATCCTTGCTGCCGGTCATCATCTCGCCGCCCGCGAGATCGTTACCGACGACGTCGAGACGATCCGAGCCGTGATCCGCCGCTGGATCGCAGACGCCGGCATCGATGTCGTCATCACCACCGGCGGCACCGGTTTCACCGGGCGTGACGTGACGCCGGAGGCGGTCGAGCCTCTGTTCGAGAAGCGCATGGACGGCTTCTCGATCGCGTTTCACTTGATGAGCCACGCCAAGATCGGCACGTCGACGATCCAGAGTCGTGCCACGGCGGGCGTCGCGGGCGCGACCTACATCTTCTGCCTGCCTGGCTCGCCTGGCGCCTGCCGCGACGGCTGGGACGGCATCCTCGCCGCCCAGCTCGACTACCGCACGCGCCCCTGCAACTTCGTCGAGATCATGCCGCGGCTCGATGAGCATCTGCGCCGCCCGAAGGCGCAGGGCGCGACGGTATAATCGCAATTGCAGGCGCTGCTCACCCAAACGAGTTCGCGTCTGCCAGCGTCGCTGGCCTCTCCCGCAAGGGGCGAGGGCACATCAACGCGCA